>NZ_WWJY01001255.1 GCF_009865405.1 Streptomyces sp. SID3212 | reverse complement strand
AGGCCGCGACCACCAGGGCGCGGCCCGCGAGAGCGAGCGCGCGGGCGTGCAGCTCGGCGCGGTCGGTGTCCGCGAGATGCGCCGGGGAATCGGCGTCCGCGTCGTCCGCCGTACGGGTCGCGGCGGGGGACAGTCGCACGGGCGCCGCACCCCGCAGCCGCTCTATCTGCCGCGCGATGCTCCCACCCGCCTCGTCCAGCCCCAGCTCGTCGGTCACGGCGAGCAGCGCCGCGAGGTGGCCGGCCAGCTGGATGTCCAGCTCTTCCTCCCGGCTGCGGTGGGGGAAGTCGGCGTCGGCCATCGTGTGGACCGACTTGGCGCGGATCGGTTCGTACATGAGATGGCCTCCTGGCGGCGTCAGGAAACCATCCTACATTGGAACCGGTCTAAAGTTGAGCCCCGTCGGGATCGGAGGGAGAGGACTCCGGGCTACGGCTGCGAGTAGCCGTCCAGGAAGTTACCGATGCGCGTTACCGCGTCCGTCAGGTCCTGGGTGGTCGGGAGGGTCACGATGCGGAAATGGTCCGGTTCCGGCCAGTTGAAGCCTGTGCCGTGGACCACCATGATCTTTTCGGCGCGGAGGAGGTCCAGGACCATCTCCCGGTCGTCCTTGATCTTGTAGACCTTCGGGTCCAGCCGCGGGAAGAGATACAGCGCGCCCTTCGGCTTCACGCACGTCACGCCCGGGATCTGGGTGAGAAGGTCGTACGCCGTGTCCCGCTGTTCCAGGATCCGGCCGCCCGGCAGGACCAGGTCCTGGATCGACTGCCGGCCGCCGAGCGCCGTCGCCACCGCGTGCTGCGACGGCATGTTGGCGCAGAGCCGCATGTTGGCCAGGATCGTCAGGCCCTCGATGTACGACGTGGCGTGCGCCTTGGGGCCGCACACCGCCATCCAGCCGGAGCGGAAACCGGCGACGCGGTAGTTCTTCGACAGCCCGTTGAAGGTGAGAGTGAGCAGGTCGGGCGCGATCGCCGCCGTCGGGGTGTGCGTGGCGCCGTCGTACAGGATCCGGTCGTAGATCTCGTCCGAGCACACGATCAGGTTGTGCCGGCGGGCGATCTCGGCCAGCGACGCCAGCATCTCGTCCCCGTACACCGCACCCGTCGGGTTGTTCGGGTTGATGATCACGATCGCCTTCGTGCGGTCGGTGATCTTGCGCTCGATGTCGGTGAGGTCCGGCATCCATTCGGCCTGCTCGTCGCACCGGTAGTGCACGGCCGTGCCCCCGGCGAGCGACACGCTCGCCGTCCACAGCGGATAGTCCGGCGCCGGTACGAGCACCTCGTCGCCGTCGTCCAGCAGCGCCTGCATCGACATCTGGATCAGCTCGGAGACGCCGTTGCCGAGGTAGATGTCCTCGACGTCCAGCTCGATGCCCTTGGTCTGGTAGTGCTGCATCACCGCGCGCCGCGCGGACAGCAGGCCCTTCGCGTCGCCGTAGCCGTGCGCGTCCCCGAGGTTGCGGAGCATGTCCTCCAGGATCTCGGGCGGGCACTCGAAGCCGAACGCCGCCGGATTCCCCGTGTTGAGCTTGAGGATGCGGTGACCCGCCGCCTCCAGCCGCGTCGCCTCCTCCAGGACCGGGCCCCGGATCTCGTAACAGACATTGGCGAGCTTCGTCGACTGGATCACCTGCATGTCCGCCACCTTACGGCCGGGTGACGAGGGCCGCGTCGTGTTTTTGCCCACGTTGCTCCGTACTGATGACGTGCTTCGTACTGATGACGGGGGGCTCGTTCGCGCGCTCACGGTGTCGGCGCACTCAGCGGACCGGGAAGCCGAAGCCGTATCCGTGGTGGCGCAGCCACGGCAGCAGCTTCCTGAGCGCCGCCGCCGTCTGGGAACGGTCGCCGCCGCCGTCGTGGAAGAGGATCGTCGGGCCGTTGTCCAGCTCGTGCCGCACCGCGTGCAGGATCGCGCGGACGCCGGGCTCCTCGTAGTCCTTCGTGTCCACGTTCCAGCCCAGCGGGCGCATGCCCGCCGACGCGGCGATCTGCCTGCTGTACGGGGTGAACGCGCCGCCCGGCGCCCGGTAGTACAGCGGTTCGACACCTCCGGACGCCCGGGTGATCTGCGCGGCAGCCGTCAGGATCTGGCGCTTCTGGTAGCGCTTCGAGCGGTGGTCCATCGCGGTGTTGTGCGTGACGGTGTGGTCGCACAGCCGGTGGCCGTCGGCGACCACCCGCCTGACCAGGCCGGGGTGGGCGGCGGCCTGCGGGCCGATCATGCAGAAGGTCGCCCGGACCCCGTTGTCCCGGAGGATCTTGAGGATCCTCGGGGTCCAGGTGGGGTCGGGGCCGTCGTCGATGGTGATGTTGACGGCCCGGCGGCTGCCGCCCTCGACCGCGTGGGCGATGTCCATGCTCACGCGGGGTGGCGGGAGCTTCGGGTCGGGGGAGGAGGTCTGGCCGGGTGGGGTGGGGGG
>NZ_WWJY01001254.1 GCF_009865405.1 Streptomyces sp. SID3212 | reverse complement strand
CGAGGCCGGGGGCGGGGTCGGGGTGCGGGTCGGGGGCCGGGTCGCGGCCGGCGGCTTGTCCGGGGTCGGGGCCCTGCACCCGGTCCGGTTCGCCCTGGGGCCGTATGCCCAGGTCCGAGGCCTGCTGCTCGTCCGCTTGTCGCTGGTCCCTGTCCGGCACGGTCGCCTCACCATCCCACTGATGGATGTGTCTCCCGACTCTTCATGACCTCCATCCACCTTCCCTCCCCGCCCCGGGTTGATGCCACCGGTTCGGCCGGGAGCTTCGGCGGTCGGTGGCAGGCCGTAGTGCCTTGGCCTCCGGTTACTGTGGTCGCCATGCGGATTCTTGTTGTCGACCACCCCCTGGTGGCGCACAAACTCACCACGTTGCGCGACCTGCGCACCGACTCCCCGACCTTTCGGCGTCTCGCGGACGAGCTGGTCACCCTGCTCGCGTACGAGGCCACCCGGGATGTGCGTACCGAACAGGTCGACATCGAGACCCCGGTGACCGCCACGACCGGTGTGCGGCTCTCCCACCCCCGGCCGCTGGTCGTCCCGATCCTGCGGGCCGGGCTGGGCATGCTCGACGGCATGGTGCGGCTGCTGCCGACCGCCGAGGTGGGCTTCCTCGGGATGATCCGCAACGAGGAGACGCTCCAGGCGTCCACGTACGCGAGCCGGATGCCCGAGGACCTCTCGGGCCGGCAGGTGTACGTACTGGACCCGATGCTGGCCACCGGCGGCACGCTTGTCGCGGCGATCCGTGAGCTGATCAAGCGCGGCGCGGACGACGTGACGGCCGTCGTGCTCCTCGCGGCGCCCGAGGGCGTCGAGGTCATGGAGCGCGAGCTGGCGGGCGCGCCGGTCACGGTCGTCACCGCGGCCGTCGACGAGCGCCTCAACGAGAACGGCTACATCGTCCCGGGGCTCGGCGACGCGGGCGACCGGATGTACGGACTGGCCGGCTAGGGCCTGTCCTGGGGCGGTACGGGCGAGCGACCGACGGTTCTGTCCGTCGCCGGGCGGGGCGGTGGAAGTGCCCCGCCCGGGGACGGGAGAGTGGCGGTACGTACGGCGGTGAAGAGCGGCGGTACGGGTAGGGGCGTCAGCTCTTGCGCGATGCGCCCAGGCCGCCGCAGGCCGGCTGGGGGGCGGGCTTCGACAGGGTTGCCAGCGCCTGGTCCGCCTCGCGCTGGACGTTCAGCTTCTTGAACCCCGTGCCGAGGATCAGGTCGACGTCCCTGGTCCTGCGGGTGTCGGTCTTCGGCGTGGCCCCCCTCAGCTGGGTGCCGAGAACGGTGAGGGGGCCGTCCGCGGCGGTGGGGGCGCCCAGCAGTATCCCGGCGCCCCGGACCTTCTTGTCGTAGGCGGCGGGCGCGTTGCCCACCTTGCCGATGACGAAGCCCCGCTTCTTGAGCTCGTCGGCGGTGGTCTTGGCGAGACCGCCCCGCGGGGTCGCGTTGTAGACGTTGACCTTGATCTGGCCGGGCTTCGGCAGCACCTTGGCGGGTGCCGCGGAGGGCTTGCAGTCGGGCGTCTTCGCGGCGGTGGTCTTCTTGCCGTCGACCGTGAAGACGTCGATGAGCTGCGAGGTTCCCCAGCCGGCCAGGCCGAGGGCAACAACGGACGCGACGGCCGCGAGCACGATCCTGTGGCGGCGCCGAGGGCGGCGCATCCGCGGGTACTTGTTCCCCGTGATGCGGTACTTTCCGCCCATGCCGGGGGGAGTGAGCATGCTCATGGGCGCAGCGTAGTGGGCGCCGGTGGTGATTCCTACTAAATGATCAACGGGTTGGGCGGTCGGGGTGAGGAATGGGCCCGAAAGGCTCAGTCCGTCACTCTCCCGGACCCGCTCAGCCGAGATCGAGCTCCAGGACGCGGGCGTGCAGCACCTGCCGCTGCTGGAGGGCGGCGCGGACGGCACGGTGCAGTCCGTCCTCCAGGTAGAGATCGCCCTGCCACTTCACGACATGCGCGAACAGGTCTCCGTAGAAGGTGGAGTCCTCGGCGAGCAACGTCTCCAGGTCCAGCTGACCCTTCGTGGTCACGAGCTGATCGAGGCGGACCGGGCGCGGCGCGACATCCGCCCACTGCCGGGTGCTTTCCCGGCCGTGGTCGGGATACGGCCGCCCGTTACCGATGCGCTTGAAGATCACACGGAAAGCCTACCGGTCAAGAGGCTCCGGGCGCAGCCATGGCGCCCGAGTTCAAAAGTGGCATTAGATGGCAAAGCAGGAGCGAAGCCCGAGCGGAGGCATTCCCTCCGGTGGCCTGGGCGTCCAGATCGGCCCGGACCGGCCCCCGGTGGCGGGCCGTGGACGGGGAGTTCGCCCCGCCCACGGCCCGGCCGTGTGCCCGTTACTCGGTGGCGGCGTGGCCGTCGGCGGTGACGGCGCTGCGCGCGCCGGCCATGC
>NZ_WWJY01001253.1 GCF_009865405.1 Streptomyces sp. SID3212 | reverse complement strand
CATCCTGGCCGTCGAGCGGGGCGTTGGCCACGGCCGCCGCGACCAGTTGGCTGCCCTCGTCCTGGACGCCTGCCCGGCCGTCCCGTACCGCGTCCAGCGCTCCGGGCTCGCCGCCCTCGGCCAGCCGTACCGCGTAGGGCGACCAGCGGCCCGGCAGCGCGGAGTCCTCACCGACCGCTTCGAGCAGTTCGGCGGTGGTGGAGCGGCCGGGGCGGGCGACGAGCGTCACCTCGGGGCGTTCGTTGTCCGCTTCGAGCAGATCCTCGATGCCGGCACGGCCGCCGCCCAGCGCGTCCCACAGCGCGGAGACCACCCAGCGGGGGTGGGAGTGGACCACCGCGAGATGGTCCTCGGGGTCCTGGTCGTACGACGGGGCGACCTGCTGGAGCCAGGAGTCCAGGTCGTGCTGCGAGATCTTCCGCAGGACGGCGTTCACGAACCGCGCGCGTCCGTCGCCGAGCACCACCCGGGCCAGCTCGACACTGGCGGAGACGGCGGCGTGCGTGGGGATGCGGGTGCCCAGGAGCTGGTGGGCGCCGAGGGCCAGCACGTCCAGGACCGGCGGGTCGACCTCGCGCAGCGGCCGGTCGATGCACGCGGAGATGATCGCGTCGTACGTGCCCTGGCGGCGCAGCGTCCCGTACACCAGCTCGGTGGCGAGGGCCGCGTCGCGGGTCTCGAACTCCTTGTTCTCTCTCGCCTTCTTGAGAAGGGGCGGCAGAACGAGGTTCGCGTAGGCGTCCCGTTCGTCCACCGCCCGCAGCGCCTCGAAGGCGAGCATCCGCACGGGATCCTTCTTGGGGCGGCGGTACGGGGTGGCGGGACGGCGACGGGCCTGCTCGTTCAAAGGTGCTCCGCGGTGAGGAAGAGTCGATCCCTCTCAGCCTACGTCGGCGGCGCCCAGCCGTTCGCCCGGGGCGATCCGTACCCCGCGGGCCCAGTCGGCGGCGCGCATCGGCTTCTTGCCCTGCGGCTGGACCCAGAGCAGCTCGACGTCGTGCGAACCGGTCCCCGCGTGCACGCTGTTCTTGCCCACGGCCAGCTCGCCGGGGGCCAGTTCCGTACGGCCGGGGAACAGCCCCAGCTGGATCAGCTTGAGCCGCTCGCCGCGGAACACCGTCCAGGCGCCGGGGGCGGGGGTGCAGGCGCGGACGACCCGGTCGACGCGCAGCGCGGGCGCCCCCCAGTCGACACGCGCGTCCTCGACGGTCAGCTTCGGGGCGAGCGTGATGCCCTCGGCGGGCTGCGGGCGGGGCTTGAGGGTGCCGTCCTCGATGCCGTCCATGGTCGCGGCGAGCAGTCCCGAACCGGCGAAGGCGAGGCGGGTCAGCAGGTCGCCGCTGGTGTCGGTGGGCCGTACCGCCTCGGTGATCACCCCGTAGACCGGACCCGAGTCCAGCCCCTCCTCGATCTGGAAGGTGGCCGCGCCGGTCATCTCGTCACCGGCCATGACGGCGTGCTGAACGGGTGCGGCGCCGCGCCAGGCGGGCAGCAGCGAGAAGTGGAGGTTCACCCAGCCGTGGGCGGGGATGTCGAGGGCGACGCGGGGCAGCAGCGCGCCGTAGGCGACCACCGGGCAGCAGTCGGGGGCGATCTCCCGGAGCCGGGCGAGGAAGTCCTCGTCGCGGGGTCTCGCGGGCTTGAGCACCTCGATGCCGGCCTCCTCCGCGCGCTCGGCGACCGGGCTGGCGACCAGCCTGCGCCCGCGTCCCGCCGGGGCGTCGGGCCGGGTCACGACGGCGGCGACCTCGTGCCTGCCCGAGGCGAGGAGTGCGTCCAGGGCGGGTACGGCGACCTCGGGGGTGCCGGCGAAGACGAGCTTCATCGGTGGCTGACTGCCTCTCGGACGGGTGCGGTGGGCCGCTCGCGCGGTGACCAGCCGGTACGGGGCGCGGGCGACGCACCAGTCTATGCGGCGGCGGGGGTGGGGGCCTGAGGGGGCGTACGTCGTGGCGCGCGCCCCGCGCATATGCGGATACGCCCCCGCAGCGTGACCACAACGGCGGGTTACGCGTTGTCAAGGGAGATTGACCTACACGGGCCGCACCGGTGCGGCCCGGATCCTTTTCAACGCCGGTTCGAGAGGCTTGTTCATGGCCGACCACACCACCCACGACGCACAAGCCCGGGCAAGTCTGCACCTCCTGGTGCGGGACATCGAGCGGGTCAGGCGTCAGGTGGACGCGCTGCGCACCCTCACCGCCCAGCTGGGGAACGTCTACCGCCCGCGCCGCTCCGGCCCGTCGACGGGTTTCGTCGTCTACGGCAGAGCCCCCGCGCCGACCGTCCGCCTCGCGCAGGAGCTGCGCGACAGTGTCGAGACCCTGGTGACGGCGGCCGTGGACTTCGACCGCTCGCTGGGTTTCTCCTGGGACGCGGTGGGGTCGGCGCTGGGGGTCACCAAGCAGGCGGTGCACCGCCGTTACGGCGCGCGGCGGGCGACGCCGCAGCCGGGCGC
>NZ_WWJY01000125.1 GCF_009865405.1 Streptomyces sp. SID3212 | reverse complement strand
CCGGCCGGCCAGTCGTGCCACTGCGGGCCGTGCGCCTCGGCGAGCGCGTACCAGGTGGCGTGGTCCTCCAGGGCCTGCCCCTGGGCGGCGAGGAAGTCGGCGTACTCGGCGCGGCGGCCGGGGCCGAGGGGGACGGCCGCCAGGATCTCCAGGGCCGGGAGCTTGAGCGCCCATACGGCGTCGCGGTCGATCAGCGCGTCCTCGCCGAGGACGGACGCGCGCAGGGCGGCGGCCTTCTCGCCGAGGGCGTCGAGCTGTTCGCGGTCCGCGCCGCGTACGTACGCGTACTCCGGTACGGCCTCGATCCGCAGATGGACCGGGTCGGGGAAGCGGCGCGAGGAGGGGCGGTACGGCGAGGGGTCGGTCGGGTCGCCGGGGACGGCGGCGTGCAGCGGGTTGATCTGGACGAAGCCCGCACCGAGATGACGGCCCGACCAGGCGGCCAGCTCGGCGAGGTCGCCGAGGTCGCCCATGCCCCAGGAGCGCTCGGAGAGCAGGGAGTAGAGCTGCACCAGGAAGCCGTGGGTACGGGGCGGGGGCTGCGGCACCTGATGGGGGGCGACCACCAGGGTGACGGTGGCCGTACGGCCGTCGGGGGCGCGTGCGGTGAGCCGGTGGACGCCGAGGGGCGCGCCGGTCACCACGGCGGCGGGGTCGGTGGCGGGGTCCGCGGGCAAGGGCGCACCGCCGCCCTCCGGCT
>NZ_WWJY01000014.1 GCF_009865405.1 Streptomyces sp. SID3212 | reverse complement strand
GGGTTCGCGGGCGGGCGGCGCGGGGTGCGGGGTGCGGGGGCTCACGCGGGGGTGCCGTCCGTCGTGGAGGTGGCGGACCCGGCGGGGGCGGACCCGGCGGCGGGGAACTCTGCCGCGGAGGACTCGTCGGCGGCGCCCTCGCGCATCGGGACGCGGACGCCGCGCTCCTCGGCGACCCTCTCCGCGATGTCGTAACCGGCGTCGACGTGGCGGATGACGCCCATGCCCGGGTCGTTCGTCAGGACGCGGCGGATCTTCTCGCCGGCGAGCTTCGTGCCGTCGGCGACGGTGACCTGTCCGGCGTGGAGGGAGCGGCCCATGCCGACGCCGCCGCCGTGGTGGATCGAGACCCAGGAGGCGCCGGAGGCGACGTTGACCATGGCGTTGAGGAGCGGCCAGTCGGCGATGGCGTCGGAGCCGTCGAGCATGGACTCGGTCTCGCGGTACGGGGACGCCACCGAGCCCGCGTCCAGGTGGTCGCGGCCGATGACGACGGGCGCGGCCAGCTCGCCGGAGGCGACCATGTCGTTGAACCGCCCGCCCGCCTTGTCGCGCTCGCCGTACCCGAGCCAGCAGATGCGGGCCGGGAGGCCCTGGAAGTGGACACGTTCGCCGGCCAGCTTGATCCAGCGGTGGAGGGACTCGTTCTCGGGGAAGAGTTCGAGGATCGCCCGGTCGGTCTTGTGGATGTCGGACGCCTCGCCGGACAGGGCCGCCCAGCGGAAGGGGCCCTTGCCCTCGCTGAACAGCGGCCGGATGTAGGCGGGTACGAAGCCGGGGAAGGCGAAGGCCCGTTCGTATCCGGCGAGCTGGGCCTCGCCCCGGATGGAGTTGCCGTAGTCGAAGACCTCGGCGCCCGCGTCCATGAAGCCGACCATGGCCTCGACGTGCCGTGCCATCGACTCACGGGCGCGCAGGGTGAAGTCGGCGGGCTTCTCGGCGGCGTACGCGGTCATGTCGTCGAAGTCGACACCGAGCGGGAGGTAGGCGAGCGGGTCGTGCGCGGAGGTCTGGTCCGTGACGATGTCGACCGGGGCGCCCTCGGCGAGCATGCGGGGCAGCAGTTCGGCCGCGTTGCCCAGAAGCCCGATGGAGAGCGGGCGGCGCGCGTCGCGGGCCTCGGTGGCCAGCCGGAGGGCGTGGGCGAGGCTGTCGGCCTTCACGTCCAGGTAGCGGTGCTCGATCCGGCGCTCGATGGCGCGCGGGTCGCAGTCGACGCAGATGACCACGCCGTCGTTCATGGTCACGGCGAGCGGCTGGGCGCCGCCCATGCCGCCGAGCCCGGCGGTGAGGGTGATCGTCCCGGCGAGCGTGCCGCCGAACTTCTTCGCGGCGACGGCCGCGAAGGTCTCGTACGTGCCCTGGAGGATGCCCTGGGTCCCGATGTAGATCCACGAACCGGCCGTCATCTGCCCGTACATGGTGAGCCCGAGGGCCTCCAGGCGCCGGAACTCCTCCCAGTTCGCCCAGTCCCCCACCAGGTTGGAGTTGGCGAGCAGCACGCGCGGCGCCCACTCGTGGGTCTGCATCACGCCCACCGGGCGGCCGGACTGGACGAGCATCGTCTCGTCCTGCTTGAGCGTGCGCAGCGTACGGACCATGGCGTCGAAGGAGCGCCAGTCGCGGGCCGCCTTGCCGGTGCCGCCGTAGACGACGAGCTGGTCGGGGTGTTCGGCGACCTCGGGGTCGAGGTTGTTCTGGAGCATGCGGAGGGCGGCCTCCTGCTGCCATCCCAGGGCGCTCAGTTCCGTACCGCGCGCTGCTCGTACGGGGCGGGGTCCTGACATGGCGGTGCCTCCTCCATGGGGGTGGTGCACAGTGGATCGTGTGGGCCGTGCACGTCATGTTGGCCGATCTATTCACATCCTGGACGGATGAATAGTTGTAGTCAACAGGCGCGGGGCGCACGCGGCCCGATCGGGGGCAGATCGACCGCAAATCGACGGCGATCGGCCGACAACGATGATTGGCTGGCACGCATGGGCCTGAACCGCGAGAACGACCGAGACCGCGACGACCGGAACGTCCGGGCCGGCGGCGCGCCCGCCCGGCGTGACCGCGCGGTGCGCGCCGCCGTCGTACAAGGGCTGCTCACCGAGGAGCAGCCCGTGATCGCCCTGCTCGACGTGGACGGGATCCGCGCCTCCGCCGCCGCGCTCCGTACCGCGTTCGCCGAGGTCACCGCCCCGGACACCGCCGTCCTGCATGCCTTCGCCGTGAAGGCCACCCCGCTGGTGCCGGTCCTGCGGCTGCTGAACGACGAGGGCATCGGCGCCGAGGTCGCGAGCCCCGGCGAACTGGCGCTGGCCAGGGCCGCGGGCGTCCCGGCGGAGCACACCGTCCTCGACTCCCCCGCCAAGACCACCGCCGAGCTGCGCGAGGCCCTCGCGCTCGGCATCGCGGTCAACGCCGACAACCCGCAGGAGCTGGGCCGCCTGGACGCGCTCGTCGCCGACGCCCCCGGCCACCGCTCCCCCATCGGACTGCGCGTCAACCCCCAGGTCGGCGGCGGCTCCATCGGCGCGCTGTCCACCGCCACCGCGACGTCCAAGTTCGGCGTCGCCCTCCGCGACGAGGGCTCCCGCGCCTGGGTCGTCCGCGCCTGCCTCGCCCGGCCCTGGCTCACCCGGCTGCACACCCACACCGGCTCGCAGGGCGTCCCGCTGGAGCTGATGGCACGCGGCGTCCGGGCGGCGTACGAACTGGCCGAGGAGATCAACGCGGCCGTCGGCCGGCAACAGATCGACACCCTCGACCTCGGCGGCGGCCTCCCGGTCAACTTCGCCTCGGACGAGGAGACCCCGACGTACGCCACCTACGCGCGGCTGCTGCGGGACACCGTCCCCGGACTGTTCGACGGCAGGTACGGCCTGGTCACCGAGTTCGGCCGCTCCCTGCTGGCCAAGCACGGCACGGTCCTGGCCCGCGTCGAGTACGCCAAGTCGGCGGGCGGGCGCCCGATCGCGGTCACACACGCGGGCGCGCAACTCGCCACCCGTACGGTCTACGACCCCGCATCCTGGCCGCTACGCGTCGCCGCGTACGACGCCGAGGGCCGCCCGAGCACCGCCCAGGCCGTGGCGCAGGACGTCGCGGGCCCCGCCTGCTTCGCGGGCGACCTCCTCGCCGAGAACCGGACCCTCCCGCTGCTGGGGCAGGGGGACCTGGTGGCCGCGCTGGACACCGGCGCGTACTACTTCTCGAACCACTACGCGTACAACAGCCTCGCCCGGCCCGGGATCTACGGGTTCGCAGAGTCCCCCGACGGCGGCGACAACGTCGGTGACGGGGTGCGCTTCGCTACCGTACGGACACCCCAGACGGTCGAGGAGATCGTCGCCGAGTCGGGCGGACCGCACGCGGACGCGCTGCGCGCGGATCGCGAATCGCTACCGAGGGATCGCTGACCATGGCCACATACGTACTGCTTCCCGGCGCCGGGACCGACACCTGGTACTGGCACCTGCTGGAGGCCGAGCTGCGCGGGCGGGGCCAGGACGTGGTGGCGGTGGACCTGCCGTGCGACGACGACACGGCCGGACTGGCCGAGTACGCCGACACCGCGGTCCGGGCCGTCGGTGACCGTACGGATCTGATCGTGGTGGCCCACTCGTTCGGCGGGTTCACCGCCCCGCTGGTGTGCGAGCGCGTGCCGGTCGACCTGTTGGTGCTGCTCCAGGCGCAGATTCCGGCGCCGGGTGAGAGTCCGGGCGAGTGGTGGGGCAACACCGGTTTCGAGCAGGCCAGGCGCGAGCAGGACGAGCGGGACGGCAGGTATCCGGACGACACCGTCGCCCTGTTCCACCACGACACCCCGCCGGAACTGGCCGCGCAGGCCCAGGAACACGCGCGTCCGCAGTCGGCCACCCCCTTCATGAAGCCCTGGCCACTGGCCGCGTGGCCGGACGTGCCGACGAAGTTCCTGCTGTCCCGGGACGACCGCTTCTTCCCGGCCGCGTACATGCGGGGGATCGTGCGGGAGCGGCTCGGCATCGCCCCCGACGAGATGGCCGGTGACCACTGCCCGATGCTGGGCCACCCCCGGGAACTGGCCGACCGGCTGGAGGCGTACCGCACGGAGGCGTAGGGGCCGCCCGTCGACCAGGCGCCGTGGCGGAGCCCGTCCGCCGGGCTGATTCCGCGCATCCTGAGACCCATGCGGATCACACCACGGCACCTCGGCTACCCGGCGGCGGCGGTGGTGTTCGCCATCGGCATGGCGGGCACCACGCTGCCCACCCCGTTGTACGGGCTGTACCGGGAGGAGCTGGGCTTCTCCGAGTTCATCGTGACGGTGGTCTACGCCGTGTACGCGGTGGGCGTGATCGCGGTCCTGCTGCTCGCCGGGAACTACTCGGACAAGGTGGGCCGGAAGCCGGTCCTGCTGATCGCGGTGGGGCTGTCGGCGGCGAGCGCGCTGTGTTTCCTCTTCGAGGGCGGGCTGGGCCTGCTCTTCGTGGGCCGCCTGCTGTCGGGGTTCTCGGCCGGTCTATTCAGCGGCTCGGCCACCGCGACCGTGCTGGACCTGGCCTCCCCCGCGCACAAGGCGCGCGCGGGCCTCGCGGCGACCGCCGCGAACATGGGCGGGCTGGGCTGCGGGCCGCTGCTGGCCGGGCTGCTGGCCGAGTACGCGACACACCCCCTGCGCCTGCCGTTCCTTGTCCACCTCGTCCTGCTGGCGATGGCCGCCTGCCTGACGCTGCTGCTCCCGGAGAGCGTGAAACGGCGGGCGGCCTCCGGGGACGGGAAAGCGGGGCGGGTACGGCGGTGGCCCCGGCTGACCCCGCAGGGCCTGGTGGTCCCGCCCGAGGTCCGCGGGGTGTTCGGTCCCGCCGCGCTCGCGGGTTTCGCGGGTTTCGCGCTGCTGGGGCTGTTCAGCTCGGTGGCCCCGAGCTTCGCGACGCAGACGCTGCACGAGGACAACCTCGCGGTCGTGGGCGCGGTGGTCTTCTCCGCCTTCCTCGCCTCGACCGTGGGGCAGCTCGCGATGGGCTGGGTCGGCGGACGCAGGGCGCTGCCCCTGGGCAGCTTTGTCCTGGTGGGCGGGCTGGCGCTGGTCGCGGCGTCCCTGGCGGCGGAGTCGCTGGGCCTGCTGGTGGCGGGCGCGGTGGCCGGCGGCCTGGGCCAGGGCCTGGCCTTCCGCGCCGCCGTCACCTCCATCGGCGCGGCAGCACCACCGGCCCAGCGCGCGGGCACGATCTCGGCGTTCTTCGTCATCGCCTACATCGGCATCTCCCTCCCGGTGATCGGCGTCGGCGCACTCTCGCTCCTGCTGGACCTGCGGACCGTGGGACTGATCTTCACGGGGTGCGTGGCCGCGCTGGCGGCGTGGGTGGGGCTGCGCACGACGGGGCGGGGCGGGGGCGGGCGCGGCCCGGGCGAGTAGGGCCCGTATCGGCCCGGGTGGTACGTCCGGGCACGACCCGGAAAACACCGCACGGGGCCGCCCCGCGAGCACAGCCGGAAGCCCACGGCAGGGCGGGGCGCGGGTGGGCGCGGCCCGGGCGGGTAGGGCCCGTCACGACCCGGGCAGTACATCCGGGCACGACCCGGAAAACACCGCACGGGGCCGCCCCGCGAGCACAGCCGGAAGCGACACACGGAGCGCCACCGGGCAGCGCCCGGAAACCACCGCCGGGGACGGCTCGGGGAGTACGGCTGAACGCGCCCACGAACTACGGGCGGGGGCGGCGCGGGGGGCGGCGGGCGCGGCCCGGGAACGCAGGGCCGGGCGCAGCCCGGCACACACGGGCAGGCACGCCCAGGGAGCACCGCCGGTGGCAGCGCGGGAAGTGCGGGCACGGGTGGGGTGCCGGAGCGGGCAGTCGTCGCGCGTGGGCACGAGGTGCGCCGGCGCGGGGAAACCACGCCCCAGCCAACGCGGCCGAGCGGGGCGGTCGCCGCCCGCGCAAGCGGTGGCCACACCCACGCAGGGGAAGCCGCGGCCCCGTCAACGCGGCCGAGTCCGGCGGTCGATGCCCACGCGCGTGGTCACGCTCCCGCGATCGCGGCCGAGCGGGGCCCGTTCGTCAGGGGCGGTGGCGTCGGCCGCCGCCCGGGGTCGCGTCGCCCGCGCCGACCCCCGTGGTGCGGTAGCCCTTGACCCGCTTGCCGGCCGGGCGGCCCGAGCCGGCCCAGTCCGTACGTACCCACAGCAGCGCGTCGTCCCGGCGCTCCAGGCGCCCCAGCCAGGCCGCCTTGAGCCACAGGCCCACCCCCGCGCCCGCCAGGACCGCGCCCGCGACGACCGGGACCGCGAAGGAGCTGCCGACGGCGGCGGCGAACCCGCCTGCCAGCCACCAGACATGGGCGCGCCGCCAGTTCCGTGTCGTCACGGCCCGGTCCTGGAGGACGTCGAACTTGCCCGCCCGCGAGGCGCGTTCCGCCCAGGCGGTGTATCTGCGGCGGCGTACCAGCACCACGGCCGCCGCCGACAGTACGAACAGCGCCACACCCGCGTAGACGCCGATCCTGCGCCCGGTCAGACCGGGGATCAGCAACCCGATCCCGGCGGCGACCACCCCAAGCCACCAGAGCGGGGCCGCACCGGCCCGTACGACCACCGCGACCCTCACCAGCGACTGTCCACCGCGTCCCGCACGCCCCACGATCCGCCTCCTCACGGCCTGTGTGTGCCGGGGAGATTAATAGGACTTCCTGAACAATTTCTGAGAACCGGTCGCCGAGAACCGGTCGCCTACTCCACGAACAGTCCCCGCGCCGCCGCCCCCGCGTCGAACTCCTCCAGCCGCGTCTGCGCCTCCGGCAGGTGGTCGCACATCGCCTCCAGCAGGACCCGCCCCAGCAGCATCGGCGCGCAGGCCGTGTCGAAGGCGAGGCCCGTGCCGACGGCCGCCGGGATCAGCAGGTCGCTGTACTTGGCGACCGGCGCGAACGCGGAGTCGGCGACGGTCACCACCGTCAGCCCCGCCGCCCGCGCGTACGTGAGCGCCTCGACGACCTCCTTGGGGTGGCGCGGCAGCGCGAAACAGAGCAGGGCGCTCGCACCCGCGCTCCTGGCCGTGTCGATCCGGTCGGCGAGCATCGTGCCGCCCTCGTCCAGCAGCCGTACGTCCGGATGGACCTTGGCCGCGAAGTAGGAGAAGCCGCGCGCCTGCGAGGAGGCGGCCCGCAGCCCGAGCACCGGCAACGGGCGGGACGCGGCGAGGAGCCGGCCGGCGCGCTCGACCGGCGCCGGGTCCGCGAGCAGCTCGGCCAGGTGCCGGAGGTTCTCGATCTCGCCCAGCACGGCCTGCTGGTACTCGTTGTACGGCGCCGCCCCCGCGTCCTGCTCGGTGGGCGCGACCTCGCGCAGGTGCTTGCGCAGCGCCGGGTAGCCGTCGAAGCCGAGCGCGACGGCGAAGCGGGTGACGGACGGCTGGCTGACCCCGGCCAGTTCGGCGAGTTCGACGCTCGACAGGAAGGGCACGTCCCCGGCCCGGCGCACCATGCTGTGCGCGATGCGCCGCTGGGTGGGGGTGAGGCGGTGGCCCTCGAAGAGCTGCTGGAGTCGGGCGGCAGGGCTGTCGCTCACGCGATCCCCCTTCTCGGGTCCGGGCCGGGCTGCGGGACGAGCGGCTCGATGGGCGATGGTACGGGCGGCGGTACAGGCGCGGGTACGGGCGGCGGCAGGACGGACGCCGGAACGGCGGTGGTGGGTACGGTGGTCGTACGGGGCGTCGCCCGTCCCGCACGGCCCCCCGCGTCCGCCGCCAGGTCGGTGAACCGGTCGAGCAGCGCGGCGGCGCCCGTCACATCATCGGTCAACGGCCGGTCGGCGAACGACTCTTGAAGTACGGACTCCGCCAGCTCGAAGGCCCGCCCCACCGGCAGACCGGGCTCGGGCCGCAGCCCCCGCTGCCGCAACGCCCGTACGGCGGCGACCAGTTCGCAGCCGACGACCAGCCGGTACGCACCGGCCGCCCGGAGCGTCTGGCGCGCGGCGAGCGAGGCGAAACTGGCCTGTTCCTCGACACCCCGGGACAGGACGGTGTGGCCGAGGGAGGCCGGCGCGGAGTACGCCCGCAGATCGCCCAGCGCCGCGCCCGCCGCGTACTCCAGGATCATCACGCCGGAACTGGCGGGCTCGGCGTCGGCGAGGAAGGGCCGCAGCCGGGTGAAGGCGGGCTCGTTCAGGGCGGCGAGGCGGGAGGTGGACAGCCGGGCGGTCTGGACGAGCGAGAGCCGGAAGTGGTCGAGGGCCAGGGCCAGTTGGGCGAGGTAGAAGCCGCCGTGGTGGTACGCGGCGGGCACGGGCTCGCTCTCCGTGCCGGGGACGATCAGCGGGTTCTCGGCGGCGGCGTTGATCTCGACGGCCAGCGCGCTCTCCAGGGCGTCGGCGGCGTCCCTGGCCGGTCCGTGTATCTGCGGCACGCACCGGAACCCGTACGGGTCCTGGATCCGGCCGAGCGGCGGCGCCGGGCGGTCGGGCGCGCCGAGCATCCGGCGCATGTCTGCGGCGACGGCGTACGAACCGGCGTGCGGACGGGCCGCGTGGACCGGTTCCGCGAACGTCTCGTACGAGCCGTCGACGGCCAGCAGCGAGAGCGCGGCGACCAGTTCGGTGGCGGTCACCAGGCGGCGCAACTCGTCGAGCGCCAGGGCCGCCTGACCGAGCGTCAGCGCGTTGCTGCTGATGAGCGCCAGCGCGTCGTTGTTGTCGAGGGGCTGTGCCCCGGGGGCCCGCCCGCCCCGCCAGGGGTGTTCACCGGCGAGGGCGAGGCCCAGCTGGGCGAGGGCCGCGATGTCGCCCGTACCGACGGACCCGAACTCGTTCACCACGGGGTACGCGCCGCTCTCCAGCGCCTCGCAGAGCGCGGTGACGACGGTCGGGCGCAGCCCGGCGCCGCCGGCGAGGAGCTGGTTGGCCCGTACCGCCAGCATCACGCGGACCTCGCGGGCGGGCAGGGTGCCGCCGATGGCCCCGGCGTGGCTGCGCAGCAGCCGGAGG
>NZ_WWJY01001252.1 GCF_009865405.1 Streptomyces sp. SID3212 | reverse complement strand
CGGCCGTCGGCGCGGGGTCGGCGGCGGGCGTGGGGTCGGTCGTGACCGGGGCGGCGGCCCCCGTCCCGGGGGCCGGATCCGCCGACACGTCCCACTCGCCGTCCTCCGGCAACTCCTCCAGCATCTTGGCCAGTTCGCCCAGGGCCGGCCGTCCCTCCGGCTCCTTCGCCAGGCACCGTTCGACGATCCGGCGCAGCGGCCGCGCCACCCCGTCCAGGACGGGCTGTTCGTGCACCACCCGGTACATCGTGAGGTACGGATTCTCGTCGTCGAAGGGCCCCCACCCGGTGGCCGCGTACATGAGCAGCGCGCCGAGCGAGAAGACGTCCGAGGCGGCGGTCACCTCACGGGGGCGGTTCAGCTGTTCCGGCGACATGAACGGCGGTGTGCCCAGGACCCGTCCGGTGGTGGTGTACGACTGGTGGTCGGCCGCCCGGGAGATGCCGAAGTCGATGACGCGCGGCCCGTCCCGCGCCATCAGCACGTTCGCCGGTTTGAGGTCGCGGTGCACCACGTCGGCGCGGTGGATGTCGTCGAGCGCCTCCACCAGTCCCAGGGCCAGCCGCCGTAACTCGGCGGGCGGCAGCGGGCCTTCCCCGCCCACCCGGTGCGACAGGGTGGGCCCCGGCATGTAGAGCGTGGCCATCCAGGGCTGTACGGCATCGGGATCGGCGTCCACCACCGACGCGGTGAACGCGCCGCTGACCCGGCGGGCGGCGGCCACTTCCTGCTTGAACCGGGTCCTGAACTCGTCGTCCCCGGCCAGTTGGGCATGGACCACCTTGACCGCCACCCGCATGCCGGAGGCCGAACTGGCCAGATAGACCACGCCCATGCCCCCGGAGCCGAGCCGGTCCAGCAGCCGGTAGCCGCCGATCGACTCCGGATCCACCGCGCTCAGCGGCACCCGTCCACGTCCTTCCCCCACCCGTCGCGGCGTCGCTGTCAGCCGCCATCTGGGCAGCAGTCTGCCGGGCTCCGCGATCTCCGTCACGCGGACAGCCACTTTTCGCCGCGGGTTTCTCAGGGGCCTGCCGGCTCCCGGCCTCCGTTCACCGAGTCGGAATCGCCCCGACTCTTGACAGAAACGGCGGCGGATTACAGCCTATGGCAACGTTGTCAGGCGAACTGAGCCAGGTCGCCTGCTCCTGCGGGCCCACCTGGAATGGACGTCTTGCACATGTCGAATCAGTCGCCACACCCCTCCCGTCGGTCTGTCGTCGCCACGGGATCGACCCTGCTCGCCGGTCTCGGCCTCGGGGTCGCGCTGCCCGGCACCAGCCGCGCCGCCACCACCACGGCCGGGGGTGCGGCCACCGCGCGCGGTGAACTCGCCGCCTACCGCCCGGTCGCGGTGTCCTCCACCGACTACGCGCCCACCCCGGCCGAGTTCGTCGTGGACAAGCTCAACTCCGGCGGCGTACGGGGCACCGGCTGGCGTGCGGCGGCGGGCGACCCGCAGTGGATATCCGTCGACCTCCAGGCCGACTGCTCGGTGGACTCCATCTCCCTGACGTTCGAGGCGACGTCGGAGGACCCGGTGTTCGTGCCCCCCACGAGCGGCAACCCGCGCACCGACACCACCGGCCAGGAGCTCCTTTCCAGTTATGCGGTCGACTTCGTGGTCGAGACGTCCCGGGACCACCGCACGTGGACCGCCGTCCACCGCGCGACCTCGGGCAAGGGCGGCCTCGTGGAGATCAAGCCGGCCAGGCCGGTGACCGCGCGGTGGGTACGGCTCACCGTGAACAAGCGCTCCAACGCCAACCCGCTGGGCCTCAACGGCTTCGAGGTGTACGGCACGGCCAAGGGCCACCGCCCCGCCGCCACCGGCTGGACCGACTGGGGCACCCACACCCACAAGGCCCCCGCGCTCGACGTGGCCGACGACGGCACCGTACCGCTGGAGTCGGGGTGGACCCTGACCATGGACGACTGGGCGGGTGGCGAGGGCGCCGACCTGTCCCGTACGGCGGTGGACACGAGCCGCTGGCTGCCCGCGACGGTCCCCGGCACCGTCCTGGCGACGCTGGTCGACCAGGGTCATCTGCCCGACCCGGTGGCCGGCCTGAACAACCTCCACGTCCCGGAGGCCCTGTCCCGCCACTCCTGGTGGTACCGGCGGGGCTTCAGCCTGCCGAAGGGCCTGCGCACCGGCGCGGGGCGCCACGTCTGGCTGGAGTTCGACGGCGTCAACCACAAGGCGGACGTATGGCTCAACGGCAAGCAGGTCGGCGGGCTGACCTTCCCCTTCGCCCGGTCCGCGCACGACGTGACGGATCTGCTGGTGCGGGGCGAGCAGGCGCTGGCCGTGAAGATCTCGCCGATGCCCTTCCCCGGCAGCCCCGGTGACAAGGGTCCGGCCGGCGAATCCTGGGTGGACGCCGGCGCCAACATGATGAACCGCAACTCGCCCACGTACCTGGCCTCCTCGGGCTGGGACTGGATGCCGGCGGTCCGCGACCGCGTGTCGGGCATCTGGAACCACGTACGGCTGCGCTCGACCGGCCACGCCGTCATCGGCGACCCCCGGGTGGACACCAAGCTGCCGGACCTGCCCGACACGAGCAGCGCCGAGGTGACGATCGTCGTCCCCGTCCGCAACGCCGACTCCGCCGACCGACAGGTGACCGTCACCGCGTCGTTCGACGGCGTCAAGGTCTCCCGGAGCGTCACGGTGGCCGCCGGCGCCACGGCCGATGTCACCTTCGCCCCGGCCGACTACAGCCAACTGCGTCTGCGCAAGCCGAAGTTGTGGTGGCCCAACGGGTACGGCGTGCCGAACCTGCACGACCTGACCCTGGTCGCGTCCGTCGGGGGCGCGGAGAGCGACCGGCGCACCACCCGTTTCGGCATCCGCCAGTTCGGCTACGAGTTCGACGTGAAGCTGCCCTTCACCGGCGGCAGCGACGCGTACACGCAGTCCGTGGACCTGGGCAGCCGCACGGCGCGGTACGTACGGATCAAGTGCCTGACGCGCGCCACGAGTTGGGGCTCGTCGCTGTGGACCCTGTCGGTCTTCGACAGCAGTGTGCCCGGCACGGACCTCGCCAAGGGAAGGACGGCCACCGCCTCCTCCGTGGACGAGTCGGGCAACCCGGCCTCCCACGCCACCGACGGTGACCCGACGACCCGCTGGTCCTCCTCGTTCGAGGACGACCAGTGGATCCAGGTCGACCTGGGCTCGTCCGTCTCCTTCGACCGGGTGGACCTCACCTGGGAGCAGGCGTACGCGAAGACGTACGTCGTGCAGATCTCCGCCGACGGTGACACGTGGACGGACGCGAAGTCCGTCGACAACTCCGCCGTACCGCTGCCCTTCCAGAGCGGGAACGCGAGTCTCCAGACGGTGGACTTCGCCGCCAGGACCGGCCGTTACGTGCGGATCAACGGCGGCGCCCGCGCGACCAGCTGGGGTTCCTCGCTCTGGACGCTGTCGGTGATCGACACCGCCGCGCCGGGCACGGACCTCGCGCTGCACAGGACGGCGACCGCGTCGTCGGAGGACGGCTCCAACACGGCCGCCAACGCCACCGACGGCAACCCAGGCTCCCGCTGGTCCTCGTCCTACGAGGACAACCAGTGGATCCAGGTCGACCTGGGCTCGTCCGTCTCCTTCGACCG
>NZ_WWJY01001251.1 GCF_009865405.1 Streptomyces sp. SID3212 | reverse complement strand
GGGACGCGGGGTCGCCGCGGAGCGCGGCCCCGGTACGGGACGCGGGCCGGGTACAGGACGGGGGGTCTGCGCGGTCCGGCCGGTGGCCGGGGTGGCGCTGGGACCCTGGGCTCTCTCGTGAATCTGAGGCTCCTCGGGGAAGAGAGGCATAACTGGATGTCTATCAAATACCGACGCGAAAAGCATCGGCGGGTTGGCACATTTGTACCCATGTCCGCGGTCGGATGACACACGGGCCGGAGGGTTCACCGGAAGTTTCAGAAATCGAAGCCGAGTTGGCCCCCGCTTTCCATCGCGGCCGTCTCCGCGGAGACCCTGACCTTCTTGAGGTGCCGCCAGCGCGGCAGGCCGTCGAGGTAGGACCACGAGAGCCGGTGCTGGGCCGTCGGCCCCCGCTCCTCCAGCGCCGTCCTGTGCACCGGCGAGGGATAGCCGGCGTTGGCACCGAAGGCGAACGGGGCGTACTCCTCGGACCCGGCGCCCAGTTCGGCCATCATGGCGTCCCTGCGCACCTTGGCGAGCACCGAGGCGGCCGCCACCGAGACGCAGGACTGGTCGCCCTTGATGACCGTACGCACCTGCCAGGGCCCCCCGAGATAGTCGTGCTTGCCGTCCAGGATCACCGCGTCGGGCCGTACCGGCAGCGCCTCCAGGGCGCGTACGGCGGCGAGCCGCAGGGCCGCGGTCATCCCCAGCTCGTCGATCTCCTCCGGGGAGGAGTGTCCGAGCGCGTACGAGGTGACCCACCCCGCCAGCTCACCCGCCAGCTCCGTACGGCGCTTGGGGCTGATGAGCTTCGAGTCGGTGAGGCCGGCCGGAGCCCTGCGCAGTCCGGTGACGGCGGCGCAGACGGTGACGGGTCCGGCCCACGCTCCGCGTCCGACTTCGTCGACGCCGGCGATGATCCTGGCGCCGGTGGTCGCTCGGAGCGATCGCTCGACAGTGTGCGTGGGTGCTTCGTACGGCATGGCGTCGGCAACATTACGCCGACCCGACGCGACGCGACAGGGCGGGTACCCACTGTCGCGCCACGCGCCCTCCCGGACCGTCCCAAACCGGCCGTCCCAAACCGGCCGTCCCAAACCGGCCGTCCCGGACTGGCCGTGCCAGACCGGCCGTCCCAGACTGGCCGTCCCAGACCGGCCGCGCCGTGGCGGACCGGCTCAAACAGGCCGCGCGCGCAGCAGCGGCACCATGACCCGGTCGATCATCTCGGCGATCTCCTCGTCGGGCAGTTCGCTGGCGCACATCTTGGAGCGGTACATCATCAGCGCCGGGATCACATCGAAGACCAACTCGCCGATGGCGTCGGAACGAACCTCCCCCCGCCGGATCCCCTGGCGCACGACCTCTCCGAAGAGGCGGTTGGACGGTTCGATGACTCCGCGGAAGATCAGCCCGTGGAAACGTTCGGCGGTGGGCGCGTCGCATTCGTGAACGACCGCGCGCAGGGCGGCCCCCGGCAAGGAGAACATCGCGTCCCGCATCCGCCGGCACAGTTCGAACAGGTCCTCGCGCACACTCCCCCGGTCGGGCGCCTCCCCGACCGCCGGCAGGCCGGCCTGGAGGGCGTCCGCGACCAGGTCCTCCTTGGAGGGCCAGCGCCGGTAGACGGCGGCCTTGCCCGTCCTGGCGCCCGCGGCGACCCCCTCCATCGTCAGGCCGTTCCAGCCGACCCTGCTCAACTGCTCCAGCGCGGCCTCGAGAATGGCCCGTTCCAGTACGGGCCCCCGCCGGCGCAGGGACACGGATTGCGGCCGGGCCCCGGCGGCGGGACGCGAAGAAACCATCAGTAACTCTCCATCGGGGGACGGCTCCTGGGTCGACAGCACCCAGTGAACGCCTGCGAGACAGCACCCAGTGAACGCTTGCGTTCCTTGAAGGGGACTCACTACCGTATGCGGGACAGTGAACGGATGCGTTCACTAATTCACTTGTGGGGGATCCAGCAGTGACAACCTCTCAACTCGACACACCCGGCGCCTCACCGGGCGCGGCCCGACGGAGCGGGCGCCCGGGAATCGCGCTCGCCGTCATCGCGGCCTGCCAGCTCATGGTGGTGCTTGACGCCACCATTGTGAACATCGCGCTCCCGCACATCCAGAACGCGCTGAGCTTCTCCACCACAGATCTTTCCTGGGTGCTGAGCGCGTACACCCTCACGTTCGGCGGTCTGCTGCTGCTCGGCGGCCGGGCAGGCGACGTCCTAGGACGCCGCCGGGTCTTCATGGCGGGCATCCTGCTCTTCACGTTCGCCTCCCTCCTGGGCGGTTTCGCCCAGGAGCCGTGGCAGCTGCTCGCCGCCCGCGTGCTCCAGGGGGTGGGCGGCGCGATCGCCTCCCCCACCTCGCTGGCGCTCATCACCACCACGTTCGCGGAAGGCCCGGAGCGCAACCGGGCGTTCGGGGTGTTCGCCGCCGTGTCCGCGGGCGGCGGCGCGGTCGGACTGCTGGCCGGCGGCATGCTCACCGAGTGGCTCGACTGGCGGTGGGTGTTCTTCGTCAACGTGCCGATCGGCGTACTGATCGCCGTGCTCGCCCCGATGTACATCAACGAGTCCGAACGGCACCCGGGGCGCTTCGACCTCACCGGCGCCGCGACGTCGACACTGGGCATGGCGTCCCTCGTGTACGGCTTCATCAGGGCGTCCGAGGAGGGATGGAAGGACTCGGTCACCATCGGCTCGTTCGCGGCGGCGGTCGTGCTGCTCGCGGCGTTCGTCCTGGTCGAGTCGCGGGCGAAGGAACCCATCACGCCGCTGCGGATGTTCGCCGACCGGAACCGTTCGGGGACGTACGTCATCATGCTGAGCCTCGCGGCGGCCATGTTCGGCATGTTCTTCTTCATCGTCCTCTTCGTGCAGAACGTGCTGGACTACAGCCCGATCACCTCGGGCCTCGCGTTCCTGCCCGTGACGGTCGCGATCGCCGTGGGCGCCGGTCTCTCGCAGCGGCTCCTGCCGGTCCTCGGTCCGAAGCCGTTCATGGTGGCCGGATCGGCGTTCGCCGGGGTCGGGCTGCTCTGGCTGACCCTGATCGACCCGGGGAGCACGTACGTCGGCGGTGTCCTCGGCCCGCTGGTGATCTTCGGCTTCGGCATGGGGCTGAACTTCGTCACCCTCACGCTGACCGCGGTCTCCGGGGTGGCGCAGCACGAGGCGGGCGCGGCCTCCGGTCTGCTCAACGCGAGCCAGCAGGTGGGTGGTTCGCTCGGGCTCTCGATCCTGGTCACCGTCTTCGGTACGGCGAGCCGCGACGAGGCCGACAAGCAGCTGCCGTCGTTCCTGGCGCAGGGCAGCGCGGCGGAGAAGGCGGAGCTGGCGAAGACGCAGCAGCTGCCGGGGCATTGGGGCCACGCGGTGCTGACCCAGGGCATCTCGACCGCGTTCATGGCGGCGGTGGCGATGGTGGTGGTCGCGCTGTTGACGGCGGTGCTGGTGATACGGGTGCGGAAGAGCGACCTGGAGGCGCTGAGCGGCAAGGCGGCGGGGCCGGTCGCCTGAGGGCTGCCGTACGTACGGAGGCGGTACGGGACGCTCCCGCGTGGAGCGTCCCGTACCGTTTTCGTGCCGCTTTCGTACTCCACGCCTCTACGGCCCGTCCAGCGCGCGGCAGCCGACGGCGTGCGGGACCTTCGTCAGGACCGCGGCAGATCAGGCGAGGAGACGCCAGGCCGCGTCCCCCCACGCGGGCAGCGCTTCCGTCCGCTCCAGCCACTTCCGGGGCGGCGCCCCGGCGCGCCCGGAGGCGACCACTCCGCCGACGATCGCACAGGTCGTGTCGACATCGCCGCCCACCTGCGCGGTGGTCCAGAAGGCCCGCTCGAAAGCACCGAGCCCGCGGGCCGCCGACCACAGGGCGAACGGCACGGTGTCCTGCGCGCTGGTGCGCCGCCCGCAGCCGAGGACCGCCGCCACTGTGCCGGCGTCGTCGTAGTCCAGCATGTTCCGGGCCCGCCGCACCCCCGCGCCGACCGCGCCGCGCGGCAGGAGCGCGATCACGCCGTCGAGCAGCGCCTCCGGGGAGGGC
>NZ_WWJY01001250.1 GCF_009865405.1 Streptomyces sp. SID3212 | reverse complement strand
CGGACCCGGACGCCGAGACGCCGGCCGAGGCGCGCCGGGCCCGCAGGGCGCGGCAGGGGACGACCCCCCAGCAGACCTGACGGCCGCGCGCCACCGGTATGGAGGGAGTGGCGCATACCGATCATGGGCAGCCACCCCTCCCGGACGGTGGCGCGCGAATCGCGCCAGAGTCGGGCCGCGATCCGGTGCGTAACAGAAACCGACCGCGCGCCCCGGTACGCCGGGCGTACGCATGCGCTACGTGTACGCCCCCGCACCCTGCGCCCGCACCCCTCCCGCTGAGCAAGCGCTTAGAAAAGAGGTCCGCATCACACGACGGGTTCGGTGACCCGAGCACTACGTACGGGTAACTTCCCAGACAGTCCCGATTTCCGCCGTCCAGCATCCTGGGAGCCGTCCGATGCCCGAAGCCGTGATCGTCTCTGCCGCCCGTTCCCCCATCGGCCGGGCCTTCAAGGGCTCGCTCAAGGAGCTGCGGCCCGACGACCTGACCGCCACGATCATCCGGACCGCGCTCGACAAGATCCCGGAGCTGGACCCCCGCGACATCGACGACCTGATGCTCGGCTGCGGGCTGCCCGGCGGCGAGCAGGGGCACAACCTGGGCCGCGTCGTGGCCGTACAGATGGGGATGGACCACCTTCCCGGCTGCACGATCACCCGCTACTGCTCCTCGTCGCTCCAGACCTCCCGCATGGCGATGCACGCGATCAGGGCGGGCGAGGGCGACGTCTTCATCTCCGCCGGCGTCGAGATGGTGTCGCGCCAGGTCAACGGCTCCTCGGACGGCATGCCCGGCACCCACAACCCGCTCTTCGCGGACGCCGAGGCGCGTACGGCGGAGGTCGCGCAGAGCGAGGGCGCGGGCTGGCACGACCCGCGCGAGGACGGCCTGGTCCCGGACGCGTACATCGCGATGGGGCAGACGGCGGAGAACCTGGCCCGCCTCAAGGGCGTCACCCGCCGGGACATGGACGAGTTCGGCGTACGGTCCCAGAACCTCGCCGAGGAAGCCCTCAAGAACGGCTTCTGGGAGCGGGAGATCACCCCCGTGACCACCCCCGACGGCACGGTGGTGACCAAGGACGACGGCCCGCGCGCGGGGGTCACCCTGGAGGGCACGCAGGGGCTCAAGCCCGTCTTCCGCCCCGACGGCCTGGTCACGGCGGGCAACTGCTGCCCGCTGAACGACGGCGCCGCCGCGCTGGTGATCATGTCCGACACCAAGGCCCGTGACCTGGGCCTGACCCCGCTGGCCCGGATCGTCTCCACCGGTGTCACCGGCCTGTCGCCGGAGATCATGGGCCTCGGCCCGGTCGAGGCGTCCCGGCAGGCGCTCTCCCGCGCCGGGCTGACCATCGGCGACATCGACCTGGTCGAGATCAACGAGGCATTCGCCGCGCAGGTCATCCCGTCCTACCGTGACCTGGGCGTTCCGCTGGAGAAGCTCAACGTCAACGGCGGCGCGATCGCCGTCGGCCACCCCTTCGGCATGACCGGCGCCCGCATCACCGGCACGCTGATCAACAGCCTCCAGTTCCACGACAAGCAGTTCGGGCTGGAGACGATGTGCGTGGGCGGCGGCCAGGGCATGGCCATGGTGATCGAGCGGCTGAGCTGACCCCGTCGGGGCCTCTCCGGACCGCCCGGGGCCCGCGTTCCGTCCGGTGGCGGGCCGCTGACCTGGCACGGAGAGGACGGGGAGGCCACCCGGGGCCTGCCCGTCCTCTCCCCCGCCGACCCTCGCCGATCCCCAGTCGTGACTGAATCTCCCCCAGGATGTGACCTCTTCCACGGGGAGATTCGTTTGAGCTGGTCAGGTCCGGATGGAGACTAAACCTAAGGCCCAAAGACCTGTCCCATTCATGACGTAATGCACTGACGGCGGGCCCCGCACCCACGACAAGCTGATGTAGGAAGTCGGGGGTATCTATTGAGACCGGGAGTTGTCAGTGAGCGCCACATCTCTTGCCCTGCTGCTGACCACGGCCGCCGCGACGGCCGTGGGAGTCGCCGCACTGCACGCCGCCCACGGGCTGCGTCGCGAGGTGGCCGCCCTGCGCGGTGAGCTGGCCGCGAACCCCGCCGGGCCCGCCGTGTCCGTACCGCAGGCCAGAAGCGCCACGCCCACCGAGGAGATACGTTCCGCCGTCGCCGAGGCCCTGGCCGAGGAGCGCGAGCGCGAGCTGGCCGAGGCGCGTGCCTTCTGGGCCGCGCAGGAGGCCCGCGACGCGGCCGACACCCCGTCCCTGCTGGGCGGTCTCGCCGGGCTCGGCACCGAGGAGGGCGGCCCCTTCTACGTGCCCCGCCAGGCCGACTTCGCCGGACTGGAGTCCCTGGAGTCCGTCGAGGCGCTGGACTCCCTGGAATCCCTGGACCTCGACGCCCTCGACGGCGGCGGGTTCACCGACGCGGACGACAGCTTCGCCGACCTGCCCGACCTGAGCGAGGTCAGTGAGGTGAGCGAGTTCGCCGGCGAGTACGCGGAGGACTCCCCCGAGCTGGCCGCCGCCCGTCGCCGGCACCCCTCGCACCCGGACTTCGTACCGGTGCAGACACCCGTGGTCACCGACCACGAACGTACCGTGGCCCGGCTCGAAGAGCTCGCCGCGACCCGTACGGCACTGGCGGACGTGCGGCCGGGACCGCTGGGCACGCTCGACGTCTACGTCTTCACCGACGGCACCACGCTCTGCATGACACCCGGCCACCGCGAGACCGCGGAGCGGCTGGCCGAGTCCCTGCGGCAGGGCGGCGCGCCGTTCCTGCTGGGCGGCTCGGGAGTCTCCGGGGCGTACACGCTGACCTTCTCGACCGACGGTCCCGCCGCGGACACCGGCAGGGACGCCGGGGAGCACATCTACATCCTCGCGGACCGCGTCATAGCCTCGCTCTAGGGCGTCCCGTCGGAGCCTCCGTCAGAGCTTCGCCCGCGTCACGGCCCGCTCGACCGACCTCACGGCCTCGTCCAGCTCCACCAGGGACGGGGCCGTTCGCAGTGCCTCCGCCAGGTCGGCGGCGGCGACGGTCAGCTGGTCCGCGACCACGAAGACCCCCGCGTCCGGCATGAGCCGGGGCTCCGGCGCCGGGCCCGCGCCGCTCCCCTCGCCACCATCGCCGCCGC
>NZ_WWJY01001249.1 GCF_009865405.1 Streptomyces sp. SID3212 | reverse complement strand
GGCGATGCTCGTGCCGCCCAGCACCGCCCGCGCGGCCGCCTCGACCGCACGCCACAGATCGGGCAACGTCCCGGCGGCGCCCGGGTATCCGAGGTCGCCGGGACGCTCGCCCCGTACGGTGAGGAACTCCCCGTCGACCGCGGTCATCACGTCGGCCACGCTGATCTCGGCCGCGTCCCTGCCGATCCAGTAACCGCCCTCGCAGCCCCGCTGACTGCGCACCAGACCCGCCTGCCGCAGGTCGCGGAAGACGGACTTCAGGAAGCGGAACGGGATGTCCTGGGAGGACGCGATGGACTCACAGGTGAGGGGCCGCCCGCTGTCGGCGGCCAGCTCCACGAGCGACCGCACCGCGTAGTCCGCCTTCGCCGATATCTGCATCCGTACCGTCTCCCCGTAGCGTGCCGAGTCCACCGAGCACCGTCCGAGAAGCGTCCGGCAACCGGTGAGGACCAGCTCGGCGGCAATGGACACATCTTGACATCCATTCGCCGCCCTCTCTACGTTCGGTCCCGGCCACTCGCCCCCGCAGCCCCTGAGGAGCAGGACTCCATGGACGCGTTCCATCCCGACCTCCCGGGTCACGACCACGGTTCCGACCCCGCCGGGGGGAGCACGCCGCCGCTCCGGGCCCGGCTCCACCACATCCGCGCCGACGCGCTGGACGGCGACACCGCGCAGACCGGCGGGATGCGCAGGTTCGCCGCGATCAGCGGCGGCAGTGTCGGCTCGGAGCGGATCTGGATGGGGCAGACCCATGTCGCTCCTGGGACGGCGTCCTCGAACCACCACCACGGGGAGTCGGAGACGGCGATCCATGTGGTGCAGGGGCACCCGGAGTTCGTGTTCCTCGACAACTCGGGCGGCACGCCGGAGGAGGTCCGGATCCGGACCTCGCCGGGCGACTACATCTTCGTACCGCCGTACGTCCCGCACCGCGAGGAGAATCCCAGCCCCGACGACGAGGCCGTCGTGGTGATCGCCCGCAGCACGCAGGAGGCGATCGTGGTCAACCTCCCCGAGCTGTACGTCCTCGGCACGGACGCTCTTCGGAAGTCATCTCGTCCTGGTGGCACGTGAGTGGTTCGCCCGCAGACGCGACGCCGTCAACGTCGGTCCAGCCGCTCAGGATTGGGCTGGAGACGCATCGTCAAGGAGTGTGGACTCTCCGCCAACGACGTTCCGCCCGACGCCACGGCACTATCGGTTCCGTCGACACGCCGAATCCGGAACTGACGAAGGATCACCTCACTTGAAACCGGCCCGAATCCTCACTGCCCTCGCTCTCGGCACGACTCTCGGTCTTGGTGCCACCGCAACGGCCACCGCCACCGCCGGTACCAGCAGCTCTCCGGCTCCCCGCGCCGCCGAGAACACAGGTTCGGCGGACGCGTCCGACCGCGCTCGCGCCGCCAAGGCGCGCAAGGGCCCCGTCATGGCGACGTACAAAGGCAAGAAGTTCGACATGGCTGACGGATGGGGCGACGCGAAGGTCTGTTCCGAATATCCCGATCTCACCGTGAAGTGCTTCACCACCGACGCGGAGGCCCAGGCCGACATGGCCGCCTACGCCAAGAAGGATCCCCGAGCCCTGCCGAAGGCCCCCAAGGGGCGCTCCGCCAAGATTCAGCCGGCGGCACCGGCATCCGCGGCTTCAACGGCCGGTGGTGACGAAGCAGCCCCCCTCGCCGCCTCCTGCGCCTTCGGCTGGACGTGCCTCGGCGAGCACCAGAACCTCGGGGGCCGCAAGCTCCAGTGGTCCGCCGACGGCACCAAGACTCTCGCGACGTGGGGCTTCCGAGACGAGGCCACCTCGACCTGCAACAACGACGAGATCGGCGGTATGGGCATTGTCGACTACCGCACCAACTGGCCCGACCCCGAGCTCATCACCATCCTCGGCACGTGCGTCACGAGCCTCCACGAGGAGAGCTACCCCGCGGAATTGGGTAGCGGCACCTGGAACGACCGCGCCGACGAAGTATGGATGTGATCCGACTGCCGAAGACCGACCTGTCGGCTCAGGCGCAGCCCGGCGGTTCCTCCTCGGCCGGTACGAATTGCATCGTGGGCATCCCCGCGGCGTCGAAGTTGGCGGCGTCGGGGCCGATCAGGGTCATGTAGCCGGCGATCCGCTGGACGTCCTCCGCCGGCGGCGTCCCCCTGACCTGCTCGACACCCGGGAACACGGAGTCGAGGACCCACCAACGCCCGCCGAATTCGAGCCACTTGATACCGCAGTGCGTGTTGACGTCGTACGGGTACGGGTTGTGCCCCCTGGGCTCGGCCGGCCCTTCCTCCCACTTGTCCTCGGTGAAGGTGCGGGCGGGCAGGGTGGGGCCGGCATACCCCTCGTCGCCCGGGTCGTCGGACGAGGACGAGCAACCGGAGAGCAGCAGCCCGATGCTCAGGAACAGGAAAGCGACGTGACGCGACATTCTCATGCACCTCGGACGCCGTGGGTACACATTCCGTTCCGCCGCCCACAACAGGGACGCCGGCTCGGTCGTCGTCGTACGCGGCGGGGCCTCCGGCATCGCCACCACGGTCACGGTCACTCCTCCGTGACACCGGCTATCGCGCGAGTTCGCGGACCGTCGCCATGTCGCTGAACGGTACGAGGTGTTCGCCGACGATCTGGTACGGCTCGCTGCCCTTGCCGGCGATCAGCACGACGTCGTCCGGGCCCGCGGCGGCCAGCGCGTGGGCGATGGCGGCGCGGCGGTCGGCGAGCCGTTCGAAGGGCGTTCCCGTGGCGGTGAGGCCCGGCGCGATCTGGTCCAGGATCGCCTCCGGGTCCTCGTCGCGGGGATTGTCCGAGGTGAGGACGCACAGGTCGGAGTAGGTGCCGGCGATCTCGCCCATCTCGGCCCGCTTGGTGATGTCGCGGTCGCCGCCGCAGCCGAAGACGGTGACGATCCGGCCCTTGGCGTACCCCCGGATGGTGGTGAGCACCTTCTCCAGCGAGTCGGGCGAGTGCGCGTAGTCCACGACGACCGAGGTGCCGCCCGGGGTCTCGAAGCGCTCGAAGCGGCCCGGGATCGGCGGCATCCGGTCGAGGGCGGCGACCAGTCCGCGCAGGTCGTGTCCGAGGAGGTGGCACGCGGCCACGGTGGCGAGGGCGTTGGCGACCGAGTAGCGGCCGGGTACGGGGATGGCCGCCGGGTACTTGCGACCTTCGTGGTGCAGTGTGAAACGGGTGCCGAAGGCGTCCACGGTGAGGTCGGTGGCGCGGTAGTCCGCGTCGGCGTCGAGGGCGTACGTCGTCACGGCCCCCGGCATCAGCGCGACGATCCCGGCGCCCACGGCGTCGTCGGCGTTCACGACGGCGCGGCGGCAGAGTCCCTGGAACAGCCGGAGTTTGGCGTCCCGGTAGTTCTCCATCGTGCCGTGGTCGTCCAGGTGATCCTGCGTCAGATTGGTGAAGATGCCCACGTCGATGAAGGAGTGGTCGACGCGGTGCGTCAACAGCCCCATGGACGTGGCCTCCAGGACGACCGTACCGACCTCGCGGTCCCGCATGCGCCCCAGCAGGTACTGGAAGTCCGGCGACTCGGGGGTGGTCAGCACCGACCTCGGCATGGGGATCAGCTCGTCGCCGATCCGGCTGCCCGCGGTCCCGATGACCCCGACGGTGGCGCCCTCGGCGAGCCGGAGCACCGACTCGACCATGTACGACACCGAGGTCTTGCCGTTGGTGCCGGTGATGGCGACCATGTCCATGGCCCGCCCGGGCTCGCCGTAGTAGCGGGAGGCGACCACCGCGGCCGTCGCGCGGGTGTCCTGGACGCGCACCACGCAGACGTCGGTGTCCGCCCAGACGGAGGCGGGCAGGTCCGGGGCCCCGGCGTCGACCAGGACGGCGACCGCGCCCCTGGCGAGCGCGGGGCCGACGGACTCGGGTCCGCCCTCGCGGTGTCCCGGCACCGCGATGAACAGCGATCCGGGTGACACCCGGTGGGCGTCGAAGGCGGTTCCCGCGGTGATCACCGTCTCCGGATCGCCCTGAAGAATCTCGTGGTCGTGCCCGGCGAGCAGTGCGCTCAACTTCACAGGGGTCCTCTCGAAGGCGCGATACGGCCGGGTCGCCGCGGGCGCCGGGAAGGCGCCGACGGGTCGCGGTGGCGTCGCGTGACGGGGGTGGTGCGGGCGGTGACGGTGTCCGGGTCGGACCGGACACCCCAGGGCCGGCCCGGCGGGCGGCGCTCTGCGGTGGGATGTGCTGCGGTGGGGGGGCGTGCTGGTACGGCGGCAGTGGAGGCGGGTACGACGTAAAGGCGGGTGCGGCGTAAAAGCGGATGCGGTGAAGTCCCGTGCGGCGGGGGCGGGAAGAGAGCACGGGCGGCCGGCGACGGCCGGACGGGGGTGCGGGCGGGACTGCGGTTCAGGCGGGTCGGCGGCGCGGGCGGGGTGTTAGCCGTGACCGTGCAGGGCGCGACAACCGGCTTCCGGTGCGGACACCGGGCCGGGGCCTGAGGACACCGCGTCGGCGGCGGCCGGGCACAGTGCGCAGGCGGCCTGTCGCAGGCACTCCCTCACCACACGTGTGCAACCCATGGGGCGAGTGTACGGCCAGAGGGGCGCTCCCGGCTCCGTCGTGCGCGGACGTGCCCGCGGGCCGGCCGCCGCCCCCGGACACGGCGACGCCGGGCGGACCTGTCGCGGTCCGCCCGGCGATCGCGTGCGGGAGTACGTGGTACCTCAGGTGCCTCTGGTGTCTCCCAGGTTTTCGGAAGACGTCGGCGGGCGGGGTCAGACGCCCTGTCCGGCGCCGGTGCCGCCGCCCGCCGCCTTCTTGATCCCCTTCGTGATGTCATCCATGACGGTGAGCTTCGGCGCCTTGACGTTGACGTCGAACCCGGACCGTACGACCACGATCAGGTCCTGGTTGGCGGGGGACGGGAAGGCCAGCGACTGGACGTAACCGTCGTCGCCCTTGCTCGTGACGACCTTCCACCGCACCAGGTAGCCCTTCTGGCCGGCGACGGTCACCGCTTCGGCCTTGAGCTGCTGGTGCGAGGAGATCTCGCCGTACGTGGCGCCGCCGTAGGAGTCCTTGGCGTTGGCCTCGATGTCCTTCTCGGCCGCGTCCTTGGCCGTCTTCGCGTTGATCTCCAGCGCGGCGGCCGGGGCGGAGAACACCCCGCCGAGGACGCAGGTCTGGGACGTCTCCCCGGGGCACGGGTAGTCCCCGGTCGTCACGCCCGCGCCGATCGGGCCCGATTCGCCCTTCCAGCCCGTCGGGACCGGAATGCTGATGCCGCTGGCCCCGTCGGTGGCGAAGCCGTCCTCGGTCTGCGGCTGGGGCAGTTGGGGACCGCCGTCCTCGCCGCCTCCCCCGCTGCCGCCCTCGCCCTGTCCGGGCGGGGCGTCGG
>NZ_WWJY01001248.1 GCF_009865405.1 Streptomyces sp. SID3212 | reverse complement strand
GCACGCGGCGAGCACCGGCATCAGCGGCACGGCGAACCAGTGCGCCCGTACGGCGTCGGTGGGGCGGCGTTCCTCCAGGGCCGGGGCGCCCCACCGCGCCAGCGCCGTGAGCACCGGCAGCAACCCCCGGCCCCGCTCGGTGAGTTCGTACACGACGGCCGCCGCCGGCGGGGGCAGCTTGCGGCGCGTGGCCAGTTCGTCGCGCTCCATGTCCTTGAGCCGGGACGCGAGCACGTCCGTGCTGACGCCGGGCAGATCGGCGTGCAGATCGGTGTACCGGCGGGGGCCCGCCAGCAGTTCACGGACGATCAGCAGGGTCCAGCGGTCACCCACGGCATCGAGGGCACGGGCGGCGGAGCAGTACTGGTCGTAGCTTCGGCGGCGTGGCATGCGTCGCAGTCTAGACATGTTGTTGGACTTTCCAAGCTCGCACTTGGTAAAACCAAGTATCGCAAGAACGGCAAGAAGCAAGACGGTCGAACGAGGTCTGGGAGCCCACCGCATGGAATTCCGGCAGTCGAGCAAGCTCAGCGAGGTCTGTTACGAGATCCGCGGCCCGGTCATCGAGCAGGCCGACGCCCTGGAGGAGGCAGGCCACAGCGTCCTGCGCCTCAACACCGGCAACCCCGCGGCCTTCGGCTTCGAGGCGCCGGAGGAGATCGTCCAAGACATGATCAGGATGCTGCCGCAGGCCCACGGCTACACGGACTCGCGCGGGATCCTCTCCGCCCGCCGCGCCGTCGCCCAGCGCTATCAGACCCTGGGTCTGGCCGAGGTGACCGTCGACGACGTCTTCCTCGGCAACGGTGTGTCCGAACTGGTCTCCATGGCGGTGCAGGCGCTGCTGGAGGACGGGGACGAAGTCCTCATCCCCGCACCGGACTTCCCGCTCTGGACCGCCGCGACGACCCTCGCCGGGGGCCGGGCCGTGCACTACCTCTGCGACGAGTCCGCGGAGTGGTACCCGGACCTGGACGACATGGCGTCGAAGATCACCGACCGCACCAAGGCCGTCGTGATCATCAACCCCAACAACCCCACCGGCGCGGTCTATCCACGCGAGATCGTCGAAGGGATCCTCGATCTCGCCCGCCGCCACCAGCTGATGGTGTTCGCCGACGAGATCTACGACCGGATCCTCTACGACGACGCGGTGCACCACTGCGCCGCCGCCCTCGCCCCCGACCTGGTCGTCCTCACCTTCTGCGGGCTGTCTAAGACGTACCGCGTGGCGGGTTTCCGCTCCGGCTGGCTCGTCGTCTCGGGGCCCAAGCAGCACGCCCGCAGCTATCTGGAGGGGCTGACCATGCTGGCGTCGATGCGGCTGTGCCCCAACGCGCCCGCGCAGTACGCCATCCAGGCCGCGCTCGGCGGCCGGCAGTCCATCCACGAGCTGACGGCTCCCGGCGGCCGGCTGCGCGAACAGCGGGACCGCGCCTGGGAGAAGCTGAACGAGATCCCCGGTGTCTCGTGCGTCAAACCGAAGGGCGCGCTGTACGCGTTCCCGCGCCTCGACCCCAAGGTGCACAAGATCCACGACGACGAACGCTTCGTCCTGGACCTGCTGTTGCGCGAGAAGATCCAGGTGGTGCAGGGCACGGGCTTCAACTGGCCCCGCCCGGACCACTTCCGGATCCTGACACTGCCGTACGCCGACGATCTCGACGCCGCGATCAGCCGCATCGGCCGCTTCCTGGGCGGCTACCGGCAGTGAGGTCCGGCCCGGCGGGCCGCCGTGCGGAGGCCCGGGAACGGGAGCGGGCTCGGGAGCGTAGCCGGCTCCCGAGCCCTGGGATTGCCACCATGTCGCACACCGGCACACTTGAGGACCCAGGTCAGCATGATGTCGTCGCGTCCTGCCTTTGGACCACCGCGCATCGAGCTGCGCAGACCGGAATTGAACCGGCATTTCGACGTCCGGGGCCTGAGTCCGGTCGATCCGGCGATCGGTGGCGAATGCTGAGTCTGGAGCAATAGTCTGAGATTGATCGCGGTCGCCTCTGCCAGTTGGGCCACCGAGGCAGGAAGTGCCTCGGGGAGGAGTCGAACCTCCACCGGAACCGCGCCTTTCACGACAAGCCTCAGTTTCAGCTTGCGCTCCTCGCGCACCCCGCCCGGCGTCTGTGCGCCGGCCGGGGAATCAATGAGGCTACCCGAACAGGTAGCCGAACACGGCGTCACCCACCCGCTGGTCGGTGACCTCGGCGCCGTTGGCCTCCTCGCGGGCGAACTTCACGGCCTGCTGGAGCTTCTCCACCCGGTCGAGCAGCTCGTTGACCCGGCGGGCCGGCAGGGCGCCACTGAATTTGGTCGTGGTCCAGTAACCGACCGGTATGTCCTCGTAGTACACCTCGACCTGCGCCGGGTGCTTCTCCGTGGCCTCGGCCTTCACGTGGTTGCGGGGGACCTTCTTCGTGCGGAGCGTCCGTACCGCCTCGGTCTTCCACGCGTCCGTCGACGGGTCCTGGCTCCAGGCCTCCGACGCGTCCAGCACCGGCAGCTTGCGGACGAACGTGTTGAGGTCCGTCAGCTGCTTCTCCAGGAAGAGGAGGTACGAGACGGGCACGGCGGCCACCAACACCCGTCCGTCCACGGTGACATCGGCGCGCGCCTCGCAGTTCGCCCAGTCCTTGGTGGCGGTCACGTCGAACAGCCGCGTCAGCGACTTCGCGGTGTCGCGCAGTACGTCCTCGGCCTGGACCTGGACCCGGGTCGACTCGGGCGGAAGCTGCTCGCCCTCCTCGTCCTTCGCCTGGTACGTACGGGAGATGCCGACGAGCAACGCCGGCTTCTGGAGGCCGTGATGAGCCGCCGTCAGGTCCTGGTGCGCCTTGGCCTTGACGCCTTTCTCGACCGCGATGATCTGATTGAGTTTCGCCACGACGCAGACACTATCGACGAGTTGACTTCCCATCGAACGATTATTCGCCCGCGCCACGGTTCAGAACCGTACGGGCAGCTCCCGCAGTCCCCGGGCGCGGGTGGAGGGCCGCCAGCGCAGCGCGTCGTCCGGCACGTCCAGCGCGAGGCGCGGGAAGCGTTCCAGCAGCGCGGTGAGCGCGATCTCGGTCTCCAGCCGGGCCAGGGGCGCGCCGAGGCAGTAGTGGATGCCGTGGCCGAGAGCGAGGTGGCCGGCCGTGTCGCGGTCCAGGTCGAGCCGGTCCGCGTCGGGGAAACGCTTCGGGTCGCGGTTGGCGGAGGCGAGGGAGAGCAGCACGGTCTCCCCCGCCGGTACGGTCACCCCGCCGATGGTCATGTCCTCCACCGGGAAGCGGCGCAGGGCCGTCAGCGCGGGTCCGTCGTAACGCAGGAACTCCTCGACCGCCGCCGGCATCGTCGCCGGTTCGGCGCGCAGCGCGGCCAGTTGGGCCGGATCGCGGAGCAGGGCGAGGGTCGCGGTCCCGATGAGCTGGATGACGTTCTCGTAGCCCGCGAAGAGGATGAGGAAGGCGAGCGAGACCAACTCGTCCTCGCTCAGGCGGTCGTCGGACTCGTCCCGGGCGGCGATCAGCGCGGACAGCAGGTCGTCGGCGGGCTGGGCGCGCTTGCGGCCGATGAGGCCGGTGAAGAAGCCGAGCATGGCGCGGACCGCGTTTTTCATCCCCTCGGGGCGCGCGGGGTCGGGGGTGATCAGGGCGTCGGTCCACTCCCGGAAGTCGCGCCGGTCCTCGGACGGTACGCCCAGCAGCTCGCAGATGACGGCGATGGGCAGCGGGGCCGCGTACGAGGCGACGAGGTCCGCGCGGCCCGCCGGGGCCATGGCGTCGAGCAGTTCTTCGGCCGTGCGGCGGACCGGCTCCCTGAGCTTCTCGGTGCGCCGGGCGGTGAACGCCTGGACGACGAAGCGGCGGATCCGGGTGTGGTCCGGCGGATCCATGTTCAGCAGGTTCGCGTCGAGCGCGGGCGGCAGCGAGAAGCCCCGGTAGTTGCCGGGCAGGGCGTGCCGCTTGTCGAGGGACAGCCGGGGATCCGTGAGCGCCTGCCGTACGTCGTCGTAGCGCGTCACGATCCAGGCGGGCAGCCCGTCCGGCCCGGTGACCCGCCGCACGGGCGCGGTCTCGCGCAGCCGCGCGTAGACGTCGTACGGGTCTGCCAGCAGCTCGCCCGTGAGGTCGGCGGGCTCCGTGCGCGGCGCGGGAGTCTCAGGTGCAGCGGGTGCGTGCGGTGCGGCGGGTGCGGCGGGTGCGTCCGGTATGTGCGGCGTGGGGGACGGGCCTGGGGTCGAAGGTGCCATGGGACCAGCGTAAACAGGCCCGTGCGGCCCGTGAGACGTGACTCCTCGCTGCGGGCGGGCGTGGTCCCGGAGTCGTCATCGGTCGTTCGGATGGGCAGTGTCCCGTCATGACGGAACGCCCGCTGCTCCTTCTCGACGTCGACGGTCCCCTCAATCCCTACGCCGCCCGCCTGCACCGCCCGCGCGGCTACACGAGCACCCGGCTGCACCCCTCGGCGTGGCTCTCCCGCCGGACGCCCGGATCCCGCAGCCACCGGCGCGGGCTGCGGGTGCGCCTCAACCCCGGGCACGGGGCGCGGCTGCTGGCCCTACCGTACGAACTGACCTGGGCCACCACCTGGATGCACGAGGCCAACGTGATGATCGCTCCGGTGGTGGGGCTCCCGACGGACCTCCCCGTGATCGAGTGGCCGGAACTCTTCGCGAAGGACCCGGACGGCCTGTTCTGGAAGACCCGGCCGCTGCTGGAGTGGGCCGCGGGGCGCCCGTTCGCCTGGGTCGACGACATGATCACGGAGCGGGACAGGACCCATGTCGCGGCGCACCACGACGCCCCGGCCCTGCTGCTGAGGATCCATCCCCGGCGGGGGCTGCGGGAGGCGGACTTCGCCACGCTGGTGCACTGGGCGGAGGACGTACGGCGGAGCACGGCCTGACTCCGCCTGCCCGGCCTGCCCGGTGCTCAGCTCCGGCCGCCGGGGCCGAGGTCGAGGCGGCCGATGTCGCGGGCCTGGACCAGCGGGCCGTGCACCGTGCCGCCGCTGACCGTGTTGTGCACGTCGCCGGGCCGCCGGTCCGGCTGCGCGGGGGTCAACTCCGCCAGCAGCGCGCGCAGTTCGGCCGCGGCCTCCGGGTCGGCGAGGAGGGTGCGGCGCAGCCGGTTCCGCCATTCGGTGCGCAGGTCCTCGACGGTCCTGGCCCCCGTCTCCTCGCCGTCCGCGCCCTGGGCGGCGGTCAGTTCGGCCCGGCCGCTCTCCAGGTCCGCCTCGACCGCCTCGGCCGTCGCGGCTCCCCTGCCGGTGAGAAAGCCGGTCACCCGGTCGCGTACCGAGGTCCAGCCGTCCGTCGCCATCTGCTGGACGAGCGCCGTCGCTCCCGCCGTCGCCAGCGCCAGTAACTCCGCTTCCATCAGGCCCCCTTCGCGCACACTCCGCTACGAGGGAAGACTACCCGTCACCGGCCGAGGAGGGCGGTGAGCGCACCCACCGGGTCGGTGTCGGGGGTGCCCCCGGGCCACCAGTCCTCGCGGTCGCGGTCCGACTCGTAGCCGTACCAGAGGCCGTCGCGGCCGAAGCGCAGCTGGAGGGACGGGGTGGAGAGCCGGTTGCGCCAGGGCCGGAAGTGGGGCTGGTCGGCGGCGGCGAGGGCCGGCCGGGCGCGGTCGAAGGGGCCGGCCGGCGGGTCCCAGG
>NZ_WWJY01001247.1 GCF_009865405.1 Streptomyces sp. SID3212 | reverse complement strand
CGGCGACCGCGGCCGCCGACGTGTCCCCGTCGGGGCCCGGCTGCCAGCCGCCCTCCAGCGCCCGGCGCGCGATGTTGGGACCGCTGGCGATCCGCTCCACGCAGCCGCGCCCGCCGCACGGGCAGAGGTCGCCGTCCAGGTCCACGCTGATGTGGCCGATGTGGCCGGAGTTGCCGGTGGGCCCCGGGTGGAGCGTGCCGCCGAGGACGAGCCCGCCGCCCACCCCGGTCGAGACCACCATGCACAGCGCGTTGTCGTAGCCGCGGGCCGCGCCCTGCCAGTGCTCCGCCGCGGTCATGGCGACCCCGTCGCCGACCAGCGTCACCGGCAGGCCGCCGGTCGCTTCCCGCACCCGCTCCACCAGCGGGAACCCGCGCCAGCCCGGCACGTTGACCGGGCTGACCGTACCGGCCGAGGCGTCCACAGGACCCGCGCTGCCGATGCCGATCGCCGTGGCCCCCGGCCAGAGCGGCGAGGCCGCGACCTCCGCGAGGACCTCCCCGACGGCACGCATGACACTTTCGCCGTCCTCCCGCGCGGGGGTCGGCCGCTGTGCCCGTACGAGGATCCTGCCGTTGCCGTCGACCAACGCGCCGGCGATCTTGGTGCCGCCGATGTCGAGTGCGGCAACGCGGTCGATATGCATCGGTGTCGGATCTCCAGGGGACGAGGTATCCCCGCCCGTGCGGGGAATGACCGGACCTGCGCTTCGATGAACAGTCTCTATTCACCTGACAACGTTGTCCAGGGCCTATGCTCGTCGCCACAGCCTTGAATGGCAAACCGGCGGCAATATCCGCAGGGAACCCGGATCCGCCCCGGTGTACGCGGAGATGTGTATACGCGTACGCACTCGCACCCGGACGACGACAGGACAGCGCACTGTGGCCGACACCTCCCGCCGCCCCGAGAACCGCTACGGCAATCGGCCCACCATGAAAGACGTCGCCGCGCGCGCCGGGGTGGGACTCAAGACGGTGTCCCGGGTGGTGAACGGCGAGCCGGGGGTGACCCCGGACACCGAAAGGCGGGTGCAGGAATCCATCGACGCGCTGGGATTCCGGCGCAACGATTCGGCCCGTGTCCTGCGTAAAGGGCGTACGGCGAGTATCGGTCTGGTCCTGGAGGATTTGGCCGACCCGTTCTACGGTCCGCTGAACCGCGCCGTGGAAGAGGTGGCCCGCGCGCACGGCGCGCTGCTCATCAACGGGTCCAGCGCCGAGGATCCGGACCGTGAGCAGGAGTTGGTGCTGGCGCTGTGCGCGCGCCGGGTGGACGGGCTGATCGTGATCCCCGCCGGTGACGACCACCGCTATCTGGAGCCGGAGATCAAGGCCGGGGTCGCGACGGTCTTCGTGGACCGGCCCGCCGGGCGCATCGACGCGGACGTGATCCTCTCCGACAGCTTCGGCGGCGCCCGCTCGGGCGCCGCGCACCTGATCGGGCACGGCCACCGCCGTATCGGCTTCATCGGTGACCAGCCGCGGATCCACACGGCGATCGAGCGGCTGCGCGGGTACCGCACCGCCATGGCGGACGCGGGGCTCGCCATCCACGACGACTGGGTGGCGCTCGGCACGACCGCGCCCGACCGGGTACGGGACGCGGTGGCCGCGATGCTCGGGGGGCCCGAGCCGGTTACGGCGATCCTCACGGGCAACAACCGGGTGACGGTGACGGCGGTACGGGTCCTGGCCGCGCACCACCGGCCGGTCGCGCTCGTCGGTTTCGACGACATCGAGCTGGCCGATCTGCTGGAGCCGGGGGTCACGGTCATCGCGCAGGACGCGGCGACCCTGGGCCGTACGGCCGCCGAGCGGCTCTTCCAGCGCCTCGACGGGGCGGCCGACGCCCCGTCGAGGGTGGTGCTGCCGACCCGGCTGATCGCCCGGGGCTCGGGCGAGATCCCGCCGCCGGCGGACCGCTAGCCGGGACGGTCAGGACTCGCGTGCGCCCGGTTCAGAGGGCGCCGGCCGTGCGGCGGGCGGGCGTCAGCGCCTCCAGGTCCTGACGGGTCAGGCCGGTGAGGAGGGTGACCTCGTCGTCGTCCACGGCGCCGCAGTCCAGGCCGCGCAGGAGATAGCCGCTGAGCGCCCTGGCTGTGGCCGGTTCGTCGAGCACGGAGCCGCCCGCCCTGGTGACGTACGCGACCAGCCGGGCCGCGGCGGCGGCCATGCCCTCGCGGTAGAAGGCGTAGACGGCGGCGTAGCGGGTCGGGAGCTGGGCCGGGTGCATGTCCCAGCCCTGGTAGTAGGCGCGGGCGAGGGCCCGCCGGGTGAGGCCGTAGTGCAGCCGCCAGGCGTCGTGGACCTGGGCGGTGGGGCCGACCGGGAGCACGTTGGTCGAGCCGTCGCAGACCCGTACGCCGGTGCCGGCCGCGGCGACCTGCATCACGGCCTTGGCGTGGTCGGCGGCGGGGTGGTCGCTCGCCTGGTAGGCGGCGCTGACGCCGACACAGGCGCTGTAGTCGAAGGTGCCGTAGTGCAGCCCGGTGGCGCGCCCGCCGGCGGCGTCGATCATCCGGGCCACGGTCGCGGTGCCGTCGGCGGCGAGGATGGACTGGCTGGTCTCGATCTGGATCTCGAAGCCGAGCCGCCCCGGGGGCAGGCCGCGGGCCTCCTCGAACGCCTCGGCGATCCGGACCATCGCCTCGATCTGCTCCGGGTAGGTGACCTTGGGCAGGGTCAGCACCAGCCCGTCGGGCAGGCCGCCCGCGTCCATCAGTCCGCTGAGGAAGATGTCGAGGGTACGGATCCCCCGGTCGCGTACGGCTTCCTCCAGGCACTTCATCCGGATGCCCGTGTACGGGGCGGCGGTGCCGTCGGCGTGGGCCGCGTGGACCAACCGGGCGGCGCGGGCCGCGTGTGCGTCCTCGTCGGCGTCCGGGTGCGGGCCGTAGCCGTCCTCGAAGTCGATCCGCAGGTCCTCCACGGGTTCGCGCGCCAGCTTGGCCCGTACGCGCTCGTGCACCGGCCCCGCCAGCTCGTCGGGGAGGCCGAGGACGGCGGCCAGCGCGGCGGCGTCCGGGGCGTGTTCGTCGAGGGCGGCGAGGGCCTGCTCGCCCCAGGAGCGGACGGTGCCGGCGGTGAAGGCGTCGGCGGGGACGTAGACGGTGTGGACGGGCTGTCTGGTCCCGGGGTCGCCGGGGTAGCGGCGGGCGAGGTCCGCGTCGACCGGGGCGAGGCGCGCGGCGATGTCCTCGCCGACCGCGCTCGCCAGGCTGGTGGTCACCGTCTCCTGCTGTGCCATCCGCGTACCTTCCTCATGCCCGTCCCGTACGGGTCGCCCGTACAGCCATCCAACTTTTCCGCTCTACGGAATCAACATTCCGTTGAAAGGAAGTTCACCGAAGTTAATCGGCGCGGCCGAGCCCCGTCAACGGTGTCCCGCCAGCCACACGAATGACGCAGGGCCACACGGTGGCGCGACCGCGTGGCCCTGGATCGAAGACGTCCGGCGGGTGTCAGCCCTTGCGGGCCTTGACCTCCTCGGTCAGCTTCGGCACGACGTCGAACAGGTCACCGACGATGCCGTAGTCGACCAGGTCGAAGATCGGTGCCTCGGCGTCCTTGTTGATGGCGACGATGGTCTTGGAGGTCTGCATGCCCGCGCGGTGCTGGATGGCACCGGAGATGCCGGAGGCGATGTAGAGCTGCGGGGAGACCGACTTGCCGGTCTGGCCGACCTGGTTGGCGTGCGGGTACCAGCCGGCGTCCACGGCGGCGCGGGAGGCGCCGACCGCCGCGCCCAGGGAGTCGGCGAGGGCCTCGATGACGGCGAAGTTCTCGGCGCCGTTCACGCCGCGCCCGCCGGAGACCACGATCGCGGCCTCGGTCAGCTCCGGGCGGCCCGTCGACTCGCGGGGGGAGCGCGAGACGATCTTCGTGCCGGTGGACCTCTCGCCGAAGGTGACGGCCAGCGTCTCGACGGCGCCCGCCGCCGGCGCGGCCTCGACGGGGGCGGAGTTCGGCTTGACGGTGATGACCGGGGTGCCCCGGGAGACGCGCGTCTTCGTCGTGAAGGCGGCGGCGAAGACCGACTGGGTGGCGACGGGGCCTTCCGGGCCCGCCTCCAGGTCGACGGCGTCGGTGAGCAGACCGGAGCCGATACGGACCGCCAGGCGGGCGGCGATCTCCTTCGCCTCGGCCGACGACGGCAGGAGCACCGCGGCGGGCGAGACTGCGTCGTGGGCGGCCTGGAGGGCGTCGACCTTGGGGACGACGAGGTAGTCGGCGAACTCGGGCGCGTCGGCCGTCAGCACCTTCACCGCGCCGTGCTCGGCCAGGACGGCCGCGGTGGCCTCGGCACCCGCGCCGAGGGCGACGGCGACGGGCTCGCCCAGGCGGCGGGCCAGGGTCAGCAGTTCCAGGGTGGGCTTGCGGACGGCGCCGTCCACGTGGTCGACATAGACGAGAACTTCAGCCATGGTGCGGGTCTCCTGCGCGTGCGAGGTGGCGAGAATGATGGGGTGGGTGACCGGGGCCCGGCCGGCTTCCGGCACGGCCCGCGGCCCCTGGGCGGGTCAGATGAACTTGCGCTCCGCGAGGAACGCGGCCAGCTGCTTGCCGCCCTCGCCCTCGTCCTTGACGACCGTGCCCGCCGTGCGGGCCGGGCGCTGGGTGGCCCCGTCGACCACGGTCCAGGCACCCGCCAGGCCGACGTCGCCGGGCTCGATGTCCAGGTCCTCCAGGTCGAAGGACTGCACGGGCTTCTTCTTCGCCGCCATGATCCCCTTGAAGGACGGGTAGCGGGCCTCGCCCGACTGGTCCGTCACCGACACGACGGCCGGCAGGGACGCCTCCAGCAGCTCGCTCGCGGTGTCGCCGTCCCGGCGGCCCTTGACCTGGCCGCCGCCCACGGACACCTCGGAGAGCAGCGTGACCTGCGGGACCCCGAGCCGCTCCGCGAGGATCGCGGGCAGTACGCCCATCGTGCCGTCCGTCGAGGCCATCCCGCAGATGACCAGGTCGTAGCCGGTCTTCTCGATGGCCTTGGCGAGGACCAGCGACGTACCGAGGACGTCCGTGCCGTGCAGCGCGTCGTCCTCCACGTGGACCGCCTTGTCGGCGCCCATCGACAGCGCCTTGCGCAGCGCGTCCTTGGCGTCCTCGGGGCCGACGGTCAGCACCGTGATCTCCGCGTCGTCCGCTTCGCCGGCGATCTGGAGCGCCTGCTCCACCGCGTACTCGTCGAGCTCCGACAGCAGGCCGTCCACGTCGTCCCGGTCCAGAGTCAGGTCATCGGCGAAATGCCGGTCTCCGGTGGCGTCGGGCACGTACTTCACACAGACAACGATCCTCAGGCTCACGCCGGCTCTCCTACCGCATCGTCATTTCTGGGCTGCCTTGTTGCACGCAGCATAGGCGCCTTATGGGACGGTTTCCGGTCCGGAGACCGGCGCACCGGAGTAAATATTACTCGTCAGTACATCCAGAGCCTGCCCACTGAGCAAGCGCTTTGCACTGTGACCTTCCCGACGCACCTCAGAAGATGCCCGCGGACACGCCCAGGGGGCTCTCGGCGTGCTCTCAGTCGCGCAGGGTGTTGAAGCGCCCCTGGTGGTAGACGAGGGGCCGACCGGCGCCCGCCGGGTCGCCGACGACGGCCTGGGCCACCACGATGCGGTGGTCGCCGGCCGGGACGC
>NZ_WWJY01001246.1 GCF_009865405.1 Streptomyces sp. SID3212 | reverse complement strand
AGGCTCAGCAGGACCGCGCGTCCGCCGCCGCCCGCCACGCGGGCCGCGAGCGGGGCTAGGTGGTTGCCCAGGGCCGAGCAGAGGAAGCCCGCGCAGGCCAGGCCCGCGAAGACCACCGCGCCCGACTCCGCAGCACCGGTGAGAGCGGCGGCCCGGCCGGGGGTGAGCAGTTCGAGTACGGCCAGCGCGGCGCCCGCCGCCCCCGCGCTCAGGAGGATCCGCCGGACCACGGAGTCCCTGCCGCCCAGCCGCAGCCCGTCCGCGACCGTGACGGGTATGCCGCGCAGGACGGCGCGGAGGGTGGCGCGTGGCCGGGGTGGTTCCGGCAGGGCCGTCAGGACGTACAGCACAAAGACGATCTCCAGGACGGCGGCCAGCAACGACGGTGCGGAGAGCGGGAGTACGAGGCCCGAGGTGGCCTCGCTCAGCCGCGCCCCGAGGTCGGGGCCCAGGCCGAGCAGCCACGGCAGGCCGCCGCCGAGGAGGGTGCCGGCGGCGAGTGCGGCGGAGGTGGCCGTACCGGCGCGGGCCAGGCCGGTACGGAGTTCCGCCTCGGGGCCCGAGTGCGCCTGGACGGTGTCGACGTACCAGGCCTCGGCCGGTCCGCTCGACAACGCGCGGCCCGCGCCCATCAGCGCCATGCCGAGCGCGAGCACCCAGGCGGTGGTGCCCAGCCCTTGCAGGGTGAAGGCGGCCAGGCCCAACAGGCCGGCGGCGGCCAGGACCGTACGGCGGCCGATGACGTCGGACAGTCCGCCGGTGGGCAGTTCGAGGGCGGCGGCGGTGAGGGAGTGCGCGGCGAAGAAGCCCGCGACGGCGGTGAGGGCCATGCCGCGCTCGGTGAAGAGGAGGATCAGCGGGGCGATGGTCAGGCCCACCGGCAGCCAGTAGAGCACCGAGACGGTGACGAAGCGGCGGCGGGCGGTGTGGGGTGGGAAGGGCGGGGGGGAGGGGGAGGGCGCGAGTCCGGGTCTACGGGGGGCCGTCACCGCTCTTCCCCCTCGCCCTTCGCCGCCAGCGGCAGCGCCGCCATCACCACGACGACCTGTTCGGCACGCGGGTCCCCCTCGTCGCGGGCGGCCAGTTCGTCCAACGTCCGGTGGAACACCTCCCACAACTGGCCTGCCGATTCAGGTGTCAGACGGGGCATCAGGTCGACGAGGCCCGACGGCTCCAGCCACTCCTCACCCAGCCGCCCCTCCGCGAGGTCCGCCTCGTTCCGGTCGACGGAGGCCTCAAGGTGCTCGATCTGGCGCCTGCGGGAGAAGTTGACGAAGGCGCGGCTGTCCGGGGACGCCGTCATCGCCTTGTTGTTCCACGAGGTCACGGAGTGCACCGCCTGCCAGCGCCGCTCCCGGCCGTCCCGGTGCGCGGCTTCCGCGACGAAGTCGTACTTCGCGAGGACCCGCAGGTGGTAGCTGGTGGAGGCGGACGACTCCCCTGTCTTCACGGCGAGTTCGCTCGCGGTGGCCGGGCCGTCCTGCCGCAGCAGGCCGAGGAGCCGGATCCGGAGGGGGTGGGTGAGGGCCTTGAGGGCCGCCGCGTCCTGTTCGGGGTCGAGGACCCGCCGCTGCTCGTCGCTGACCATGCGGCGAGCGTAGAGCGGCACCGGCATTCTGCAAAAGTAATTTTGCAGAATTTCTTTGGGGAAGCCGACCTAGAGATCCTTGCTCTCGGGCCCCGTACCCGTCACCCCCGTCACCCGCGTCCCCGGATGGAACTGCGCGCACACGAACGCCACCGCCAGCGCTCCCGCCATGCCGTAGAACACCACCCTGTTCGCCTCTGCGAAGTCCAGTCTGATCGCGGCGATCGCGTCGCGCGCCGCCTGGGCCGCCTGGCCGGTGCCCGCCGGGGTGCGGGAGTCGGCGGCGCCCGTGACGGATTCCGCGATGGTGTGTCCTGGGGTGTGGGCGGTGTCGTGCGGTACGCCCCGCGCCTGGAGGGTGTCGGCGACGCGGTCCGTCGTGACGTGGGTGAGGATCGTGCCGAACACCGCCAGGCCCACGCTCGCCGCGTAGTTGCGCAGGGTCTGGAGTACGCCGGTGACCTCGCCGTACGACGCGCCGATCGAGCGGTTCACCGCGTCGGTCGAGGCCGGGGAGAGCAGGAAGCCGATGCCGGCGCCGGCGAGGGCCACGTACGGCCACTGGTCGTGCATCGAGAGGTCGGTCAACTTGCTTGCCCACAGGGCGAATCCGACCGTCCCCAGCAGTGTCCCGACCTTGATGGCCGGGCGCGCGCCCCGGTGGTCCAGGATCCGGCCGCCCCACTGGGAGGCGAGGGCGAAGCCGATGAAGAAGTAGAGGAGGTAGAGGCCGGCCTGGTTCGGTGAGGCGCTCAGCGAGACCTGCGCGTACACAGAAGCGAAGAAGAAGACCGGGACGAACGCGATCATCGCGAAGAACAGCACCACCGCGTCGACGGTGAACGCCCGGTCCTTGAAGACCTGGAGCTTGACGAGCGGGTCGGGGATCCGCAGCTGGTAGAGGCAGAACACCACCAGGATCGCCAGCCCGCCCACGATGCAGCCCCAGGTCGCCCCGGAACCCCAGCCCCACGTGGCCGCCTGCTGGAGACCCACCACGCTCAGCCCCATACCGGCCGCGACCAGGATCGCGCCTGGCACGTCCAGGGGTTCGCGGTGGCCGGTACGGGGGATGCGGGCGCGCGCCGCCAGCGCGAGGGCGATCACGGCGACCGGGACGTTGATCCAGAAGATCGCCCGCCACGTCCAGTCGGTGAGCGCCCCGCCGAGGATCGGGCCGATGGCGGTCAGGCCGCCCGACAGGCCGAAGAACACCGCGAGGGCCCGGCCCCGCCGCTCCACCGGGAAGACCGTGATGACCACGGCGAGGGCGGCGGGGAAGAGCAGCGCCGCGCCCGTGCCCTGGGTGGCGCGGAAGATGATCAGCCACTCCTCCGCGAAGTCCCCCTTGGGGACCGCGCCGCAGAGGATGGACGAGATCACGAAGACGAGGGTGCCGATGACCATGATCCGGCGGTGGCCGAAGATGTCGGCGAGCCGCCCGCCGAGGGCGAAGAACGCGGCGAGGGTGAGCAGATAGGCGTTGATCACCCACTGCATGCCGGAGGCGGTGAGCCCCAGTTCGTGGATGATGTCGGGCGCGGCAATGGCCACGATCGTCTGGTCGATGAACGTCATCGAGACGGCGAAGAGCATCGCGGCCAGGGCGAGGGTTTGGTGGGGGGTGCCGCCGTCGGGGGCGGGGTCTGTGCTGGAGCCCGCGCCCGTACCGCCCGCGCCCGCGCCACGCGGGGAGATGCCCTCTTTGTCGCTCATGTGAGAATCTTGCCCGCAGCGGCCCGTCACGCGTGTGCGTGCGGGCCGCCCGGCGCGTCCCCGGTCTCGCCTCGCCCTCAGGGCCCGTCCACCCGGCCCGTCGACTCGGCCCGTCGACTCCGCCCGTCAACTCCGCCCGTCAACTCACCCCAGATCCCGCTGCGCCTCGTACAGGTTGCGCGGCCTCAGCTCCTCCGGCTTCCCGTACGCCTCCAGTCGCGCGTGGAGTTCGCCCGTGAAGTCCGGTACGTCGATCTGGTCGAACTCCCTCACCTCACTGATCCCCGCCGTCACGCTGTACGGCGCGATCTCGTCGATCTTGACGAGGCCCGCGCGCCCGTTGGTGACGGTGACGTTCCAGTGCGCGAAGCGCGCCCCGTACAGCGGTCCCGCGATCGCGTCGCCGCCGTGCCGGCCGTTGTTCTCGACCGTGATCTCGGTCCGTACGCTCGCGAAGGGCATCCCGCGATGCGTGTCGAAGGTGCCCATCTCCATCCGTCCGCGCGACCAGACGTTGTGGCTGGACAGGCCTTCGGTGTTGATGCCGTGCAGCTGCGTGCCAGCGGGCGCCGGGACCGTACGCTCCTCGATCACGAAGTCCTCGACGAGGTTGTCGTGCGAACCCTCGCGGCAGAAGTACGGGTGGTGGGAGCCGCGCCCCGCCACGCGCGTACGACGCAGGGTGCAGGCGGACGCGGCGACCAGGCCGAAGCCGTTGTCGACGTGGCGTACGACGATGTCGTCGGCCCAGCAGTCGTAAGCGCACTGGAACGCAACGCCGTTGTACCCCTTGTCGAGCAGGTGCGGGGACTGCGGGGTCTCCACCGCTTCCAACGTCAGGCCCTCCACACCGGAGTTGGTGAGCGGGGTGACGAGCGTGGTGAACCTCGGGTCCCACTCGGGTCGTACGTCGAGCGGCAACGGCCTTTCCAGGGTGAGCCGGTGGCCCCGTACGGAGACGATCCGTACCGGCCACTCGTACGGCACGTACGACGTCAGCTTCGTCATCGCGGGCCAGTCGTAGGCCGCCGGTCCCGGTCCGCCGCCCGCCATGTGCTGGAGGAGCGAGTGGTCGGTGTCGTCGGCGAGTTGGAGCAGTACCAGCTGCCCGCGCTCGACGGCCGAGGGGTCCTCGACGGTCACCGTACGGTCGCCGCGCCGGGCGGGGGCGACGGCGGTGAGGGTGCGCCACTCGTCGCGCTTGTTGCCGGTCCAGCCCTCGAAGGGCCATGCCTGCGCCTTGATCGCGGCGGTGAGCGAGGCCCAACGTTCCTGCGGGCAGAGCCAGATGAGGCCGCCGGCCCAGGACCAGCTGGACTTGTCGCCGCCGTAACGGCTGCCGTACCTGCCGATGATCTCGGTGAGGTTCCTGGTCGCGAGGAGTTTCGTACGGCCGCTGCCCGCGCCGCGCAGGACCACGTCGCTGTGGCCGATCCGGATGACGTCGTCGATGCGGTACGTGCCGGGCGGGATGGTGACCGTGCCCCCGCCGCGCGCTCCGGCAGCGGCGAGGGCACGGTTGATCGCGGGGGCGTCGTCCACGGAGCCGTCGCCCCGGGCGCCGTACTTCTTCACGTCGGCCACGACGGGGAGGCGGGGGAAGCGGGTGGCGCCCGCGCGGCGGCCGGCCTTCCCGACGTACGGGATCTGCGGGTGGGTGTACGGCGACCGGGTGAACTCCCGCCAGAGCGGGGAGGTGGGGGGCGTGGGCGGCCTGCGCCCACCGGCCGCCGCGCTGCCGAGTCCGGCGCCGGTCGCCGTGACTCCGGCGGCTACGACGACGGCGCTCCTGAGCAGCGTCCTTCTGCCGAGGGCGCCTTGACGGGCCTGGCCGACGTGACTGCCCTGACTGTCCCGACTGTCCTGACCGGCGTGACCGGCCTGACCGTCCTTCATGGGATCCGCCTCCACATACGTGAACGATGTTCAGGTGTACACATGGAGTTGTGAGCATGACATGGCGCCAGGTTGCGCGGGAAGGGTCAGGAAGGCAGTTGCTGCGCGTGCTTGTTGACGCTTGCCGCTACCGCTCGGTCAGATGCGTGAACGCGTCCAAGTTCCGCGTGGACTCCCCCCGCGACACCCGCCACGCGTACTCCTTGCGGATCGCGCTTGCGAAACCCAGCTCCAGCAGGGTGTTGAACGAACCGTCCGCCGCCTCCAGCACCGATCCCAGCAGCCGGTCGATCTCCTCCTCGGTGACCGCCGCGAGCGGGATCTTCCCGGCCAGATAGATGTCGCCGAGGCTGTCGATCGCGTAACTCACCCCGTACAGCTTGAGATTGCGTTCCAGCAGCCAGCGGTGGACCGCCTCGTCGTTCTCGTCGGGGTGCCGGATCACGAAGGCGTTCACGGACAGCGCGTGCCGGCCGACGCGCAGGGAGCACGTGGTCGAAAGCTTGCGGGTGCCGGGGAGGGTGACGACGTACGTCCCCGGCTCGGGGCTCTCCCACGCCAGGTCCGCGCCGCCGAGCAGCTGCTCGATGACCTGGGAGGCGTGGGTCTCGGACGGGGTCCGCGGTGCGTCAGCCATGGTGCGAATGTACGTCAGCGGGTGCGACGGCGGTGCTGGTGCGGGCGTGGGCGCGGGCGCGGGCGCAGGCGGCCCCCGGACCCCGGAGCCCC
>NZ_WWJY01001245.1 GCF_009865405.1 Streptomyces sp. SID3212 | reverse complement strand
GAGCGCCGCCGTCGCCGCCTCCGCCGTCGCGGGCGGGGTCGGCCGCCACCTCAACACCACGGAGCTGGCGAAGGCCGCCGCCACCCGCGAGGACATCGTGCTCCCGCCGCCCGCTTCACCGGCCCGTCCGGTGCCGGCCGGCGCGGATCTCCGTATCCCGGGCCTGAGTTCGTTCACGACACCCAACAAGGACTTCTACCGGGTGGACACCGCCCTCGTCGTCCCGCGCGTCGACGCCTCGGCCTGGCGTCTGCGGATCCACGGCGCCGGCGTGACCCGCCCCCTGACGGTCGGCTTCGACGACCTGCTCCGCAGGGAGCTGATCGAACGGGACATCACCCTGACCTGCGTGTCCAACGAGGTCGGCGGCCCGTACGTCGGCAACGCCCGCTGGATCGGTGTCCGGCTCGCGGACCTGCTGCGCGAGGCCGGGGTCCGCCCGCCGTCCGACGGCGGCCCCGCCGACCAGCTCGTGGCCCGCTCGGTGGACGGCATGACCATCGGATCACCCGTCGAGACCGTCATGGACGGCCGCGACGCGATGCTCGCGCTGGGCATGAACGGGGAGCCGCTCCCCTTCGCCCACGGCTTCCCCGTCCGGATGCTGGTGCCGGGACTGTACGGCTATGTCTCGGCCTGCAAATGGATCCAGGATCTCGAACTGACCACGTTCGACGCCTACGACGCGTACTGGGTGAAGCGGACCTGGTCCCGCGAGGCCCCCATCAAGACCCAGTCGCGGATCGACACCCCGAGGCCGTTCGCGAGCCCCAAGGCGGGCCGGGTGCCGGTCGCCGGGGTGGCGTGGGCGCAGCACCGGGGCATAGCCCGCGTCGAGGTCCGGGTGGACGGCGGCGCCTGGCAGACGGCCCGGCTGGCGGAGGAGAGCGGCCGGGACACCTGGCGGCAGTGGATGTGGGAATGGCCGGCCACGGCCGGCAGCCACACCCTCGAGGTCCGCGCGACCGACCGGGACGGCTACACCCAGACGGACCGCCGCGCCGGGACCGTACCGAACGGCGCGACCGGCAGGCACTCGGTGGTGGTCGCGGTGACCTGACGCGCCCCACCCCACACGGACCAGCTGACTCACCAGCTCAATCACCACCTCTCGACCCACTTGAGAAAATCAACAAGGAGACATTCCATGACCGCCACCCGTATTCAGCGTGCCGCCCTCGCCGCCGTCGGCGTTTTTGTCCTGCCCCTCGCCCTGAGCGCCTGTTCGAGCGACGACAGCAGCGACAACGCCAAGACGAAGGACTCGGCCGCCGCCGCGCCCAAGGAGTCGCAGAGCGCGACGGACGACGCGGCGGGCATGACGGACAAGCCGTTCGGTCCCGGCTGCGCGTCGGTCCCCGCGACCGGCGCGGGCAGCTTCGACGGCATGTCGACGGCGCCGGTCGCGACCGCCGCGTCCAACAACCCCGACCTGTCCACCCTGGTCACCGCGGTGAAGAAGGCCGGTCTGGTCGACACGCTCAACAACGCCCAGAACATCACGGTGTTCGCGCCGACCAACGAGGCTTTCGCCAAGATCCCGAAGGCCGACCTGGACAAGGTCCTGGCCGACAAGGCCACGCTGACGAAGATCCTCACGTACCACGTCGTGGGCGAGAAGCTGGCTCCCGCGCAGCTGGCGAGCGGTACGTACCCGACGCTGGAGAAGTCGACCCTCGCGACGGCGGGTTCGGGTGAGTCGTACAAGGTCAACGACTCGGCGAGTGTGGTCTGCGGCAACGTGCCGACCTCCAACGCCACGGTGTACATCATCGACACGGTGCTGATGCCGAAGATGTGAGCCGGTACGTCCGGGCGGTCGGCGGCAGACCCTCCCGTGAGGAGATGTGCCCCGGGCGGACACGGGCGTGTGACGCCGGTGAAACAGGCCCTCCCTAATTTCTGTCAATCGACAGGAATCAGCGACAGGGGCCGCCATGACCGCCACCGCATCCACGGACGTACAGCCTGACCCGGCCGGGACCGGCCGGCTCGACTCGGTCGAGCTGGCCGGTTTCGGCTATCGGCAGGAGCTGCGTCGCAGCATGGGGCGGTACGCCTCGTTCGCGGCCGGATTCTCGTTCATCTCGGTCCTGACCACCGTGTTCCAGTTCTTCGCGTTCGGCTTCTCGTTCGGCGGCGCGGCCTTCTTCTGGACCTGGCCGGTGGTGCTCGTGGGCCAGTTGCTGGTGGCGGCCTGTTTCGGCGAACTCGCCGCGCGTTACCCGCTGTCGGGGGCCGTCTACCAGTGGTCGACCCGGCTGAGCACGCCGGTGTTCGGCTGGTTCGCGGGCTGGATCATGGTGATCGGCCAGATGGTGGTGGTGGCGGCCGCGGCGCTCGCGCTCCAGGTGGTGCTGCCGGCGATCTGGTCGGGGTTCCAGCTGGTCGGCGGTGATCCGTCGCCCGCGTCGGCGAGCGGCGCGGCGAACGCGGCGCTGCTGGCGGTGGTGCTGCTGGTCCTGACGACGGCGGTGAATCTGCTGGACAACCGGGTGATGTCGGCCGTCAACCGTATCGGGGTGACCGCCGAGATCATCGGGGCCGTACTGATCGTGGTGCTCCTGTTCACCCACGCGGACCGGGGTCCCGGCGTGACCCTGCACACCGGCGGGCAGGGCGGTGCGATCGGGGCGCTGCTGGTGGGGTCGTTCACGGCGGCGTACGTCCTGATCGGCTTCGACAGCGCGGGCGAGCTGAGCGAGGAGACGCGCGCGCCGCGCCGTACCGCTCCGCGCACGATCCTGCTGGCGCTGGCCTCGGCGGGGGTCCTCGGCGGACTGCTGCTGCTGGGCGGGCTGTTGGCCGCGCCCAGCCTCACCGACGGCCGGCTCGGCACGGAGGGTCTCTCGTACGTCCTGACGAGCACGCTGGGCGACGGGGTCGGCCGGGCGCTGCTCGCCGACGTGGTGGTCGCGATCGCGGTCGCGACGCTCGCGATCCAGACGTCGGGCTCGCGAATGCTGTTCTCCATGGCCCGCGACGGCGTCCTGCCCGCCTCCGGCCCGCTGTCGAAGGTCTCACCGCGCACGGGCATGCCGACGGGCCCGGCCCTGGTGGTGGGCGCGGCGGCGGCGGCGCTGTGCCTGCTCAACCTGGCGTCGCCGGACGCGTTCCTGGCCATCGGCACGACGTGCATCGCGATGCTCTACCTCGCGTACGTCATGGTCACGGGCCCGATGCTGCTGCGCCGCCTGCGCGGCACGTACACACCACCGTCGGCCCCCGGCCTGGACGAGACGGGCAACCCCCTCTTCTCCCTGGGCCGTTGGGGCCTCCCGGTGAACGTCCTGGCGGTGCTGTACGGCGCGGCGATGACGATCAACCTGGCCTGGCCCCGGGGCCCGGTCTACGACCCGGCGGGCGGCCACTGGTACTTCCAGTGGTTCACGGTCCTGTTCCTGGCCGCGACGGCCGGCGCGGGGGCGCTCTGGCTGGGGGTACGCGCACGGCGGGGCTCAACGCTCCCTACGCTGACCCGATGACACCACCGGACCCCACCCGACCGGACCTCCCCACCCGAACGGACCGGCCCACCCGAACGGACCGCGCGGCGGGGGCCGTTGTCGGTTCCGCCGTCGGCGACGCGCTCGGCGCGCCCTTCGAGTTCGGGCCCGCCGGGGTCTACTCCGCACGGTTTCCCGACGGGGTGGGCGCGATGTGCGGAGGCGGTGGGTGGGATCCGGGCGAGGCCACGGACGACACGCAGATGGCAGTGCTCGTCGGCGAGTCGCTGCTGGAGCACGGCGGGCTCGAACCGGCTGACGTCTTCGACCGGTTCCGGCGCTGGGCGGCCGCCGACCCGAAGGACATCGGCCTCCAGACCGAGGACGTACTGACGTCAGGGGATGCCTGGGACGTGGCCGCGCCGCTGCACTACCGGCGGACCGGCCGGGCCGCGGGCAACGGTTCACTGATGCGGGCCGCGACCTCCGCCGTCTACTTCGCCGGAGCCGGCCAGGAGGCCACCATGGCCGCCGCCCGGCGCCTCGCCGCGCTCACCCACGGCGACGGGGCGGCCTGGGAGGGCACGGCCGTCCTCCACGAACTGGTACGGGTCGCACTGGACGGCGGCGATCCGGTGTCCGCCGTACCGGCCACCCTCGCCCAGGTCACGGAGGACCACCGCCCGCGCTGGGCCACCGTGCTGGCTCCCGACTGGCACCCCGGCCTGGCCACGGAGTTCAACGGCGCCGTCTGGCCGTGCCTCGGATCGGCGCTCTGGGCGCTGCGCACGACGGATTCGTACGAGACGGCCGTGGCCGCCGCGATCGACCTGGGCGGAGACACGGACACGGTGGCGGCGGTGACGGGCACATTGGCGGGCGCGCTCCACGGCCTGTCCGCGATCCCGCCCCGCTGGACGGACCCCCTGCACGTCCCCCTCCCCGGCTTCGGGAACCGGGTGCTGGACGCGGCGGATCTGTTGACACTGGCAGAGGCACTGGTACGCGGCCCGGCGCGGACTCACCTCTGAGCCGGGGACGGACCGGGGGCGCGTCCGGAGGTCTCCGTGCCGCACCGGCCGGGCGCCGCGCCGCACCCTCCCCTCACGTCCCCTCCGCCCCCACCCCCACAATCCGCAGCGCCGCGTCCGCCGTCGCCGCCGCGAATGCCTCCACCGGGCGGTCGGGGTCCGAGCGGTGGACCAGGATCACGCCCTCGATCAGGCCGAACACCAGGTCCGTGCGGAGCGCCAGCTCGCCCTTGTCCAGGAGGGATCCGGGGCCGGTCGCGGCGAGCAGTTGGCCGTACGCGTCCTTGAGGTCGGCCCGTACGCGGTGGAAGCCGGCGAAGCGTTCCGCCCTCACCTCCGGCAGCAGGTACAGGCCGCCCAGGTTGTGCGGGCCGCCGCACAGCAGTTCCACGTCCGAGCGGCACAGGTCCCACAGCCTGGCCTCCGGCGACCGCCCCTCCTCGGCGAGCAGCCCCCGCGCGAGCGCCAGCGACGGCGTCACCGTCGACTCCAGCAGCTCGGCCAGGAGGTCCTCCTTGCCGTCGAAGTAGTGGTACATCGTGGCCTGCCGCAGGCCCGCCCGCTCGGCGACCGTCCGCGTCGTCGTCGCCGCGTACCCGAGCGTCGTGAACAGCTCGGCCGCCGCCCCGAGCAGCTCGTCCCGCACCGCCAGCCCGCTGTCCGGCCGCTGTGCGGCGCGCGGCCTTCCGACCCGTCGTCCCGTCGTGCCCATGGCACCGATCGTCGCACACGGGTGTGTCGGCGGATCTTGACCGCCGGGCGGTGAGCGTCCCGTAACTCCCGTGCAACGGACGGGCAACCGGCCCGAATCCCCGCGCCTCTCTAATTTCTGTCGGACGACAGAAACCGGAGGCCGAGCCATGGCAAGAGCGGCGGCGAGAGCGAAAGCGACAGCCACGACGTACGGCGCCAGGGACCACGCCCGCGCCCAGGCCGGGACCAGGACCGACGCCATGCCGGTGGTCCCCGCCACCGACTGGCCCGCGCCCCCCTGCGAGGCGGGCCACCTGGTGTGGGCGGAGACCGTCGCCGGCGGCGGCTACACCCACCGGGCCGTGGCGCGCGGCACCGAGATCCGGCTCACGGACCTGCGCGGCGACGCCTGCGCCCATCTCCTGCTCCATGTGGACGGCCGCCCCTGGGAGCGGCTCAACACCGCCGACACCGTCAAGGTCCAGTGGAACGCCTACCTGGGCGCGGGCCGGCTGCTCCTCTCCGACCAGGGCCGTGTCCTCGCCTCGCTCGTCACCGACACGACCGGCGGCAGGCACGACGCCCTCTGCGGCACGTCGACCCTGCGGCGGAACACCGAGCGGTACGGGGACGGCGCCCCGCACTCCGCCACCCCCGCCGGCCGCGAACTCCTCAAGCTGGCCGCCCTCAAGCACGGACTCGGACCCCGCGACCTGCCGCCGTCGGTCTCCTTCTTCCAGGGCGTGGAGGTACGGGAGGACGGCACGCTCGCCTTCACCGGTTCGTACGGCCCCGGCGGCTCCGTCACCCTGCGCGCCGAGCAGAACCTGACCGTCCTGATCGCGAACGTGCCGCACCCGCTCGACCCGCGCCCCGCCTACACGAGCACCCCGCTGGAGGTGCTGGCCTGGGCCGCCGGTCCGACACCGCCCGGCGACCCGGTCCGGGAGGCGACCCCGGAGGGGCGTCGCGCGTTCCTCAACACCGAAGAGGCACTGGCCTCCAGGGGGATCCGATGAACCCGGTGACCGTACCCACCCCGACGCGGCGCTCCGTCGTCGTCCCCGCCCGCGCCGCCTGGTCCGCCGTCGTCCACCGGGGCGAACACCTCACCCTCACCGACCTCGGCGGCAACCAGGCCGTGGACTTCCTGGTGTACGACGCCCACGACACCGCCGTCCGCTACAGCGCCCCCGACACCATCCACGCGCAGGGCTCCATCTTCCTGACCACCGGCAGTGTGCTGCTGTCCGACGAACACACCCCGCTGATGACGGTCACCGAGGACACCTGCGGCCGCCACGACACCCTCGGCGGCGCCTGCTCGAAGGAGTCCAACACCCTGCGCTACGGCCACCACACGTGGTCGCAGCACGCCTGCGTGGACAACTTCCTGTCCGAGGGCGCCCGTTACGGGCTCGGCAAGCGCGACCTGGTCTCCAACATCAACTGGTACATGAACGTGCCGGTGGAGAAGGACGGCACGCTCGGCATCGTGGACGGCCTGTCGGCGCCCGGCCTGCGCGTCACCCTCCGCGCCGAGACCGACGTCCTGGTCCTCGTCTCCAACTGCCCCCAGATCAACAACCCGTGCAACGGCTTCGACCCGACGCCGGTGGAGATGACGATCACGGCGGCCCCCTCATGACCGCTGCCCGCACCCCCGCCTTCGACACCCTCCTCGTCGCCAACCGGGGCGAGATCGCCGTACGGATCATCCGCACGGCCCGCCGCCTCGGCCTCCGTACCGTCGCGGTCTTCTCCGACCCCGACCGTCCCGCCCCCCACGTCCGGCTCGCCGACCACGCCGTACGGATCGGTCCCGCCGCGCCCAAGGAGTCGTATCTCGACGGGGAGTTGATCCTGCGGGCCGCGAAGGACAGCGGAGCGGGCGCCGTCCACCCCGGCTACGGTTTCCTCTCCGAGGACGCCGGATTCGCCCGGCGCTGCGAGGACGCCGGCATCGTCTTCGTCGGACCGACCCCGGAACAGCTGGAGTTGTTCGGCGCCAAGCACACCGCACGCGCCGCCGCCCGGGCGGCCGGGGTGCCGCTCGCCCCCGGTACGGACCTGCTGCCCGACCTCGCTGCGGCACTGGCCGCCGCCGAGTCGATCGGCTATCCCGTGATGCTCAAGGCCACCGGCGGGGGCGGCGGGATCGGGATGCGCGCGGTCCGCGACCCGGCCGGACTCGCGGACGCCTGGGAAGGGGTACGGCGGGTGGCGTCGGCGTCCTTCTCCTCCGCCGGACTCTTCCTGGAACGGCTGGTGGAGGACGCCCGCCACGTCGAAGTACAGGTCTTCGGCGACGGCCTGGGACGGGTCGTCAGCCTCGGCGACCGCGACTGCTCCCTCCAGCGCCGCAACCAGAAAGTCCTCGAAGAGTCCCCGGCGCCGGACCTCCCGCCCGCCGTCCGCGAACAACTCGCCGCATCGGCGCGGGACTTGTGCGCCTCGGTCGGCTACCGGTCGGCGGGGACAGTCGAGTTCGTCTACGACGCCGCCCGCGCCGAGGCGTACTTCCTGGAGGTCAACACCCGCCTCCAGGTCGAACACCCCGTCACCGAGG
>NZ_WWJY01001244.1 GCF_009865405.1 Streptomyces sp. SID3212 | reverse complement strand
GCTTCATCGGCTGGGGGCTCGCCGTCGCCGAGGCGGTCCTCGACGGCCCGCGCGAGATCGCGGTCGTCGGCCCCTCCTTCGGCCCCGTCGACCCCGCCTCCGGCCCCGCCGGCGACGTACGGGCGGCCGAGCTGCACCGTACGGCCCTGCTGGCGACCGCACCCGGCGCGGTCGTGGCCGCCGGAACGCCCGGCAGCGACGAATTCCCCCTCCTCGCGGACCGGCCGCTGGTCGCGGGACAGGCCGCCGCCTACGTCTGCCGGCACTTCGTCTGCGCCGCCCCGACCACCGAAGTGACCGCGCTCAAAAGCGAGTTGGGGGCATTTGACCGGTAAGCCCCCGGCCGTGGCCGGATTGTGACGCGACGCGAATCGGCCTGAAACGCAGTATTCACCAAAACAGCCCTCCGACCGTCACAGGTCCCCCCTAGTCTCTTCACGAGAGACACAAGGGGTACGCAGGGGGGACCTGCGTCCCAGGGGGTTTGACGGGCAGCCGGCGGCCAAGGGGGGCCTTGCCGCGGTGCGCCCAGGCCGAGGGGGGCCGTGTGGTCACGTCCGTGTTCATTGCCGCCGTTTCACTTGCACTTTTCTGGATGGCCGCGTTCACGCTGTGGTGGCAGATGCATGCCTGGAGAACGCCGGAGACGCTGGCCTCGACCAGCTTCGACCGGCCCGACGGCGGCCGGGCGGGCTCGTTCTCGCTGCTCCTGCCCGCCCGCCACGAACAGGCCGTGCTGGAACAGACCATCAAGCGGTTGCTGGAGTCCAGCCACACCGACTTCGAGATCATCGTCATCGTCGGGCACGACGACCCGGAGACGGCCGAGGTCGCCGAGCGCGCCGCGGCCCGCGACCCCGGCCGGGTCAGGGTCGTCGTCGACACCCACGAGGCGAAGAACAAACCGAAGGCGCTCAACACCGCGCTGCCGTACTGCACCGGCGAGGTCGTCGGGGTCTTCGACGCCGAGGACCAGGTCCACCCCGAGCTGCTCACCCACGTCGACCACGCCTTCCGCACCACCGGCGCCGACGTGGTCCAGGGCGGCGTCCAGCTGATCAACTTCCACTCCAGCTGGTACAGCCTGCGCAACTGCCTCGAATACTTCTTCTGGTTCCGCAGCAGGCTCCACCTGCACGCCCAGAAGGGCTTCATCCCGCTCGGCGGCAACACCGTCTTCGTACGGACCGACGTGCTGCGCGAGGCCGGCGGCTGGGACCCCAACTGCCTTGCCGAGGACTGCGATCTGGGCGTACGGCTCTCCAGCGTCGGCAAGAAGGTCGTCGTCGCGTACGACTCGGACATGGTGACCCGCGAGGAGACCCCGGGCTCCCTGATGTCCCTGCTCAAGCAGCGCACCCGCTGGAACCAGGGCTTCCTCCAGGTCTACCGCAAGAAGGACTGGAAGCAACTCCCCACGGCCGGCCAGCGGATGCTCGCCCGCTACACCCTGATGACCCCGTTCCTCCAGGCGTTCACCGGCGTGATCATCCCGCTCAACGTGGCGATCGCGCTGTTCCTCGACGTATCCGTGGCGATCGCCTTCATCACCTTCCTGCCGCTCGTCACCGCCATGGTCACCTTTGTCTTCGAGGTGGTCGGGCTGCACGACTTCGGCAGGCAGTACGGGCTGCGCGTCCGCTTCTGGCACTACCTGAAGCTCGTCGTCGGCGGCCCCTTCTACCAGGTGCTCCTCGCCGGCGCGGCGATCCGGGCCGTCTACCGCGAGCAGCGGGGACGCAGCGACTGGGAGCTGACCAGTCATGTCGGCGCGCACCTCATCCGAGAGGACGTCCACGCGTGACCTCCACCCTCCCCGCGGTGACGACCGAAACGGCCGTCCCCGCGCAGCGAAGCCCTGCCCCCGGACGACCCGGCGGCGGAAAGCACGACGGCGGCAGAAGGAACAAGCGGCACCTCACGGTCCGTCCCGTGGTGCGGTTCCGGAGCTCGCGGTCCGACCTGCTGCTCTGCGGTGTGCTGCTCGTCGCGATCCTGATCGTCCAGGGCTGGAACATCCAGCACTACCCCACCCTCAGCGACGACGAGGGCACCTACCTCGCCCAGGCCTGGGCGGTCCAGGAGGGCAAGGGCCTCGCCCACTACACGTACTGGTACGACCATCCGCCGCTCGGCTGGATGCAGATCGCGTTCCTGACCTGGCTGCCGGCGCTCGTCTCACCCGAGTCGATGACCGTCGCGCCGATGCGCTTCTCGATGCTGGTCGTCAGCGCCGCCAGCGCCGTACTGCTCTACATACTCGCCCGCCGGCTGTGGCTGCCGCGCTGGGCGGCCGGCCTGGCGATGGTCCTGTTCGGACTGTCCCCGCTGTCCGTGGTGCTCCAGCGGGAGATCTTCCTCGACAACATCGCCGTGATGTGGATGCTGCTGGCGTTCTGCCTCGCGGCCTCGCCCAACCGCCACCTCTGGCACCACTTCGCCGCCGGTCTCGCCGCCGCCGTCGCGGTGCTCACCAAGGAGACCATGCTGGTCATCCTGCCCGCGCTGCTGGTGACGATGTGGCGGCACAGCCATCGCGACACCCGTAAGTTCGCGGTCACGGGAGCCGTCACCGCCTGCGCGCTGATCGGCCTGTCGTACCCCCTCTTCGCCCTGCTCAAGGGGGAGTTGCTGGCGGGCGCCGGGCACGTCTCGCTCTGGGACGGCATCGTCTACCAGATGAGCCGCCCCGGCTCCGGCTTTGTGCTCGACAGCGGTACGGGCTCCAACGGCGTCCTCCGCTCCTGGCTCTACTACGACCGGATCCTGCCGCTCGGCGGGATCGCCGGCGCCGTCCTGCTCATGCTCACCCTGCGCTGGTCCGTCACCGCCCGCGCGCTCGCCGGACCGGCCCTCGCCGTGGTGATCCTCACCCTCGTCGCGCTGCGCCCGACCGGCTACCTGCCCGCGATGTACGTCATCCAGGGGCTGCCGTTCCTCGCCCTGGTGCTGGCGGGCGGCGCCGCGAGCGTCACCCACGCCATCCTGCGCAAACGACGCGGGCCCCAGGAGGGCCGCACGCTGAGCGCCGCCCGCTGGACGGCCCTCGGCGTGCTCGCCGCGACCTCGCTCGTGTACGTCGTACCGCGGTGGTACGACGGCAACCACACGGCGATCACCGCCGACGCCAACGCCCCCTACCGGGCCGCCGCTTCGTGGATGGCGAAGGAGGTACCCGACCCGTCCTCGGCCCGGGTGCTGGTCGACGACGCGCTGTGGCTCGACCTCGTCCACGCCGGGTACGAACCGGGTCTGGGCGCGATCTGGTTCTACAAGGCGGACCTCGACCCCGCCGTGACCAAGACCATGCCGGGAGGGTGGCGCGACCTCGACTACGTCGTCGCCTCCCCGACCGTACGGCGCGACGCCCGCGACCTGCCCAACGTGCGGGACGCCCTCAACCATTCGACCGCCGTCGCCGTCTTCGGCGCGGGCGAGGACCGGATCGAGATCCGGCAGATCGTGGGAGGCAAGCGATGAGCATTCTTCCCCCCGTCGGAGCCGGCGAGCTCGGCGACCCGGAGCTGGAAGCGACGGCCGTGGCCGAGCCCGGAGCCGTCACCGTCATCATCCCGACCTTCAACGAGTCGGGGAACGTACGGGAGTTGCTGCGGCAGCTCACCGACGCCGTCCCCGCCAGACTGCCCTGCGAAGTCCTCTTCGTCGACGACTCGACGGACGACACGCCCGCGGTGATCACCGCCGCCGCGCAGGACTGCCCCTTCCCCGTCAACGTCATCCACCGGGAGACCCCGGACGGCGGACTCGGCGGAGCCGTCGTCGTCGGCCTCAAGGCCGCCGGCTCCGAGTGGATCGTCGTCATGGACGCCGACCTCCAGCACCCGCCCGCGCTCGTCCCCGACCTGGTCGCGGCGGGCGAGCGGGAGTCCGCGGACCTCGTCGTCGCCAGCCGCTACATCGACGGCGGCAGCCGGGCCGGACTGGCCGGCGGCTACCGCGTCGCCGTCTCCCGCGCCGCGACCTGGCTCACCAAGGGCATCTTCCCGGGACGCCTGCGCGGCATCAGCGACCCGATGAGCGGCTTCTTCGCGATCCGGCGCAGCGCCGTCACCTCCGAGGCGCTGCGGCCGCTCGGCTACAAGATCCTGCTGGAGCTGGCCGTACGGTGCAGGCCCGAGCAGCCCACCGAGGTGCCGTTCGTCTTCCGCGACCGGTTCGCCGGCGAGTCCAAGTCGTCCGCCAAGGAGGGCCTGCGCTTCCTGCGCCACCTGGTGGAGCTGCGGACGGCCTCACCGGTCGCCCGGATGCTGGCCTTCGGACTGATCGGGCTGACCGGCTTCGTCCCGAACCTGCTCGCGCTGTCCGGACTGACGGCGGCCGGGCTGCACTACCTGCCGGCCGAGGTGCTGGCCAACCAGTTCGGCGTGATGTGGAACTTCGTCCTCATCGAGGTGCTGCTCTTCCGCAGCCGGCGCGTCCACCGGCACTGGGCGGACCGGGTGGGCCGCTTCGCGCTGCTCGCCAACGCCGACCTGCTGCTGCGCATCCCGCTGATAGCGCTGTTCGTCTCGCAGTTCTCCATGGGCGTGCTGACGGCGACGGCGTGCGCGCTGCTGGCGACGTTCGTCCTGCGGTTCGCGGGGACGGAGGCGCTGGTGTATCTGCCGAAGCGGGAGCGGCGGGGTGCCGGGGCCGGGGCCGGGCGGACCGTCGCGCGGAGCCGGACGGCAGTGGCACGTGCCCGTACGGAGAGGATCAGCCGGTGAGGTTTCCGAGAACGAGCCGTATTCGCAAGGGATTTCGTACGCCTTCCGGCAGCGCGTCGCCTTCCGGCAGCGCGTTCCGTACGCGGCTGAGCAACGGCTTCCGTACGCCCCCGCGCCCCCGGCGCCGTACCGCCCTGCTCGCCGTCGCCGCCCTGACCGCCGGGCTGTTCCTCAGCGCCCAGCAGCCGGCGGCGGCCGGGACGAACCTCATCAAGAACCCTGGCTTCGAGACGGCGGGGACCGGCGGCGACACGATGCCGTACTGCTGGGAGCAGTCCGGCTGGGGCGACAACGACTTCACCTTCGCCACCGTCGCGGACGCCCACTCCGGCACCATGGCCCTCAAGGTCGAGCTGACCCGCCGGGCCGACGGCGACCGCAAGGCGCTGATCACGGAGACGGCGGCGTGCGCCCCGGCCGTGCAGCCCGACAAGCAGTACGACCTCTCGCTCTGGTACAAGTCCACCACCCCCGACGTGTCGGTCACGCTCTTCCGGCACGACACCACGGCCGGCTGGCAGTACTGGACCGACCTCAAAACCCTTGACCTGAGCGCCGGTTACCAGCGCGCGGAGGTCCGTACCCCCGAGATCCCGCCCGGCACCGACCGGATCACCTGGGGTGTCTCCGTGTACGGCACGGGGAGTGTGACCACCGACGACTACGTGATGGAGGAGGTCGCCCCGCCCACCATCGAGCCGACCTGCACCGGCACCACCGTGGAGTGCGCCGACGGCAGATGGGAGGTCCTGCCCACCGACAACCCCGTGCGCTCGATGCATTCGGTGGTCCTCAAGAACGGCAAGGTCCTGCTCATCGCGGGCTCGGGCAACAGCACGGAGAACTTCGAGGCCGGTACGTTCACCTCGGCGGTCTACGACCCCGAGACCGGTACGTACCGTACGATCCCCACCCCCGACGACATGTTCTGCTCCGGCCACGTCCAACTGGCCGACGGCCGGGTGCTGGTGATGAGCGGCAACAAGGGCTACCCGTCGGCGGACGGCACGATCGGCTACCAGGGGCTCAAGGACTCGTACGTCTTCGACCCCGACACGGAGGCGTACACCAGGACCAACGACCTCAACGACGGCCACTGGTACCCGTCCGCGACGGTCATGGGCAACGGTGACGTGCTGTCGTTCGGCGGGCTGCGCGAGGACTCCAGTGGATCGGTCACCGCCGAGCGCTGGTCGGCCGCGCAGAACCAGTGGCTGCCGCTCTGGCAGGTCAACCAGACCTGGTCGTACTGGGGTCTGTACCCGTCGATGATCCTCATGCAGGACGGCCGCCTCTTCTACTCCGGCAGCCATGTCTTCGGCAACGGCACCCCGGGCACCGGATCCGCGGTCTACGACTACGACACGAACACCGTCACGGACATCCCCGGCCTGCGGAACAAGGACGAACGCGACCAGTCGGCCAGCGTGTTGCTGCCGCCCGCGCAGGACCAGCGGGTCCTGACCATCGGCGGCGGCAACATCGACTCCAACCCGGAGGCGAACCGCATCACCGACCTCATCGACCTCAAGGCGCCGAGCCCGCAGTACGTCGCGGGGCCGCCGCTGCCCCAGGGCACGGTCGACCTCGGCGCGGGGCCGCAGCCGCAGACCGGCGACCAGGGCAAGATGTACGGCTCCGCCGTGCTGCTGCCCGACGGCAAGGTGCTGGAGACGGGCGGGGCGCTGCACAACCGCGCCAACCCGGTCTACGAGTCCTCCCTCTTCGACCCCGTGACCAACACCTTCGACCCGGTCACGGCCGACCCGGAGGCGCGCGGCTACCACTCGTCCGCGTTCCTGCTCCCCGACGGCCGCGTCATGACGACGGGCGACAACCCGGGCAACGGCACCTGGAACCACGCCGTTTCGCTCTACACCCCGCCGTACCTGCTCAAGGGCCCGCGCCCGCGGATCACTTCGCTGATCGACACCGAGTGGCTGTACGGCGACACGCAGCGCATCACGGTCGACCGGCCCATCGCCAAGGCGGAGTTGATCCGGCCGGCGGCGGTGACGCACTCGTCGGACCCCAACCAGCGGTTCGTGGACCTGCCGTTGACGGTCGACGGGAACAACATCGACCTGAACGTCACCAGCAACCCGAACCTGGCGCCGCCCGGTTGGTACATGCTGTTCGCGGTCGACGCCAACGGCGTTCCGTCCGTCGCCAAGTGGGTGCACCTGGGCGGCCCGCCGGCGCTCGCCGCGAAGGCGGCGGACTCGGCCCACGTCCACGACTTCGCCGGTGACCTGGCGAAGCCCGCCAAGAAGCCCCAGAAGAAGCGGACTTCGGCGCCGGTGAGCAAGCAGATCGCGGGCTGCGACCGGCACTACGGCTCGGCGAACGTCTGCGTCCCGACGGTCTTCCCCGACACGGTGAAGGCGACGACGAAGGCGCGCTGCGACTGGCTGGCGGCGAACGAGTACGGCCGGCTGAAGGTCAACGGCAAGGACGACCCGCTCAGGCTGGACCCGAACAGGGACGGCCTGGCGTGCGGGAAGGGAGATGTGAAGAGCGTCAGGTCCTGAGGCCGGGACCGGGACAGGGGTCGGGACCGGGGTCGGGGTCGAGACCGAGTCTGCGTCCGAGTCCTGGACCGGTGCGCTCCGAAGTCCCGGGTGTCCGTCACAGCCGCCGCCCCGCGGCTGTGACGGGCATCCGTATCCGTGCGCCGGGGCCAGTTGTTCATGACGGCTTCCACCGGGAGTCGTACGTCCGCCTATGGCCGCGTTCCGGGCACGGTCCTACGATGGGGCGGCGATCGTGATCGCGACGGTGGCTGCGATCGACGGACCGACGGGGGGACCTCGGTGATATGCCCGCACTGCCAGGAGAACGTGCTTTACAAGGAGCGCCCCTCCTACACCTGCTCCAAGTGCCACAAGACGTTCGCCCTGGAGCCCAGGGCCAACTCCTTGCGGCTCCATGACGCCCGCTTCCTGCGCGTGGCCACGAAGCTGACCGACAACGGCCGGTTGAAGGTCACCGAGAGCCAGCTCTGGTTCGCGTTGTCCCGCAGGACACTGGGCTCCGTGCGCGGCCCCAGGAGCGGGGTCCCCTCGGCGATCGGGTGCCTGGCGTTCGGGCTGCCCGTGGGGGGCGGTCTGGGCGTCGCGGGAGTCGCCATCGGTGGTGAGGGGTACATCCTGACCGTGCTCGGCGCGCTCCTCCTCGTGGGCGCCTTCGTCGCGGCGGTGGGGAACGTACGGGACGGCAGGAAGCGGTATGACACGCTCCCGCTGAGCCCCTTCCGCGAACAGGCCTTGGCCCGCTGGAAGTTCGCGTACGGAGAGCTGCCGCCCGGGATCGTGGACGACGCGGTCCTGCACCGCACGGCCCGCCCCGAACAGCCTCGGGCCGCACTCCTCTGCCCGGACCTGGCCGTGGCCTCCTTCCTGGCCGCCAACGGCATTCCGCGGCGGTACGGAGTCGAGATCGCCACCACCGTCCAGGCGCTCCCGGACGACGTGCCCGTCGTCGTGCTGCACGACGCGGGAGCCGTCGGCAGCGTGCGGGTGCTCGCCACCCGTGACGCGCTGCCGGGACGGCGCGTGGTCGACGCGGGTCTGCGCCCGCGCGTGGTCATGAAGGCCCCGGGCGCGGTGGTGGCCCACGGGACCGCCCCCCAGCCGGAGGTCGTCGCCCGGCTGCGAACCGCCGGCGCGCTCACGCCCGAGGAGCTGTTCTGGCTGCTCGACGGCTGGTGGAGCCCGCTGGTCGGCGTGCGGCCCGCGACACTCTTGAAGGCCGTCTCGGCCGTCCTCGAACGGGTCACAGGCCCGGGGGGCGACCCGGACCGGCGCAAGGCCGAGGCGCTGGGCTTTCTGACGTGGCCGGACGCGGGCGCGGCATGACCGGGGCGCGGCATGACCGGGGCGCGGGCGTGACGGGGGCGCGGCATGAGCTTCGTACCGAACCAGGCAAGCTGAACGAAAGGGGACGCTGATGTCCCACATGGACGTCGGCCCCGGCAGGCAGGGGCAGGGGCAGGGACCGCGGAACCGAGCGCGGGGCGGGGTGCGGGACATGGAGCGGCTCGCCCAGCGCCTTCCCTTCGGCGTGGAGGTGTTCCGGCTCGGCGCCGACGGCCGGGTGCTGTTCGCGGACCGGGAAGGGGCGCGGGAGCTGGGCCCGCGTGAGGAGTTCCTGCCGTTCATCGACGACGGGCAATTCGCCCACTACCTCGTGGGTGACGCGCGGACGTCCCCGGAGCGCCCGTCGAACGCCACCTTCAAACTCGGGGTCGTCGGCCCGCGCAGCGCGTTCACCCCGCACGCGCACGGCGGCGAGCACGTCGTCCTCAGCCTCGGCCACGCGTCCTGCGGTCTGTACGACGCCGCGCGCGGCCGGGTCACCGAGATCCGGCTGGTCCCGGGGGCGATGATCCGGATCCCGGAGATGATGCCCCACTCCTTCGCCAACCGGGGCGGGCGCCCGCTGAACATCCTCGCCGCCAACACCGGCTTCGGCATCGACCACGAGGACTACGCGATCACAGCGTCGGAGGCCGAGCGCCGGGCCACCGAGGACATCGTGCGCGAGCCGCGCCGGGCCGTGGGCACTGTCAGCCGCGTAGGGACGGACTTCGGGCTGCTCGCCGCCGCCCTGCGGGACATCGAACGGGTCCAGCGTGTCGAGGGCGTGGGCGCCACCACCGTGCGCGAGCGGCTGGCTGCGGGGCTGCGGCGGGTGGCGTCGGCGCTGGAGGGGCCGCGGTGACGGGGGGAGGAACTGTACGGGGAGGGGGTGGCGCGCCCGGCGTGCGCGGGCGGCTTCTTGGTCGGTCGCTCGACACCGCCGTCGCGCGCGCCGGGGCGCCCGGGCGGATCCTGTTCACAGAGCGGCAGCTGTACTACGAGCTGTGCCGGGTGGTACGTCCCGTCGGCTGGGTCCCGCGCGCGCTCCCGTTCACGCCGGCCCCGCCCGTACCGTACGAACGGTTCGAGGAGGCCCTGGCCCGGCGACGGGGTGAGGCGCCGGGGCTGCTGGGGCTGCTGGGGCCGGATCCTGGGCCCGGATTCGGGGCGCCGGGCGGTGGATCCCCCAAGAGTGGGGTTTTTCCCGAGCCCGGAGCCTTTCCCGGGTCCGATGTGTCCCCCGAGCCCGACCTCTACGACTACGGTCTGCCCCGGCTGCTCGTCTGCCAGAGCCGTTCCGTGGCCCGTATGCTCCTCGCCAACGACCTGCACCTGGAGGCCGCGTGCCCCGTGCTCGCCGCCGACGACCTGCCGCTCGACCCCCGGCTGCTGGCCGGGCTCGCGCGGGTGGAGGGCGCCACGGTCCATGTCCTGCACGACGCGAGCGTGGCCGGGATCGCGCTGACGGCGCGCCTGCGCGCCGACCATCCGGGGGTACGGGTGGCCTCGCTGGGGCTCGTCCCGCGCCACGCGATCGCGATGCGGCTCAACGCGGCGCGCGATCCGGCGCGTTCGCCCGGTGAGGCCGTGCTTTCCGCCGCCCTTCCCGCCGTGCCTCCCGCCGCGCTTCCCGCCGGCCTCGACCGGCACGAGCGGGAGTGGCTGGCGCGGGGGCGTTCGGCCGAGGTGGAGGCCGTGCACCCGGCGCGGCTGCTCCGTACGGTCCAGCGCCTGGTGCGCGGGCCGCGCACGTCCGACCACTCGATGTGGACGGGCCTGCGGGAGCTTCGTACGACGGGGTTCATGACCTGGCCGGCGAACTGACCGCCCCGGCGGCAGACCGGGCGGGCCAACCGAGGACCAGGCGAACGAGGACCAGGCGAACCGAGGACCAGAGACGATGAACCGGCCACGCGAAATCCCTTACAGAGACAGCCTGCTCGCCGACGGCACCGTCTACCGCGTCTACGCGGACACCGACGACGGCGACGACGACGGCGACTTCCGGCGCGGGCGCCAGGAGTGGCGGCGGCGCGACGGCGGCAAGGTGCGCTGGCGCGACAACCACGGCGCCTCCGGCACCGACGAACTCCTCGGCGACCGCATCATCAAACGGGTCCACGAGGACGGGCGGGTGACCTACGGCCGGGACATCGGCTACGGCCGCACGGTCTGGGGCCAGGGCGAGACGGTCATGGTGAACCGGAGCTCCTTCGGCGGGCGCGTCGGCGCCCTGGTCGGCGGACTGGGCCTCGCCACCCTCGCGGTCACGGCTGCCCACTTCCCGCCGGAGAGCCTCACCCCCGAGGAGGAAGAGGAACTGCGGCAGCGGCAGGAGGCAGCGCAGAGTTCGTCGGGCGGGGACTCGGGCGGTGACTCCGGCGCCGGTTACGCGGACACGGGCGACTGGGACTCCGACGACGGCGACGGCTGGAACGACGACGACTTCGGGTGAGCCGAGCAACTCCGAACGCGTCCTGTGGAAAGGCGGGTTCGCGGTGGTCCTCGGGGACGTACAGAACAACGAGCGGAAGAGGTGACCATGGCGCGGTTCTGCGCCTGCCTGGCGGCGGAGCCCGGACGGGCCAGGGACCAACTGGCCGCGATGGGCGTCCCGGTGCGCGACGGCGCGCCCGCGCTGGCGCTGATCGAGGACGAACCGGGTTACGCCACGGGGCCGTTCAGCGCGTACGGGCGTACCGCCGTCGGTGAGGTCACGCTCCACAACCGGCCCGTGCTGTTCGCCGCCCTCGCCGGGGCCGGTGCGCCCGCCCCGCCCGACTGCCCGGACGGCGAACTGCTGTTGCGCTGCTGGGCGCGGCTCGGCCCGGCCGGGATCCTCGCGGCGGAGGGCATGTTCGTGCTCGCCGTGCAGGAGGACGACCAACTCGTCCTGATCCGCGACCAGGTGGGGGCCCGTACCCTCTTCTACGCCCGCGCCGGGGGCTGCTGGGCCGCCTCGACCTCGCTGCGGGCCCTGCGCCGGTGGCCCGCGCTCGGCACGGGCCTCGAACTGGCCGCCGTACGCTCGTTCCTCACCTTCGCCTACCTTCCCGGCGAGGAGACCCTGCTGCGAGGGGTACGGGAGGTGCTGCCCGGCCGCTGTCTGCGGCTCTCTGCCGACGGCTCGGTCGCGGAGGAGCACTACTGGGAGCCGGAGGAGCAACTCGGTCCCGACGGGGCTTCCGGTGAGTCGTACGCCCTGCGGCTGCGGGGGCTGCTGGAGGAGGCGACCGCGATGCGGCTGCCCGAGGCGGAGGCCGTGGGGGTGCTGCTCTCCGGCGGTGTGGACAGTTCGCTGGTGACCGCTCTCGCCGCCAAGCTGCACGCGCACCCCGTGCACACGTACTCCATCAGCTTCGGCGCAGAACTTCCCAACGAACTGGGGTACTCGGGTCTCGTCGCCGCCCACTGCGGGACCCGCCACCGGGTGCTCTCGGTGTCCGGGGACGCGGTCGCCGCGCGTCTCGCGGAGGCGGCGGCCCTGCTCGACAGCCCGGTGGGCGACCCGCTGACCGTACCCAATCTCATGCTGGCCGAGGCCGTGGCGGGCGACGGGCTGCGGGTGGTCCTCAACGGGGAGGGCGGGGACCCGGTGTTCGGCGGCCCGAAGAACCTGCCGATGCTGGTCAACGAGATGCACCGGCGCCAACTGCCGGGCGGGGACGCCGAGGACGCGCGCGAGACGGCGTACCTGCGTTCGTACCGCAAGTGCTTCACCGACCTGCCCGACCTGCTGACCCCCGGCGCGCTGGAGGCCCTGGCCACCGCCCCCGCGCCGCAGCGCTTCGTCACGCCGTACCTGCGGCCCGCGCCCAGGGACGGCCGGATGGACCACCTCCTCAACCAGCTGCTCCACTGCAACCTGCGGACCAAGGGCGCCCACCACATCCTCACCAAGGTCGAACGGCTGACCTCCTCGCAGTCCGTCCAGGGCCGCTCCCCGCTCTTCGACCGCCGCGTGGTGGACCACGCCTTCGCGACGCCGCCCCGGTGGAAACTGAACGGGGCGGTGGAGAAGTGGGTGCTCAAGGAGGCCGTACGGGACCTGCTGCCCGGCACGGTCGTGGACCGGCCCAAGAGCGGCATGCGGGTCCCGGTCCAGCAGTGGCTCGGCGGGCCGCTGCGCGAGCTCGCGGGCGATCTGTTGCTCGGCCGGGAGGCGCGCGCCCGGGGGCTCTTCCGGGAGGACACCGTCCGCGCGTGGATGCGGGGGGAGGGCGCGCTGCTGCCCCGGCAGGGCGGCAAGCTCTGGCTCGTACTGACTCTCGAACTGTGGCTGCGGGCCTACGACATCAGCTGACGGAGGACACGATGGATGCCACTCAGGGCGTTGCGGACGGCGACTTCGCCGAACCGGTCCCGCTGCTCGACCCCCGTACCGGACAGGTACGGGGCAGCTCCGCCGCCGCGCGGCAGCGGCGCGTCGCCGCCGTGGTCGCCGCCGGCCGCCTCGCCCACGCGGGCTGGCGCGCCCTGACGCCGAGGGAACGCTCCCGGCGCCTCGACCGACTCGCGGGCCTGATCGAGGAGCACGCGGAGCGGTACGTCGCCGCCGAACGGGCGGGCACCGGAAAGCCGTTCCACGAGGCGGTCGGCGAGGTGGAGAACGCGGCGGACCTCTTCCGCTTCTACGCCTGGGCGGCGCGCACCCAGTCGTCCCCGGCGGCGGGCGGCCTGGTCGAGGGCCACGAGAGCTGGGTCCGCTGGGAGCCGCTCGGGGTCGCCGCCGTGGTCGTGCCCTGGAACTACCCGCTGATGATGGCCGCTTGGCGCTGCGCCCCCGCCGTCGCCGCCGGGAACGCGGTGGTCGTCAAGCCCGCCGAGACGACCCCCGACTCGCTGCTGCTCCTCGCCGAGCACGCGCGCGAGGCGCTCGGC
>NZ_WWJY01001243.1 GCF_009865405.1 Streptomyces sp. SID3212 | reverse complement strand
ATCGCACGCACCAGACACCGCGAGCCCCGCCCTCCGGGCGGACGACCCCACTTCGCGGACACCCCCTAGGACGGGTCCGTGGTTCGGCCCTCATCGGACGGCCGACGCTATCCACGCCGAACCGGAAGCCGGGGACCGGATCGGCGGCGTATCCCTCGTACTATCGGGAATCAGGGCTGAGCGCTCGCTCTGGCCGGAAGGCCGGTGCGGCGTGGTGTCCGTTCCCGCCCCCCACGGCTGTTCCACCGGCTGTGCCCCAGTGTTGAGGAGAGCCCCATGGCCCACGCGGCAGCGACGGGAATCGGTCCGCTGGCGGGTGTCCGCGTCGTCGAGCTGGCCGGCATCGGGCCCGGGCCCTTCGCCGCCATGACGCTCGCCGACCTCGGCGCCGATGTCGTACGGGTGGACCGCCCCGGCGGCACCGGCCTCGGGATCGACCCCGCGGCCGACCTCACCAACCGCAACAAGCGCTCCGTCCTGATCGACCTCAAGTCGCCCGACGGCGCCGCCCGCGTCCTCGACCTGGTCGAGCGGGCCGACCTGCTGATCGAGGGGAACCGGCCCGGGGTCGCCGAGCGGCTCGGCATCGGCCCCGAGGAGTGTCTCGCCCGCAACCCCCGCCTGGTGTACGGCCGGATGACCGGCTGGGGCCAGGACGGCCCGCTCGCGCAGAGCGCCGGGCACGACATCGGCTACGTCGCCCTCTCCGGCGCGCTCTCCATGATCGGCAAGGCCGACGAGCCGCCCGCCCTGCCCGCCAACCTTCTCGGTGACTACGCGGGCGGCGCGCTCTACCTCGTCATCGGACTGCTCGCCGCCCTCCAGCACGCCAGGACCCCGGACGGCACGGGACAGGTGGTCGACGCGGCCGTCGTGGACGGCACCGCCCACCTCACCACCATGATCCACGCCATGATGGCCGCCGGCGGCTGGCAGGACCGGCGCGGCGGCAACCTGCTGGACGGCGGCGCCCCCTTCTACGGCTCGTACGAGACCGCGGACGGCGCGTACATGGCGGTCGGCGCGCTGGAGACCCGGTTCTACGACCGGTTCATCGAACTGCTCGGCATCAAGGACGACGTCCCCGCCCGCAAGGACTTCGGGCGCTGGGACGAGCTGCGCGCCGCCGTCGCCGCCCGCTTCAAGGAGAGGACCCGCGCCGAGTGGACAGCGGTCTTCGAGGGGACGGACGCGTGTGTCACCCCCGTACTGACCCTGCGTGAGGCCCCCGCGCACCCGCATCTCGCCACCCGCGCCACCTTCACCGAGCACGCGGGCGTCACCCAGCCCGCCCCCGCGCCGCGCTTCTCCGCCACGCCGGGATCCGTACGCAGAGCGCCCGCGCTGCCCGGCGCCGACACCGCCGAGGTGGCACGGGACTGGGACCTGCCCACCCGCTGAGAACGCCCGCCGGAACGCCCGCCGAACCATCCACCACCCGCCGGACCTTCTGCCCCCCCGCCCCAGTGACCGTCTCCGGAAAGGCAGTTGCCGTGAGTACCGAAGCGTATGTGTACGACGCGATCCGCACCCCGCGAGGCCGCGGCAAGGCCAACGGCGCCCTGCACGGCACCAAGCCGATCGACCTCGTCGTCGGCCTCATCCACGAGATGCGCGCCCGCTTCCCCGGCCTCGACCCGGCCGCGATCGACGACATCGTGCTCGGCGTCGTGAGCCCCCTCGGCGACCAGGGCTCCGACATCGCGCGGATCGCCGCCATCGCCGCCGGGCTCCCCGACTCCGTGGCGGGGGTGCAGGAGAACCGCTTCTGTGCCTCCGGGCTCGAAGCCGTCAACCTCGCCGCCGCCAAGGTCCGTTCGGGCTGGGAGGACCTCGTCCTCGCCGGTGGCGTCGAGTCCATGTCCCGCGTCCCGATGGGCTCCGACGGCGGCGCGTGGGCGATGGACCCGATGACCAACCTCGCCACCGGCTTCGCCCCCCAGGGCATCGGCGCCGACCTGATCGCCACCCTCGGCGGCTTCACCCGCCGCGACGTGGACGAGTTCGCCGCGCTGTCCCAGGAACGGGCCGCCACCGCCTGGAAGGAAGGCCGCTTCCAGCGCTCCGTCGTCCCGGTCCTCGACCGCAACGGGCTCACCGTCCTCGACCACGACGAGCACCTCCGCCCCGGCACCACCGCCGACACCCTCGCCGCGCTCAAGCCGTCGTTCGCCGGGATCGGCGAGGCGGGCGGCTTCGACGCCGTCGTCCTCCAGAAGTACCACTGGGTCGAGGCGATCGACCACGTCCACCACGCGGGCAACTCCTCCGGCATCGTGGACGGCGCGGCCCTCGTCGCCATCGGCTCCCGGGAGACCGGTGAACGGTACGGACTCACGCCCCGCGCCCGGATCGTCTCCGCCGCCGTCTCCGGGTCCGAGCCCACCATCATGCTCACCGGCCCCGCCCCCGCCAGCCGCAAGGCCCTCGCCAAGGCCGGGCTGACGATCGACGACATCGACCTCGTGGAGATCAACGAGGCCTTCGCGGCGGTGGTCCTGCGGTTCGTCGGGGAGATGGGGATCTCCCTCGACAAGGTCAACGTCAACGGCGGCGCCATCGCGCTCGGCCACCCCCTCGGCGCGACCGGCGCGATGCTCGTCGGCACGCTCGTGGACGAACTGGAACGCCAGGACAAGCGGTACGGCCTCGCCACCCTCTGCGTCGGCGGCGGCATGGGAGTGGCCACCGTGGTCGAACGCCTCTGATCCGCCTGCCGGTCCGGCGCCTCCCTCTTACGTCCGGCCCGTCCAGACCCCCTACGGAGCAACGGAGCAGCAGCATGAACGAGTCCGCGTCCCCCACCATCCGCTGGGAGCAGGACAACACCGGTGTGGTCACCCTGGTCCTGGACGACCCGAGCCAGTCCACCAACACGATGAACGAGGCGTTCCGCCGCTCCCTCGCCGCGACCGCCGACCGCGCCGAGGCCGAGAAGGACAGCGTCCGCGGCTTCATCGTCACCTCCGCCAAGAAGACCTTCTTCGCCGGCGGCGACCTCAAGGACCTGATCAAGGCGGGCCCCGGCGACGCCCGGCGGATCTTCGAGGGCGGCCTGGCCATGAAGGGCGCCCTGCGGCGCCTGGAGACCCTCGGCAAGCCCGTCGTCGCCGCCCTCAACGGCGCGGCCCTGGGCGGCGGTTACGAGATCGCCCTCGCCTGCCACCACCGCATCGCCCTCGACGCGCCGGGCTCCCGGATCGGCCTGCCCGAGGTCACGCTCGGGCTGCTGCCGGGCGGCGGCGGTGTCACCCGTACGGTACGGCTCCTGGGCATCGCGGACGCCCTGCTCAAGGTGCTGCTCCAGGGCACGCAGTACTCCCCGCGCCGCGCCCTCGACAACGGTCTGGTCCACGAAGTCGTGGCCACCCGCGAGGAGATGCTCGACCGGGCGCGCGCGTTCATCGACGCCCACCCCGAGTCCCGGCAGCCGTGGGACGAGAAGGGCTACCGCATCCCCGGCGGCACACCCTCCAGCCCGCGTTTCGCCGCCAACCTCCCCGCGTTCCCGGCCAGTCTGAGCAAGCAGCTCGCCGGCGCCCCCTTCCCCGCCCCGCGCAACATCCTCGCGGCGGCCGTCGAAGGCTCGCAGGTCGACTTCGAGACGGCGCAGACCGTGGAGTCCCGTTACTTCACCGAGCTGGTCACGGGACAGACCGCGAAAAACATGATCCAGGCGTTCTTCTTCGACCTGCGGGCCGTCAACTCCGGCGGCAGCCGCCCGCGCGAGGTCCCGCCCCGCGAGGTCCGCAAGGTCGCGGTCCTCGGCGCCGGGACGATGGGCGCGGGCATCGCGTACGCGTGCGCCCGCGCCGGCCTCGACGTACTGCTGAAGGACGTCACCCAGGACGCGGCTGCACGCGGCAAGGCGCAGGCGGCGAAGGTCCTCACGAAGGCGGTCTCCCGGGGCCGTACGACCGAGGCCGAGCGGGACCGGGTGCTCGCCCGCATCACCCCGACCGCCGACCCCGCCGACCTGGCGGACTGCGACACGGTGATCGAGGCGGTCTTCGAGGACCCGGCGCTCAAGCACAAGGTGTTCCAGGAGATCCAGGAGATCGTCGCGCCCGACGCGCTGCTCTGTTCCAACACCTCCACGCTGCCCATCACGGCGCTCGCCGAAGGGGTGGCGCGCCCCGCCGACTTCATCGGTCTGCACTTCTTCTCGCCCGTCGACAAGATGCCCCTGGTCGAGATCATCAGGGGCGAACGGACCGGCGACGAGGCCCTGGCGCGCGCGTTCGACCTGGTCCGCCGGATCAAGAAGACCCCCATCGTCGTCAACGACGCGCGGGGCTTCTTCACGTCGCGGGTGATCGGGCAGTTCATCAACGAGGGCGTCGCCATGGTCGGTGAGGGCATCGAGCCCGCGTCGGTCGAACAGGCCGCCGCACAGGCGGGCTACCCGGCCAAGGTGCTCGCCCTGATGGACGAACTGACCCTGACCCTGGCGCGCAAGATCCGCGAGGAGTCGCGGCGCGCGGCCGAGGAGGGCGGCGGTACGTGGACCGGGCATCCCGCGGACGCCGTGATCGACCGGATGGCCGACGAGTTCGGCCGCCCGGGCCGCGTCGGCGGGGCGGGCTTCTACGACTACGCGGAGGACGGCACCCGTACCCGCCTCTGGCCGGGCCTGCGCGAACACTTCGCCCCGGCGGAGCCCGCCGGCGTGCCCTTCCAGGACCTCCAGGAGCGGATGCTGTTCTCCGAGGCCCTGGACGCCGTCCGCTGCCTGGAGGAGAACGTCCTGACGTCCGTGGCCGACGCCAACATCGGCTCGATCATGGGCATCGGCTTCCCGGCGTGGACGGGCGGGGTCCTCCAGTACATCAACGGATACGAGGGCGGCCCGGCCGGATTCGCCACCCGGGCCCGGCAGTTGGCGGAACGCTACGGCGAACGCTTCGCCCCCCCGGCCCTGTTGATCGACAAGGCGGCGAAGGGCGAGAGGTTCACGGACGCGTAGGGGCGCCGGGGGGAGGCCGTCGGGGACGGGCTCGGGAGTGGATCGGTCATGACCCACAACTTCCTTGTGTGTCAGCTGTATTGACACTTCCATTTCAAGAGTTTTACGTTCCTTGTACCTGAGAGAGCGCTCTCCGACGACCCTTCCCCCCATGTCTCCGAGGTGCCGTCCATGTCCTTCTCCCGTGCCCGGCCGCTGTCCGCGGCGGTTCTTGTCACCGCGCTCGCCGCCGTCGGCCTGGTCCCCACCGCCACGCCCGCCGCGGCGGCCACCGTGCCGGTGGGCTCCGGCAGTTACACCGACACGCGTCCCGCCGGGACCTCCGGGCCCACCACCGGGACCGGGACCCCCGTCACCCCCAAGGTGACCCCGGCCGCGCGGGCCAAGCCGCTGCCCACCAACGACTGGTGGTCCTCGCTGGCCTTCCAGCGGTACGCCGACAACCCCTGGTCCACCCCGATGTACGGTCATCCGCTCACGTACCAGGCGGTGGCCGGCGGCCTGGAGGTCGGATACCCGACGGCGCCGACCGTCAGCGGCGACGGCCGGCAGTACGAGTACGCGCACAAGCGCGACCTCACCCTCGGGCTGACCGGGCTCAACTCGGCCGACACCAAGGCCGACGCCTGGTCCGACTGGACCGTCACGCCCTACTGGTCCGACGGTGCCCGCACCCTGCGCGCCACCATCGGCCACGGCCTGCCTTTCGTATACGCCAAGGGCACCGGCGGCGACGCCCGGATCACCACCGCCGCCGCCCCCGCCGTCTTCGCCGACCAGGGCAACGTCCTCGGCATCACCGTCGCGGGCCACCACTACGCGCTGTTCGCGCCGACCGGCGCCGACTGGACAGTCTCCGGCTCCACCGTCACGGCCGGGCTCGGGGCCAAGGACTACTTCTCGGTCGCCGTCCTGCCCTCCACGGACGCCCTCGCCACGTACCGGAAGTACGCGTACAGCTTCGTGACCGGTTCCAAGGTGACCTGGAGCAGCACCGGCGGCACGGTCAGGGCCACCTACAGCCTCACCACCGCGCCCCAGGAGGGCACCGAGACGGGCACGCTCCAGGCCCTCTACCGCCACCAATGGCTGTACACCACCGACGCGTTGACGCCGTACACCTACGTCTCGCCGCGCGGCACGATGAAGGTCAGGGAAGCCGCCTCGTTCACCACGAGCCAGCAGGGCTCCGGGGTGCTGCCCACGCTGCCCGCCTCGACCGGCGTCGACCGGGCCCGCCTCCGGGGCTACCTGAACGAGGTGGCGAACGCGGCCGACCCGTTCTCCGGCGCGCGGGACACGTACTGGACGGGCAAGGCCCTCGGCAAGCTCGCCCAACTCGTCCCCATGGCCGACCAGATCGGCGAGACCGCCACCCGCGACAAGCTCCTCGGACTGCTCAAGGGCAGGCTCCAGGAGTGGTTCACGGCGGGCGGCGCGAGTGAGTTCTCGTACGACCGGACGTGGAAGACGCTCATCGGCTACCCGGCGTCGTACGGCAGCGACACCGAACTGAACGACCATCACTTCCACTACAGCTACTACGTGTACGCGGCGGCGATCGTCGCGCAGTACGACCAGGCGTGGGCCGCCGACCCGGCCTGGGGCGGCATGGTCAAGACGCTGATACGGGACGCGGCCAACCCGAGCCGTACCGACGCCGACTTCCCCTTCCTGCGCGGCTTCGACATCTACGCGGGCCACAGCTGGGCCTCCGGGCACCAGGGCTTCGCCGCGGGCAACAACCAGGAGTCGTCGTCCGAGTCCACCAACCTCAGCGCCGCGCTGGTGCTGTGGGGCTCTGCCACCGGCAACAACGAGCTGCGCGACCTGGGCAGTTATCTGCTGACGACGGAGTCGGAGGCGATCGCCCAGTACTGGTTCGACGCCGACCAGCAGGTCTTCCCGGCCTCCTTCGGCCACGACACGGTCGGCATGGTGTGGGGCAGCGGCGGCGCGTACTCCACCTGGTGGACCGCCAACCCGGAGGAGATCCACGGCATCAACGTCCTCCCGGTGACGGGCGGTTCGCTCCACCTCGCCCGCAGGAAGGACGCGATCAACCGCAACCTCGCCGAGCTGCAACGGGAGAACGGCGGGCCGGCCGTCGAATGGCGGGACATCCTCTGGGAGTTCGAGGCGCTCTCCACCCCCGCCACCGCGAAGACCAAGTGGGACGCGGGGAACGCCGGTTACGGCCCCGAGGCCGGCGAGTCCAAGGCGCACACGTACCACTGGATCAACACCCTGGCCGCGGTGGGCGCTCCGGACGCCACGGTCACCGGATCGATCCCGACGTCCGCCGTCTTCTCGAAGGGCGGGGTACGGACCTACGCGGCGCACAACTTCGAGTCGGTGGCGAGGACCGTCACCTTCTCGGACGGGGCGACGCTGACGGTCCCGGCCCGCTCGACCGCGAGCAGGTAGCGAGCGGGTAGCGATCAGGCAGGACGTCCAGCGGCGGGTCCCGGCCGGGCGCAAGCCCTAGGCCGAGGCCCGCCGTACCAGCGTCGTCGGAGTGATCACCGGATCCGGGGCCGGCGCCCCCGCCCGCTCCTGGTCCAGGCCCCGCAGCAGCAGCCGGGCCATCAGCCGGCCCTGCCCCTCGATGTCCTGCTGGACGGTCGTCAGGGGCGGGTCCGTGCCCTCCGCGATCGAGTCCATGTCGTCGAAGCCCACGAGCGCCACCTCCCCGGGCACCGCCCTCCCGCGCTCCTTGAGCACCCGCAGGGCGCCCGACGCCATCAGGTCGTTCGCCGCGAACACCGCGTCCAGGTCGGGGCACCGGTCCAGCAGCTCCGCCATCGCCCGCTCCCCGCTCGCCGCCGTGAACTCGCCCTCGGCGATCAGTGCCGGATCCCCGGCGGGGAGCACGTCCCGGTAGCCGTCGAGGCGGTCGGTGGCCGACGTCTGGTCCAGCGGCCCCCCGATGTGCGCGATCCGCCGCCGTCCCATGTCCCGCAGATACCGTACGGCGGCCCGCGCGCCCCCGCGGTTGTCCGCGTCCACGTACGGCACGGTCTGGTGCTCGGAGGGCACGCTCCAGGCGGGCCGGCCGCCGTACACCGTCGGGATCCCGGCGCGCCGGGTGATCGCGGGGATCGGGTCGTCGGTGTGCAGCGAGAAGGCCAGCGCGCCGTCCACATGACCGCCCGCCAGATAGCGCGCGATCCGGTCGTAGTCGCCGGGACCTTCGAGCAGAAGCAGCACCAATTGGGTGTCGTGCGCGGTCAATTCCTTGCTGATGCCGCGGATCTGCTGGGAGAAGAACGGGTCGGAGAAGATCCGGATCTCCGGCTCGGCGATGATCACCGCGACCGCGCCGGTCCGCCGGGTCACCAGGGTGCGCGCCGCGTGGTTCGGTACGTACCCCAGCTCCTCGACGGCCCTGGTCACCTTCTCGACCAGCGGCGGCCGGACCCCCGCGCCACCGTTGACCACCCGCGAGGCCGTGGCCCGCGAGACACCGGCCCGGGCGGCGACGGCTTCCAGGGTGGGCCGGGCCCCTGCGAGCGGCTCGGGCAAGGCGTGCTCCTCGTCGGCGGACATGGTGGATACGACCCACCACAGTACGACGACAGGGTATCGGGCACGCCCGCGCGGGAGAGCGCTTTCTCCCGGCCCCTGCCCCCGCCCCCGCAGGTCGCGGGGGGCGGGGGCGGCGACAGGGGACAGGAACGGGGGCGGGGAGGAGCCGCGGACGTCAGCGGCCGTGGACCGAGTGCGTCGCGGCGATCTGCTTCCAGGACGTGGGCGGGACCGGGACCGCGGCGGCCCCGGCACCCCGCGCGGCGGCGGACGCCGCAGGGGAGAGCGCAGAACCGGACGCCGACCCGGATCCCGACCCGGACGCCGACCCCGACGCCGGCTTCGACGGCTGGAACAGCCACGTGTCGAACAGGGCGTCGAGCTGCTCGCCGGAGACCCGCTCCGCGTACGCCACGAAGTCGCCCACCGACGCGTTCCCGTACGCGCGCTCCGCCGGCCACCCCTTGAGGATCGCGAAGAAGTCCTCGTCACCGATCCTGTTCCGCAGCGCCTGGAGCGCCAGCGCGCCCCGGTCGTACACCGCCCCCGCGAACTGGTTCTCCGGCCCCGGGTCGCCCGGCCTCACCGTCCAGAACGGGTCGCCGGCCGGGTACAACGCGTAGACGTAGTCGGCCAGTTCCTGCGCCGTGCCCTCGCCCTCCTTCTCCGACCAGAGCCATTGGCTGTAGCTGGCGAAGCCCTCGTTGAGCCAGATGTCCTTCCAGCCCTTCACCGACACACTGTCGCCGTACCACTGGTGCGCCAGCTCGTGCACGACGACCGAGACGTTCGAGCCGCGCGCGAACTGCCGGGGGCTGTAGAAGACCCGGGTCTGCGTCTCCAGCGCGAACCCGCTGGGCACATTGGGGACGTACCCGCCCACCGCGTTGAAGGGGTACGGGCCGAAGACGCCGCTCAGCCAGTCCACGACCTCACCGGTACGCTCCACGCTCGCCCGCGCCGCGCCCGCGTTGTCGCCCAGGTCCTTGCTGTACGCGTTGACGATCGGCAGCCCGTTCGCCGTCGTGTCCGTCGTGATGTCGAACTTGCCCACCGCGAGGGTCGTCAGATACGTCGCCTGCGGCTTGTTGGAGCGCCAGCTGTAGCGCGTCCAGCCCAGCTTCGACGTCTGCGACTGGAGCACGCCGTTGCTGATCGCCTGCGTGCCGTCCGGCACCGAGACCGACACGTCGTACGTCGCCTTGTCCAGCGGGTGGTCGTTGGACGGGAACCACCACGCGGCGGAGTCCGGCTCCTGGGCCGCGACCCCGCCGTCCGGGGTGCGCTGCCACGCCGTGTAGCCGTCGATCGAGAACGTGGAGGGCTTGCCCGCGTACCGTACGACCACCGTCGCCGACTGACCCTGCTTCAGCGGGGCCGCCGGGGTGATCTCCAGCTCCTGCTTCCCACTCTTCGCGAACGCCGCCTTCTTCCCGTTCACCAGCACCTCGTCGACCGTGAGGCCGAAGTCGAGGTTGAACCGCGAGAGGTTCTGCGTCGCGGTGGTGAGCAGGGTCGCCGTGCCCTGGAGCAGGTCCGTGGCGGGCTGGTAGGTGAGCCGGAGGTCGTAGTGGGACACGTCGTACCCGCCGTTACCGCCGGCCGGGTAGTAGGGGTCGCCGATGCCCGGTGCGCCCGGCGTGAAGCCCGCGGCCGACGCCGGGACCGCCAGCAGGAGCGAGGCCGCCAGGACGCCGGGGACGATGAGTCTGCGGTGCACGAAGAACTCCAAGGTGTGGGGGTCGAAGATCCCTTCGACTGTATGCAGCGCCCCGTGAGTGGTCATGCTCATGGCTCCCTCCGTCACATGATTGCCATCCGGCGGACACGGCCCCGCGTTTTCCGTGGACCCGGCGCCTCGCCGCACGCCGTCCCGGACCGGAAGATCACTCCGTGCGCCCCCGACTGCCCCCTGTTGCACGGGAGTTGACCGGGGTACCTTTCCGCCCCATGGAGATCCGTGCGCGGGGAGCCCGCCGGCCGTACAGGTCGTACAGAACGCTGATCGCGACGGCCTGCGCCGCCCTGCTGGGGGTCCTGCTCACCCCGGCGGGAGCACAGGGCGCGCCGCGGACGCCCCACGGCGCGGTGAAGGTCAGTCAGCCCGTCCACTCCTACGCGGACGCCGTCCGCGAGTCCGTCTGGGTCGACATCGGCCTCGACGGCGACGCCGACGGCCTGTCCGACCGGGTGGCGGTCGACATCGTACGGCCGGCCGAACCGGCGCGGCAGGGCCGGAAGATCCCCGTGATCATGGACGCCAGCCCGTACTACTCCTGCTGCGGACGCGGCAACGAGAGCCAGCGGAAGACGTACGACGCCGACGGCGACCCCCTCTCCTTCCCCCTCCACTACGACAACTACTTCGTCCCGCGCGGCTACGCCTTCGTCGCCGTAGACCTCGCGGGCACCAGCCGCTCCGACGGCTGCGCCGACGTCGGCGGACCCTCCGACGTGCGGTCCGCCAAGGCGGTCGTGGACTGGCTGAACGGCCGCGCCCGCGCGTACGCCACCCCCACCGGCACCACCCGCGTCCAGGCCGGCTGGACCAACGGCAGGACCGGCATGATCGGGAAGAGCTACGACGGCACGATCGCCAACGGCGTCGCCGCCACCGGCGTCCGCGGCCTGGAGACCATCGTCCCGATCAGCGCCATCAGCTCGTGGTACGACTACTACTTCCAGCAGGGCGCGCCCCTCCAGGGCTCAGGACCCGACTGGCTCTCCAACTACGTGGAGAGCCCGGCCGCCCGCGCCCGCTGCCAGGCCGTCCAGCAGCGCCTGGTCGACGAGGCTCCCCGTACGGGCGACGTCACCGCGCTGTGGGAGGCGCGCGACTACGTCAAGAACGCCGGCCGCGTCACCGCCAGCGTCTTCGCCGTCCACGGCACCCAGGACCTCAACGTCCGTACGAAACACCTCGGCCAGTGGTGGGACGCCCTCGCCGACGCCGGGGTCGAGCGCAAGATCTGGCTCTCCCAGACGGGCCACGTCGACCCCTTCGACTTCCGCCGCGCCGAGTGGGTCGACACCCTCCACCGGTGGTTCGACCACTACCTGCTCGGTTACGACAACGGCATCGAGCGCGAGCCCATGGCGGACATCGAACGCGCCCCCGGCCAGTGGTCCACCGACCGGGTGTGGCCGCCGCGCGGCACGGACACCACGA
>NZ_WWJY01000124.1 GCF_009865405.1 Streptomyces sp. SID3212 | reverse complement strand
GGCGCGGCGGGGGAGGTCCCGCGCCGCCCGGGGCCGGCGCGGCCTCGGGTAGAGTGAAGTCGTCCGTCAGCAGTGAACGATCGAGGAGGTGGACCCCATTACCGCTGTATCAGGCCGGGTGCTCCCCCTCACGGCCGTGCGGTCCGACCGACCCAGGTGACCGCGGGAGCGCCCGAAGGCGTTCCCGAAAGGCTCCGATGCCGGTTCCACCGTCATTTCTCCCCCTCTCCGCCGCGGTCAGCAGACTCCGCGCCGCCGGCTGTGTCTTCGCCGAGGACGAGGCGCGACTGATCCGCTCCACGGCCCGCACCCCCGCCGAACTCACCTCCATGGTGGACCGGCGTGTCCACGGGCTTCCTCTCGAACACGTCCTGGGCTGGGCGGAGTTCCGGGGCCGCCGGATCACCGTCGACCCCGGGGTGTTCGTCCCGCGCCGCCGTACCGAATTCCTCGTCGACCAGGCCGTGGCCCTCGCACGCCCCGGCGCCGTCGTGGTCGACCTGTGCTGCGGCTCGGGCGCCCTGGGCGCGGCGCTCGCCGCCGAGCTGGACGGGGTGGAGCTGTACGCGTCCGACATCGACCCCGCCGCCGTCCGGTGCGCCCGGAGCAATGTCGCCGCCGCGGGAGGCCGGGTGTACGAGGGCGACCTGTACGACCCGCTCCCCGCCGAGCTGGCCGGACGCGTCGACGTCCTGCTCGCGAACGTGCCGTACGTCCCGACCCGGGAGATCGCGCTGCTGCCCCCGGAGGCCCGGCTGCACGAGGCGCGGGTGGCGCTCGACGGGGGAGCGGACGGCCTCGACGTCCTGCGGCGGGTGACCGCCGGGGCAGCGCGC
>NZ_WWJY01001242.1 GCF_009865405.1 Streptomyces sp. SID3212 | reverse complement strand
CCGCCTTCCCGGCGGTCACCCAGGCGCTGGAGGCCGCCGTGGCCCGGGGCGTCGACGCGGCGGGACTGCTGGCCGCCCAGCGGGAACGGGCCGTCGACGCCGCCGCGTTCACGGAGGCGTACCGCCGCTACTGCTGGACCACGGACGGCCTGGACGGCGCGCGGCTCGCGCCGTTCCAGCTGCTCGCGGTACGGGGCCGCAGCCTCGCCGCCGTCCCGCACGACCAGCAGCTCGCCTGGCTGGACCGGCTGGTGGAGCACGACCCGACGGGCCTGCTCCAGGTCACCCGGCGGCTGATCGTCGACACGGGCGACGAGGAATCGGTCCGCTCGGGCACCGACTGGTGGCTGGAGATGACGGAGCGCGGCGGCGAGGGCATGGTCGTCAAGCCGCTCCAGGCACTCGCCAGGGACGAGAAGGGACGGCTCGTCCAGCCGGGCATCAAGGTGCGCGGCCGGGAGTACCTGCGGATCATCTACGGCCCCGAGTACACCCGGCCGGAGAACCTGGCCCGGCTGCGGAACCGGTTCCTCGGCCACAAGCGGTCGTTGGCGCTGCGGGAGTACGCCCTCGGCCTGGAGGCCCTGGACCGGCTCGCCGAGGGGGAGCCGCTGTGGCGCGTCCACGAGGCGGTCTTCGCGGTGCTGGCCCTGGAGTCGGAGCCGGTGGACCCCCGGCTGTGACCTGGCCGGGGCTGTGACATGGCCCGCGATTCGGCGGACGGTGGTGCGTTCTTCGCGTGAACGGCGCGTCGTGCGGTGAGGATGGGGACATGGGATTCCACGTCGACTCCGAAACCGGGCGGCTGCGCCGCGTCATACTGCACCGCCCCGATCTGGAGCTGAAGCGCCTGACCCCGGGCAACAAGGACGCGCTGCTCTTCGACGACGTCCTGTGGGTCCGCCGGGCCCAGGAGGAGCACGACGGTTTCGCGGCGGTGCTGCGCGAGCGCGGGGTGGAGGTGCACCTCTTCGGGGACCTGCTGCGCGAGTCCCTGGAGCTGCCGCCCGCCCGGCGGCTCGTCCTGGACCGGGTCTTCGACGAGAAGGAGTACGGTCCGCTCGCCACCGACCACCTCAGGGCGGTCTTCGACGGGCTGCCGACGGCGGAGCTGGTGGAGGCGCTGGTCGGCGGGATGACCAAGCGGGAGTTCCTGGAGCGGCACGCCGAGCCGACGTCGGTCCGGTTCCATGTCATGGAGCCGGACGACTTCCTCCTCGACCCGCTGCCCAACCACCTGTTCACCCGGGACACCTCGGCCTGGATCTACGACGGGGTGTCCATCAACGCCATGCGCTGGCCGGCCCGGCAGCGCGAGACCGTGCACTTTGAGGCGATCTACAAGCACCATCCGCTCTTCACCGACCCGGCGGCAGGCCCCTTCCACCACTGGTCGGAGGGGCAGGACGACTACCCGTCCACGATCGAGGGCGGGGACGTCCTGGTCCTCGGGCACGGAGCCGTACTGATCGGGATGAGCGAGCGCACCACCCCGCAGGCCGTGGAGATGCTGGCCAGGGGCCTGTTCGCGGCCGGGTCCGCCACCACGATCGTGGCGCTGGACATGCCCAAGCACCGGGCGTTCATGCACCTCGACACGGTGATGACGATGGTCGACGCCGACACCTTCACCCAGTACGCGGGCCTCGGCATGCTGCGCTCGTACACCATCGAACCGGGCAGCGGCGGCAACGAGCTCAAGGTCACCGACCATCCGCCGGAGCACATGCACCGGGCGATCGCGGCGGCGCTCGGGCTGGACCGGATCCGGGTGCTGACGGCGGTGCAGGACGTGCACGCGGCGGCCCGGGAGCAGTGGGACGACGGGTGCAACGTGCTCGCCGTCGAGCCCGGTGTGGTGGTCGCGTACGAGCGCAACGTCACCACCAACAGTTATCTGCGGCGGGAGGGCATCGAGGTGATCGAGATCCGTGGCAGCGAGCTGGGGCGGGGGCGGGGCGGGCCGCGCTGCATGAGCTGCCCGATCCAGCGCGACGCCGTCGGCTGAGCCCGCGGCCACCCCGAACAAGCCGCCGTATAGCAATACGTCCCCTCGTATATAGTTCCAGCTTCTAGTGTTCCAGCCTCGTCCCGTTTCTCGTTCAGGAGCAGTCCCATGGCGATACACCTCGCAGGCCGCCACTTCATCAAGGAGCTGGACTTCACGGCGGACGAGTTCCGCGGCCTGGTCGCCCTCGCCGCCGAGCTGAAGGCCGCGAAGAAGGCGGGTGCCGAGGTCCAGCGCCTGCGCGGGAAGAACATCGCGCTGATCTTCGAGAAGTCCTCGACGCGCACCCGGTGCGCCTTCGAGGTGGCGGCGGCCGACCAGGGCGCCTCCACCACGTACATCGACCCGGCCGGCTCGCACATCGGGCAGAAGGAGTCGGCGAAGGACACCGCACGCGTCCTCGGGCGGATGTACGACGCCATCGAGTTCCGCGGGGACGCCCAGGCGACGGTCGAGGAGCTGGCCGCGCACGCGGGCGTGCCCGTCCTGAACGGTCTCACCGACGACTGGCACCCCACCCAGATGCTGGCGGACGTGCTCACGATGACGGAGCACAGCGACAAGCCCCTGCACGAGATCGCCTTCGCCTACCTCGGCGACGCCCGCTTCAACATGGGCAACTCGTACCTCGTCACCGGGGCGCTGCTGGGGATGGACGTACGGATCGTCGCGCCGCGCGAGTACTGGCCTGCCGACGAGATCCTCACCCTCGCCCGGCAGGCCGCGGAGGTCAGCGGGGCCAGGCTCACCCTCACCGAGGACGTCACGGAGGGGCTGCCCGGCGCGGACTTCGTGGCGACGGACGTCTGGGTGTCGATGGGGGAGCCGAAGGAGGTGTGGGACGTACGGATCACGGCCCTGCGCCCGTACGCGGTGACCATGGACGTGCTGCGCGCCACCGGCAACCCGGACGTGAAGTTCCTCCACTGCCTGCCGGCCTTCCACGACCTGGGCACGAGCATCGCGCAGGAGATCCACGAGCGGCACGGGCTCACCGAGCTGGAGGTGACGGACGAGGTGTTCGAGTCCGAGCACTCGGTCGTCTTCGACGAGGCGGAGAACCGGCTGCACACGATCAAGGCGGTCCTGGTCGCCACCTTGGCGGACGCGTCCTGAGAGGGGCCATCTCGTCCGACTTGTTGCCGTCCGGCCCGGCGCTGTCCGATCCGGTGCCGTCCGGCCCGGCGCGGTTCACCGGCCGGAGCAGGACGGCTCCTCGCACACCTCCCGGCACTCCCGCGTCCCCGGCGTCTCCCGCGTCTCCTGAGGCCCGCACGCCTCGTGGACCTGGACCTCGACCTGGTCCACGGGGAGGGTGAACCAGACCGCCTTGCCCCGCTCCGTGACGCGATGCCCGCAGTCCGAGCTGAGCGTACTGATCAGCAGCAGACCACGGCCGTTCTCCGCCCACGGGTCGGGCCACGGCCCGGGCTCGACGGGGGGCCAGGGGAGCGACGTGCCCGACGGCGGCGCCGGGTCGCGGTCGTGCACCTCCACCTGGCAGCCGGTCGGGAGCAGCTCCACGACCAGTTCGATCCCGTCCCCCTCCGTGTGCTTCACCGCGTTGGCGACCAGTTCCGCGGTGAGCAGTTCCGCCACGTCGCTGTCGGCCGGGGCGCGCAGATCCAGGAGTGCCGTACGGATCAGGGCGCGGGCCATGGGCACGGCCGCCGCACTGTGCGGCAGCGCGATGCGCCACGAGGTGGAGCCGGTGGGTTCGAACACGACGGTAGGTCCGATCGAGGGACAGGCAACACGATCCAGGGACACGTAACACTTCTGGTTCCAGCCTCACGGAGCGTGAGGGCCCGGACAAGGGGCCCCGGGCCGCAGCGCGCGGGACCTGCGCCTCTTGTCCGACGGGACCTTTGGCGGAAGCCCCGCCGCCGGACGGGTGAACCGGGCGCCCATACCCGGGCCTACCCGCGCTTTTCGGGGGTACCCGCAGGACACGATCCATACCGGTGCCCGAGGGGAGTGCGTGGACGTGTACGGAACACAGCGGTGGCTGGAGCGCAGAAACGCCGAGCGCAACCTGGTACGCGGCAGGATCCCCGGGGACCCGCGCGAACGCGCGGCCCTGCGCCGGCTGGTGGCCCACCGGCGGCACAGGCTGGAGAGCCACCCCTGGCTGTTCGCCGTCCTCGTCCCCGCCCTCGCGGTGCCCCCGGCGCTGTGGGCCCTCCAGGGGCTGTGGTCCACGGCGCTGCTGATGCTCGTGTTCGGAGTCGTCTTCGGCAGCTGGGCGACCTGCGAGCGTCGGCGCAACCGCAGCCGCCTGCGCTTCCTGGACCGGGCGCTGACCGCCGCCGACACGGGCGCCCGCGTCCACCCCCGTACCACCCCTCTGATCCTCACTCGCCGGACGGGCTGACGGCCAGTCCCGGCGCGCCCCAGACCGGGAACCAGCGGCTCAGGTCGGCCTCCATCCGCAGGTCGTCGCCGATCACGGCCTTGACCTGGAGTTCCCGCTGGCTGTCCCGCTTCTCGGAGCCGCCGGGCAGCGGCGCGAACGGGTAGAACGTGCCGCGCTTGTACAGGTAGACCAGCGCGAGAGGCCGCTGCTCGGCGTCCTTGAAGCCGACCAGCGAACAGAGCAGCTGCGGCCCGAAGCCGCCGTCCTGGAGCAGCGTGTTGACCGCGTGGAGGTCGTTCACCAGGGCGCCGAGGTCGTCGGCCGGCTGCCGGGCGAGGAGCCAGGTGTAGCCGTAGCCGTCCTGGCTGAACTCCACCGGGTGGCCGCCCTGACCGGCGTCCCGCCCGGTGTCCGCGTCCAGCAGCTCCCGTACGTCCTCCCGGATCCGGGCGAAACTCCCGCCCTCGACCCCCGCGAAACACACGGAGCCGAGGCCGGTGGGGGTGAATCCGGCGCCCGCCTGGAGGGTGATCGCGGCGGACGGCAGGGCGAAGAGCTGGTCGAGATCGGGGCGTACCGGCTTGCTGCGGCCGAGGATGGTGTCGAGCAGACCCACGGGACCAACTCCTCCGGGCAAAGGGTGCGGACGGCGGGGGTACGAGAACTACCGGGGTACGTGAACTACCGGTGGTACGAGATCTACCGCGCCAGTTCGGTGGAGATCCTGGCCAGCTGCTCCAGGCGCTGTTCCAGCGTCGGGTGCGACGAGAACAGCCGCCCGAGGCTCGCCTTGGAGGAGAACGCGGGAGCGAAGAAGAACGCGTTGTACGGCTCCGCCTTCCGCAGGTCCTCCGTCGGGATCCGCGCCATGGTGCCGCTCACCTTCGTGAGGGCGGAGGCCAGGGCCGAGGGGCGGCCGGTGAGGAGCGCGGCCGTACGGTCCGCGGACAGCTCGCGGTAGCGCGACAGCATCCGGGTCAGCAGGAAGCCGAGCACGTACACCACCGCGCTGGCCAGCGGGATCAGCATGATCGCCAGGCCGGCCGGGCCCGCGTCACGGCTGCTGCGGCTCACCCCGCTCCAGAGCGCGATCCGGGTGATGACACCGGCGAGCACCCCCAGGAACGAGGCGATGGTCATGACGGCCACGTCGCGGTGCGCCACGTGCGACATCTCGTGCGCCAGCACCCCCTCCAGCTCCTCCGGCTCCAGCCTGCGCAGCAGCCCCGTGGTGGCGCACACCAGCGCGGTGCGCTCGCTGCGGCCGGTGGCGAAGGCGTTCGGGATGTCGCTGCGCGAGATGGCCACCCGGGGCTTCGGCATGTCGGCCAGGGCGCAGATCCGGTCGATGGCGCCGTGCAGCTCGGGCGCCTCCTCGGGGGTGACCTCGTGCGCCCCCATCCCGAAGGCGGCTATGCGGTCGCTGAACCAGAACTGCGCGACGAACAGGGCGCCCGCGACGATCAGGATGATCGGCCACGCGCCCTTCAGCAGCGCGATCAGGACACCCACGAGGACCACGTAGAGCAGACCGATCAGGAACATGGTCGTCACCATGCGCGTGGTCAGCCCGCGGTCCGGCGAGTAGCGGGAGCGGGTACGGGTCATCGTGCGCCTCCAAGGGGCTGTCCTCTCCTCATTCTGCTCCTTCCGCGCCGAAACCGAATAAGGGGCGCATAAGCGGGTGCAAGGGTCGAGCGGGACCGGTGGGCCCGGCGTAGGTTGGTTCTCATGAAGCTGGCGTCCTGCGTGCTGTACGTGTTCGACCTCGACGAGTCCACGAGCTTCTACCGCGACCTGCTGGGGCTCGAGGTCTCCCTGCGGACCACCACGGCGGCCCTGATGGTCGACGCGTCGTCGGGCTGCCAGCTCTATCTGCGGGCCCTCGGATCCAACGCTCCTCACACGCTCGGCGGTATCGGGCTCCAGTGCATGATCTGGACGGCCTCGGACGCCGAGGAGCTGCGGCGCTGCGAGGAAGTCCTCCGGAAGCGGGACGCCCACGTCAGCACGGGGCACGCCGAGGGGTTCGACTGGGTGGAAGGGCGTGATCCCAGCGACGTACCGGTGATGGTCAGCCACCCGGGCCCCGACGAGGTGCCGCGGCAGGAGATCATCACCCGCATTTATGCCTGGTGACATGGCGGGTGACCGCTTCGTGTGATCCGTGTGATTCGTGTGAAGGGCAGGACCATGACCGCAGAAGAATCCCCCGGCCTCGGAATCCCCGCGCACATCCAGGCGTGCCTCTTCGACCTCGACGGCGTCCTGACGCCCACCGCGGCCCTGCACGCGACAGCCTGGAAGACCACGTTCGACGGCTTCCTGGAGCGGCGGGACGGGCCCGGCTACCGCCCCTTCGACAAGGTCGCCGACTACGACGAGTACGTGGACGGGCTCCCCAGGGCCGACGGGGTCCGCTCCTTCCTCGCCTCCCGTGGGATCGAACTGCCTGAGGGGAGCGCGGACGACCCGCCGGACCGCGACACCGTCCGCAGCCTCGGCGAGCGTAAGAACGAACTCCTCCTCCAGGACATCAGGACCAAGGGCGTCGAGGCGTACCCGGGCTCGGTCCGGTTCGTCCGCGCCGTCAAGGACGCCGGGATCCACCGCGCGGTCGTCTCGTCCAGCGCCAACTGCCGTGACGTCCTGATCGGCGCCGGCATCGAGGACCTGTTCGAGGTACGGATCGACGCGGGGGTCGCCCAGGAGCAGCACCTCGCGGGCAAGCCCAAACCCGACACCTTCCTCGCCGCCGCCCGCGCCCTCGGCGTCGCCCCGGAACACGCGGCCGTCTTCGAGGACGCCCTGGCCGGCATGGACGCCGGCCGCACCGGCGGCTTCGGCTTCGTCATCGGGGTGAATCGCACCGGCCAGGCCGAGGCCCTCAAGAGCCATGGCGCGAGCGTCGTCGTGGACGACCTCGCCGACCTGTTGGGAGAGCGGGCGTGATCAGTCATCCGCTGTACGCCGTCGAGCCGTGGTGCCTGCGCGAGACGGCCCTCGACCTGGACGCCCTGCCGCAGAGCGAATCGCTCTTCGCCCTCTCCAACGGGCACGTCGGCTGGCGCGGGAACCTGGACGAGGGCGAACCGCACGGCCTGCCGGGGACGTATCTGAACGGGGTGTACGAGCTGCGCCCGCTGCCGTACGCGGAAGCCGGCTACGGCTACCCGGAGTCCAGCCAGACCGTCATCAACACCATCAACGGCAAGATCATCCGGCTGCTGGTGGACGACGAGCCCTTCGACCTGCGCTACGGCCGCCTGGGCCACCACGAACGGGTCCTCGACCTCCGGTCGGGGCTGCTGCACCGCACGGTCGAGTGGACGTCCCCGGCGGGCCGTACCGTACGGGTACGCTCCACCCGCCTCGTCTCGTTCACCCAGCGGGCCATCGCCGCCATCTCCTTCGAGGTCGAGGCGGTGGACGCCGAGGTCAGCATCGTCCTCCAGTCGGAACTCGTCGCCAACGAACAGCTCCCGGCGGCCGGCGGGGACCCCCGGGCGGCGGCGGCCCTGGAATCACCCCTCGTACCCGAGGAGCACTACTCGGACGGGCGGCGGCTGCGGCTGGTGCACCGCACCGAGCGCAGCGGGCTGCGGGTGGCCGCGTCCGCCGACCACATCGTGGAGGGGCCCCGCGAGACCGGCGTCTTCTGTGAGAGCGGCGACAACCTGAGCCGCGTCACCTTCACCGGCGACGTGGGCCCCGGCGAGCGGCTGCGGCTGGAGAAGTTCGTGGCGTACGGCTGGTCGGGCAACCGCTCGCTGCCCGCCGTGCACGACCAGGTGGACGGCGCCCTCGCCGCAGCCATGGGCACCGGCTGGGCGGGCCTGGTCGCCGAGCAGCGCGCCTACCTGGACCGCTTCTGGCGGCAGGCGGACGTCGTGGTCGAAGGGGACACCGAGATCCAGCAGGCCGTACGGTTCGGGATGTTCCACACGCTCCAGGCCGGGGCCCGCGCGGAGAGCCGGGCCATCCCCGCCAAGGGGCTGACCGGCCCCGGCTACGACGGCCACTGCTTCTGGGACACCGAGAGCTTCGTCCTCCCGTCGCTGACCTACACCGCCCCCAAGGCCGTCGACCAGGCCCTCAGATGGCGGTTCTCCACCCTGCCGGCCGCCCGCGAGAGGGCGGCCCAACTGGGCCTGAAAGGGGCGGCGTTCCCCTGGCGGACCATCAACGGCGGGGAGTGCTCCGGCTACTGGCCGGCCGGGACCGCGGCCTTCCACATCAACGCCGACATCGCCGACGCCGTCGCGCGCTACTCCGCCGCCTCCCACGACGAGATGTTCGACCGGGAGGTCGGGGTGGAACTGCTGGTCGAGACCGCCCGGTTGTGGCGCTCGCTCGGCCACCACGACCACACCGGCGTGTTCCACATCGACGGCGTCACGGGACCCGACGAGTACAGCGCCGTCGCGGACGACAACACGTACACGAACCTGATGGCGCAGGAGAACCTGCGCGCCGCCGCCGACGCCTGCGACCGGTATCCCGAGGACGCCGTACGGCTCTCCGTGGACACCGAGGAGAGCGCCTCGTGGCGCGACGCGGCGACCCGCATGGCCCTGCCGTACAACCGGGACCTGGGTGTCCACGAACAGTCGGCGGGCTTCACCGCCCACCAGATGTGGGACTTCGCCTCGACGGGGGAGGACGACTACCCGCTCCTGCTGCGCTTCCCGTACTTCGACCTCTACCGCAAGCAGGTGGTCAAGCAGGCGGACCTGGTGCTCGCCATGCATGTGCGTGGCGCCGCCTTCACCGCCGAGGAGAAGGCCCGTAACTTCGCCTACTACGAGGCGATCACCGTACGGGACTCGTCGCTGTCCGCCTGCACCCAGGCCGTCATGGCCGCCGAGACGGGCCATGTGCAGCTGGCGTACGACTACTTGGGGGAGGCCGCGCTGATGGACCTCTCCGACCTGGAACACAACACCCGGGACGGCCTGCACATCGCGTCCCTGGCCGGCACCTGGATCGCGCTCGTCTCCGGCTTCGGCGGGATGCGCCACCACGGCGACACCCTCGCCTTCGCCCCCCGGCTGCCGGAACAGCTCAGCCGCCTCGCCTTCAACGTACAGATCCAGAAACGCCACCTGCGGGTGGAGATCACCGGGTCGAAGGCGGTGTACTCGATGCCGGAGTCGGACGGCGAGGCCCTGGAGATCAGCCACTACGGCACGCCTCTCACGGTCTCGCCCACCTCACCGCAGACGCGGGACGTGCCGAAACGGGTGGAGCGCCCCGCGCCGCAGCAGCCGGCCGGCCGGCGGCCCGCCCCGCGCGGCGGGCGGCCCGAGCCCAGGCCGGTCGGCGAGTGACACGGGGGCGCTGTCCGTTCGCGGCGCCCCTTCTCACCC
>NZ_WWJY01001241.1 GCF_009865405.1 Streptomyces sp. SID3212 | reverse complement strand
CACCCCCAACTGGCCCTGGCCGAAGACCTCCTGGCCCTCCTCCGCACCACCACCACCGAGCCCCGCCCCGACGAGCAGCTCGAAGCGCTCACCCTCGCCGTCGCGGCCGACCTGCCCGTCCTGCTCTGGGGCGAGCCCGGCATCGGCAAGACCGCGGCCCTCACTCAACTCGCCTCCTCCCTCGACCTGCCGCTGACCACCGTGATCGCCAGCGTCCACGAGCCCACCGACTTCTCCGGGCTGCCCATCGTCGGCGACGACCCGGCCGTGCAAGGGGTGCCGATGGCACCGCCGCAGTGGGCGGTGGAACTCGTCCGCGCCGGACGGGGGTTGCTCTTCCTGGACGAACTCTCCACCGCCACCCCGGCCGTTCAGGCGGCCCTGCTCCGGGTCGTCCTGGAGCGGAAGGTCGGCGCGCTCCAACTGCCTTCCGACGTACGGATCGTGGCCGCGGCCAACCCCAGCGCGTCGGCGGCGGACGGGTGGGAGCTGAGTCCGCCGCTGGCCAACCGGTTCGTGCACTTGTACTGGGTGCACGACCGGGAGGTCGTGGTACGCGGGCTGGGCGGGGTCTGGCCCCGGGCCGAACTGCCCCGGCTGGTGCCCGAGTGCCTGCCGGAGGCGGTGGCCTTCGCCCGGCGTGCGGTCTGCGGATTCCTGGAAGCCCGGCCGACGCTCATCCACCGGCTGCCCAGCACGGAGACCCGGCGCGGCGGCGCCTGGCCCTCGCCCCGCAGCTGGGAGGCCGCGCTGGCCCTGCTGGCCTTCGGTACGGCGGCCTCCGTCTCCCGGGAGGTCCTGGCCCTGCTGATCCGGGGCACGGTCGGCGACGGACCCGGGCTCGAACTCCTCGCCCACCTCGACCGGATGGACCTCCCGGACCCGGAGTCCCTGCTCGCCGACCCGGCCTCCGCCGAGCTTCCGGTACGGGGCGATCTGCGCCAGGCCGCGCTGGAGGCGGTGGTGGCGGCCGTCGGGGCGCGGCCCGAGAGGGCGAGGTGGGACGCGGGCTGGGCGGTGCTGGTACGGGCGCTGGAGACCGGCGCCCCGGACCTCCTCGTCGCCCCCGCGACGGCGCTGGCCTCGCTGCGGCGCGACGAGTGGGAAGTGCCGGAGGCGGTGGAACGGCTGGTCGGTGTGATCGGTGTGGCCCGGCGCGCGGACCGTTCGGTGGTACGGGCAGTGGCGGCGGACGCCGGTCGCGAGACAGGGGTACGCCGATGACGGGGCCCGCGCGGCACCCCCGCCCCGAGTTTCGCCCCGAGTCCCGCCCCGAACCCCGCCCCCACTCCCGCCCGCGCCCGCTGTCCCACCCCGTGCCGCGCCCCGCGCCACCCCGCCCGGTGCGGGCCACCGTACCGACGCCACTGCCCGACCCCCGGTCTCCGTACAACAACCGGACCGGCCCCGGACAGAAACCCGGACAACGCCCCGTACAGCGCTCCGGACAGGAGCGCCGCCAGGGCCCCCGACAGGAGCCCCGCCAGGGACCCGGCCAGGAGCCCCGCCACGAACCCGGACTCCCCCTGGACACCGAGAAGTTGCTGGCCGCCCGCCTCCACGCCGTGAAGGTCCGCCCCTACCTGGCGAGCGCGCTCTTCGCCCTGCACGTGGTGGAGGACCGGTCGGTGCCGACGATGGCCGTCGACGCGCACTGGCGCTGCTACGTCTCCCCCGGCTTCGTCGCGCGCATGCCGGTGGAGGAGCTGGCGGGCGCCTGGGTGCACGAGGTCTCCCACCTCCTCCGGGACCACCACGGGCGCGGCGAGCGGTACGCGCGGGAGCGCGAGGAGTACGGGCCTGGCCGGCGGCTGCGCCGTAACATCGCCGCCGACTTCGAGATCAACGACGACATCTACGGCGACGGCCTGCCCCGGCCCACCGGCGCGGTGCTGCCTTCCCTCCTGGGGATGCCCGAGGGGCTGTTGATGGAGGAGTACCTGCGGCGGTCGTCCATGTCGGGGCTCACCGGGGACCTGGCGTGGCTGGACTGCGGCAGTGGTGCCGACGGCCAGGTCCGGCCGTGGGAGCTGGGCCCCGACGGGGCGCACGGGCTGAGCAGGCAGCAGCGCGACGCGGTACGTTTCCGGGTCGCCGAGGGGATCAGGGGCCGGCCGGGCGACGCCCCGGAGGGGTGGCGCCGGTGGGCGGACGTGGCGTTCCAACCCCCGCAGCCCTGGCGGCGGTTGCTGGGGTCGGCGATCCGTTCGGCGGCGACCGGGCCCGGGGTGGGCGAGAACCACAGCTACCGCCGTCCGTCCCGGCGCTCGGCCGGGGTGCCCGGTGTGCTCCTGCCGGGCCTGCGTCGTACACCACCCCGGGTCTGCGTCGTGATCGACACCTCGGGGTCGGTGAGCGACGCCGAACTGGGCAGCGCGCTGCTGGAAGTCGCGGCGATCTCGCGGGCGGTGGGCGGACGGCGTGACCTGGTCTCGGTGATCTCCTGCGACGCGGCGGCCGGGATCGCCGTCCCGCTCTGCCGCGCCGGGAACGTCGAACTGATCGGCGGCGGAGGCACGGACCTCCGCTCGGGCTTCGCCCGCGCACTCCGCTCCCGCCCCCGCCCTGACGTGATTGTCGCCCTGACGGACGGCCAGACCCCGTGGCCCACCGCCCCGCCCCCTTGCCGCACGGTGGTGGGCCTCTTCCCCCGCCCCACCCTCGCCACCGACGAGGAAGAGCCCGCCTACATCCCGGACACCCCACCGTCCTGGGCCCACGTCGTCACCATCAACTGAGAAAGACGCGCACGGATCATTTCGTCTCCACCACCTCTCCCTTGACCCAGGGTTTGCCGAGAGAGGCAAACCGTGGAGAACAAGAAGCGGCCCCCGCAGACTGTCTTTCGCAGAAGGAACAAGGAACAAGGAACAAGAACGAGAAGGCCAAAAGGCCCAAGGGTCCGAGGTCGAAACAGACAGGGAAATCCATGAAAATCCGCTCCGCCGTACTGGCTCTCGCCGCCGCCGGAACACTGGTCCTCACTCAAGCCACCGCGGCCGGTGCCGCCGACGGCAGGCAGCTGGCAACCGACACCGTTGGCCCGAGCGACGGCCAGTCGTGGAAGTGCACCTCCGGCAGTGCCAACGGCCAGGCGTGTTTCGCCCCGCTGGGCGAGTGGTTCCGGATCAGGGACACGTGGGCGGACGGATTCCCGGTGGTCATTCAGTGGAAATTCTTCGACGACGAGGTGAGCCCCACCGGGGCGGTCGTGCGTCAAGGAACGATCTGGAACAGGTCCGGAGAGGCGGCCGGGTGGCTCTACGTCAACAAGACATTCCCGGAGTCCGTGCCGGGAATCACCCTCAAGTCCGTTCAATTCCGGGCCTGTTCGGGCGACTACGCCACGGACAGCATCAGCGAGGGCACCTGCTCCGACTGGAGAATCGAAGCCCCTTAGCCTCTGTGGCCCCCGGCCTCCCGGCCGGGGGCCGGCCTGTTCGTTCCTCTCTTCGCCGCCGGATGTCAGGAGACAGTTCGTGGCCGACGAAATGGTCAGTCTTGCCCAGAGGTTTGTGAACACGACCTACAGCAATGGTGCGAAGCTCGGCATATCCAAGCTGAGCGAGGACGGGGTCCCGGGCTGGAACACGATGTACGCGCTGACCCGCGCGCTCCAGTACGAAATGGGAATCACGTCCCTCTCGGACTCCTTCGGCCCCACCACCCTTTCGACGCTGACGACGAAGTACGGAAAGCTGGACGCGACCACCATGCCTTCCGCGGCCCTGTGCCGGATCATCCAGTCCGCCCTGTACTGCAAGGGGTACGACGGCGGTGTGATCGACGGGACGTACAACTCCCGGGTGCAGGCGGCCGTGGTGAAGTTGAACCAGGACATGGGCCTGAGTGCCACGTATCCCGGCAGTTCCCTGTGGCCGAAGGTCGTCAAGGGCCTGTTGACCATGGACGCCTACGTCACCACCCCCCAGGGGTCGAGCGCCATCCGCTCCATTCAGCAGTGGCTGAACGGCCGGTACATCCAGCGCAGGGATTTCTACGCCATGCCCTGTGACGGTCACCATTCCCGCGACGTCGCCAAGTCGATGCTGTTGGCGGTCCAGTACGAGCTGGGCATGGCGGACGGCACAGCGACCGGGGTCTTCGGCCCCGGCACCCAGTCCGGCCTGAGGTCGCACACGGTCTCGTCCGGCACCACGGGCACGTGGGCGCAGCTCTTCACCGCGGCGATGATCCTCAACAGGCGGAGTGTCGCCTTCGGAAGCTTCACAGCCGAGGTCAGGGCGGCGGTGGAGAGCTTCCAGTCGTTCTCCAAGCTCCCCGTCACAGGGCTCGGCGATTTCCAGACCTGGGCCTCCCTGCTCGTCTCCTACGGCGACCAGACCCGCAAGGGCACGGCGTGCGACGGCGTCACGAAGATCACGCCGGCGCGCGCCCAGGCGCTGAAGAGCGCCGGCTACCAGTACATCGGCCGGTACCTCTTCAACCCGTCCACCACGAGTCTGCCGGAGAAGCAGATCCAGCCGGGTGAGCTCGCCACCATCAAGGAGTACGGGCTGCGGTGCTTCCCGATCTTCCAGACGACGAGCCGTTCCGCGGACTACTTCACTCATGCCCAAGGCGCCAGCGACGCGTTCAGGGCGATCGAATGGGCCCGGCATCACGGCTTCAAGCCCGGCACGATCATCTATTTCGCGGTCGACTACGACGCGGTGGACGGGGAGGTCGGCCAGTACATCCTTCCGCACTTCCGCAGTGTCGCGCAGACCCTCTACGAGAGCTCCAAGTACGGCGTGGGCGTCTACGGTCCGCGCAACGTCTGCCAGCGTGTGGCGGACGCCGGGTACGCGACGGCGAGTTTTGTGTCGGACATGTCCAGCGGGTTCTCCGGCAACCTGGGCTATCCGCTGCCGTCCAACTGGGCGTTCGACCAGATCGCCACGATCACGGTCGGCTCCGGCAGCGGTTTCATCGAGATCGACAACAACATCGTCTCGGGCCGTGACACCGGGCAGGGCGACTTCGACGCGGGAGCGTACACCGACGGGCTGGACACCGACCTGAACAAGGCCGCGTACAGGGACCCGATGCTGACGGACGTCAGGAACTACCTGACCTCGATCGGAGTCCCGGAGACCGGCGGCGAGGGCTGGACTCCCGACAAGGACTGGGTCACGCTGGGCGGCATCTCCACCACCAACGCGTTCGACTTCGTCCTGACCGCGGACTGGTTGTTCACGTCACTGGCGCGGGAGCTCAGACTCCGCAAGGCCCTGATCCAGGCACCGGTCCTGTGGGAGCTGCGCAAACTGAATCCCCTGGACTTCGCGGCCGACGAGGCGGTCAGGCGCGGGCTGGACGACGATTGCAGCACCGGCTGGGGGCAGATCTTCGCGTGGGTGGCCATCAAGGCCCGCAACTACTGCGTGCAGCAGGGCATCATCAATGGACCGGTGTTGCCGGAGGGTGATCTGCGGCCGGTGTGGGACGCGCTCCAGGAGACGTCGTACAACATCCGGACGGCCGCCTACCTCACGGTCTACAACGCCCATCAACTGGGCATCGCCAGGCCGACTCCGACCACCAGCCTGGCCGACACCCAGGCGCTGCTGGCCCGGTACAACGGGACCACGGCAGAGGCCCAGCAGTACGGTCGCGAGCTGATCGGGCTCTACAACGTACTGGAGCACTACAACCTGCTGTCACGCAGCGCGTGAGGCCGGTTCCTCATTCCGTGAGTCCATGAGCAAGGGAGTCGAGGCGTGCAGAACGAGATGGCGAGACGGGCCGCGCTGAAGGGCGCGGCGGCGATCGGTGCCGCGGTGGCGACAAGCTCCTTCCTGCCGGCCGTGGCCGCCGCCGCGGCACCGGCGAAGCCGGGGAAACCACCGACATCGGCGAACGGGTGGCCCATCGAGAGCAGGGCGAACCACGTCTCGACGGTGTGGACACGTCCCGTGGCGGGCACGGGGCTCGGGGTCGACGTCCGGATCGGCGACGTGGAACTGATCCTGGTCCATGTGATCCGCCGCTTCCACTACGAGATCGAGCGGATCCAGCGGATCGACCTGGCGGGCTGGCAGGCGATCGGCACGCTTAGCAGGCGTCTTCCCGAGTCCAACCTCGCGTCCGGCACGGCGGTACGGCTCCGGCCCGGGGCAGCCGCGAAGGGCGGGCTCTTCCCTCTCCAGGAAGAGGTCCTGCGGGACATCCTCGCCGACTGCGGGGGTGTCGTGCGCTGGGGCGGCGACGACATCGAGGTGGACGAGTCGCTGTTCTACCTCGACGCGGGCCCCGACGACAGCCGGGTGAGCGGGACCGCCGAGGTGCTTCGCCGCTGGCAGGCGACCCCCGGCGCGGGTGCGGGCGCGGAGGTGGACATCCGGTCCGCGGCCCGGCGCGGGCGCGCCGACCGGCTGGCCCGGGTCCAGCGCTCCGCCTGACACGGGCGAAACCGCGCGGCTTCCCGACTGGGTCGCCGGCCATTCGGCCGGCTCCCTTCGGCGCATTCCACAGGAGGACCGACTTCGTTTCGCTGCCTTATCGAAACAAATCACTCACGGGTTGACCATTACTGTACTCGGCGCCAAGGCGCCCGCAATGGAATCGGGCTGCCCGTTTTCGTGGTAGAGTCTTGATGGGTTTATAGGACGCCGCGAAAAAAGGGGAATGGCGTGAATACCGAGAAGGTTACGGCTCGACGTCTTACGGCCGAAGAGGTTTCGGAGTTGGGCCTCCAAGACAGCATCTTTGTTTCGGCGGAGATGGATGGTCTTCCTCTCGACTGCTATGCCCCGGCTTTCCTGACAGAGCCGGGTAAGAATTTTGAGGGAGGCTCCTTCACCGCGAGGACGGTATTCGGTGAGGAGCGCCACATCCTCCCGGACAACGCCGAGGAGCGCGGGATCTGGGTCGCGGACAAGACGGGGGAGGAGATCGAGGTCCTCCAGAGCGCCGGTGTTCTCCTGAACCTCGCCCTCTTCGTGCCCAACGGCACCAAGGAGTCCCTGGACGCGCTCTACTCCGCCGCGCGGGACGCGTTCGGTGTGGGAGTCGTCCAGCGCTGGAGCGAGGAAGTCGCCGCGGTGCCCGACGTCAAGGTCGACCTGTTCGAGGAGCCGGCCCGCGGCCGCAAGGGCACGAGCACCCAGAACCGCGACCGCCGCGCCCTGGACATCTACCCGACCCGTGTGCGGTTCCTGGAGCCCAGCGACGGCTGGAAGTTTGTCGTCGAACCGCACAAGGAGGTCGTCGACGAAACGCCGACGATCTGATCCGACGGCCGCCGAGAGGCAGCCCTCCGGTTGAGCGCCTTCTGCCGCGGCTCACCGAAACGCCCGGCCGGGACTTCCCGGCCGGGCGTTTTGTGTGGCATGAGATCCCTGCCGGCGAGTTCCCCGTAATGGGCTCCGCGCCGTAATGCGGGATCGATATCCGTTCGCGCCATTCCGCGAGTGAATTGCCAGCCGGTCCGGAATTCTCCCCGCCGGGCGTTCGGTGTTCGGCGTTCAGCGTTCGTCAGCGGACGCGGACCGTCACCTTCACCGTCTTCAGGACCGCCGGCAGCTTTGTCGTGTCGACCTTCAGGATTTCCGCGTTGTCCGTACGGCCCGTCGGCGGCAGGACCTTCTGGTGGATGGTCCACCTGCCGTCCGGGTCGACCGCGATGGTGTCGATGCCGAAGTCGTCGTCGTTCGAGAGGTACAGCGTCTTGCCGCCGTCGGCGGTCGCGACGCCCTCCACCTTGTCGTGGGCGAAGAACGTGCCCGTGGGGTCGAGCTGGCTCACCAGCGTCCCCACGTTGAGATACGGCTGCTTCTGCGCGACGTGGACGTCGGCGCCGGTGAGCGCGGCGAGCGCCGCGTTGGTGCCGGCCGCCCCCACGAACGCCTCGGGCGACTTGCCGCCGATCGTCAGGCCGCTGACGTCCGTGGCGCCGTTGAGGTCGACCTCGTACAGCGTCTTCTGCGCGAACGGCTCGAAATTGCCGTCACGTTCGTCGATGAGGAACTTCGTGCCGGACAGCGCGGTGATCTCGCTGTTCGCGCTCCCCGTCGTCCCCGGGTTGTCCAGCAGGTACAGGTACTGCTTGGACTGGTACGTCCGCAGGTTGACCGTGACGATCCGCGCGGGCGCGACACCGGCCGCCTTCGTGCTGCCGAGGTCCGGCTGCTGGAGCGCCGACTGCATGATCCCCACCAGCGTCGACCCGTCCGGCGTGACCGTCAGGCCCTCCATGCCCTTGTTCTTGACCCGGTTGGCCAGCTCGGCCGGCAAATACCCGACGATCTTGTGGGACGCGTTGTCCGGGCTGTTCCTGTACGGGGTCAGCCGGCCCAGCTCGTACCCCTTCGCGTCGAAGTGCGTGATGTACGGCCCGTACTCGTCCGAGACCCAGAACGTGCCGTCGGGCAGCGCCACCAGGCCCTCGGAGTCGTAGCCGTACGCGTCTCTGGCGACAGGGGTGGGCGTTCCGCCGTTGGCGTTGGTCGCGTCGACGTCGCTGATCACCTCGCTGGTGTCGTGCGGCGGACGGCCGCTGTACTTCACACCGCCGAGGTTCTTCGGCCCCTTCAGTGTGACCTGCCTGACCAGCCGCGCCTTGCCGTCGACCAGCTTGAACTCGCCGATCTGCGGGGTGAAGTCGGTGAGCATCTCGGACTTGTTGCCGTCCGGGCCGTCCGCGTTCGGGCCCCGGTCGGTGAGGCCGTAGAAGTGGCCCGCCTTGCCCGGCACCGGGGCGAGCGACGAGCCGAAGCCCTCGCCGGAGATCTTGGTGGTGGTGCCGTTCGGCCCGGCGACCTCCTTGAGCGGCGGCAGGGGGGCGCCGTTCGCGTCGGCGTCCTTGAACAGCCGCACCGCGTCGGTCGTCGTGTACGTGAAGGTGTCCGTACCCGTGAAGCCGGACTTCGGTGTGTACGTGAACGCGCCGTCCGCGCCGACCGTCACCGTACCGTCGGACGGATCGGTGTGCCGTACGACGGCGGTGGCGCCGGAGTCGTTCCGCAGGACGTTTCCGGTCACCTTGCCGTGCCCGGAGAAGGAGTCGGCGACCGCGCCGAAGTCGTGGGACGGGCCGGACAGCCAGCCGGTGGCCTGGGCCGCGACGGTGCCCGCGCCGACGACGGCGACGGTGGCGCCGATGGCGAGGGCGATCCGGGTGCGTTTGCGAGAGAAGGGGCTCGAAGTCATGGCTTGAACCTCGCGCTCGCCGGTGAACGCCGGGCCGACGGCGGGGTGAGCCCGGGTGAACCCACGGTTCGAAATGGCCGGTCCGGTCCCCGTACGTACGCCCGTCGGCGGGCGACGGGTCGCGGACGGGCGTACGGAGTGTCGGCGGCGGGCGCCGCGCGCGGCCTGACAGGCTGGGGCGCGGGGTGCGGCCGTCAGCCGTCAGCCGTCAGCCGGCATCCGTCGGTCAGCGGCCGCGAGCCGGAGAGGTGGGTGGTACGTCGTGACACCACGCCCCCACTGGCTCTTCGGCGACCAGCTCGGCCCGCACTTCCTCGACCCGCGCCACGGCGGCCCCGACGCCGACGCCCCCCTGATCATGATCGAGGCGCGCTCGGTACTGCGCCGGCGCCGCTTCCACCGCGCCAAGGCCCACCTGATCCTCTCGGCGATGCGGCACCGCGCGGCGGAACTCGGCGACCGGGTCACGTACATCCGCGCCGAGACGTACGCGGAGGGCCTCGAACGAGCCCTCGGGCAGGCCCTCGGGAACCAGGCGTCCCACCGCCGCCCCCGGCTGACGGTCCGCCACCCCACCTCCCGCCGGGCCCTGGACTTCGCCGCCGCGCGGGAGGACGTGGAGATCCTGCCCGCGCGGGGCTTCCTGGTGAGCCACGACGACTTCGCCGAGTGGGCCGGCCGGGGCGGCGGGAAGGGTCTGCGGCTGGAGGGCTTCTACCGCTGGGTACGGGAACGGCACGACCTGCTCATGGACGGCGACGAGCCCGCCGGCGGGCGGTGGAACCTGGACCACGACAACCGCGAGCCTCCGCCGCGCGGACAGCCGACCCTGCCTCTCCGGGGCCCGTGGCGGCCCCGCGAGGACGCCGTCGACGACGAGGTCCGCCACGACCTGGACCGCTGGGAGCGCGACGGCGACGTCTCCTTCGTCGGCCGGGACGGACCACGCCGCTTCCCCGTCACGCGCCGCGAGGCGCTGTCCGCGCTGCGGCGGTTCGTCACCCACCGGCTCCCGGACTTCGGCCGTTACGAGGACGCCATGCTCGCCGCCGACCCGGTGATGAGCCACAGCCTGCTGTCCGTACCCCTGAACCTCGGTCTCCTGGACCCGGCGGAATGCGTGGAGCGTGCGGAGCGGGCGTACCGTACCGGGGCCGCGCCCCTCAACAGCGTCGAGGGCTTCGTACGGCAGATCGCGGGCTGGCGGGAGTACGTCTGGCATCTGTACTGGCACTTCGGCGAGGACTACCGCCACCGGAACACACTGCGCCACACCACCCCGCTGCCGGACTGGTTCCTGGACCTGGACGCGGACGCGGTCACGGCCAACTGCCTGTCCACGGTGCTCGGTCAGGTACGGGACACGGGCTGGACCCACCACATCCCCCGCCTGATGGTCCTGGGCAGCCGCGCCCTCCAGGACGGCTGGGACCCGGCGGCGGTCACCGACTGGTTCCACCGCTGCTTCGTGGACGGCTACGACTGGGTCATGCTCCCCAACGTCGTCGGCATGTCGCAGTACGCGGACGGCGGCCTGATGACGACGAAGCCGTACACCTCCGGCGGCGCGTACATCAACAAGATGAGCGACCTGTGCGCCCCCTGCGCCTACACCCCCACCCACCGCACGGGCCCCCAGGCCTGCCCGTACACGACGGGCTACTGGTCCTTCCTCCACCGCCACCGCCCCCGCCTGTCCACCAACCCCCGCACCGCCCAGGCGGTCAAGGGCCTGGACCGCCTGAAAGACCTCCCGGAACTCCTCAACACAACAAAACAACGAGGCAACACACCCCCCTGACCGCCCCTGACGGGACCTTCTCAGATGGCGGGGGGCTGGATCGTGTGTGCGTGTGTGCGTGGGGGGCTACCGGGTCTCCGTCTTCTTCCACGGTCGGACGCCGAGCTTGCCGGTGGTTCCGAGGTCGAGGCCTGGGGTCACCATGACCGGGGCGGCGCCGGGTTTTGCGTGGATTCTTACGTACGGGACGTTGACGGGCGTGCCCGACTGGGTGGTGTTGCGCCACACCAGGTTGGCGCTAGCCGACTCGCCGGGCTTGAGGGTGATGGGGCGGGGCTGCTCGTCGGGGCCGGCGCCGGTGGTGATTTCGCTGCTGCCCTTGAGGATCCTGATGCCGGTGACGGGCTTGTGGTTCTTGTCCAGGAGTTCCAGCGACGGGTAGCCCTCGACGGTGTAGGTGCCGGTGCCGCAGTTGTCCAGGTGCAGGCCCACGACGCGCAGTCCCATGGCCGCCTCGCCCTCGTCGGTGTTGACCCGGATCCCGGAGGCGGGGCAGGTGCCCGGCTCGGCCGGTGCCTCGGCGGCGGGGACCTTGAGCACCTGGGACACCTTGGCCCCGGTCACCAGCGGCGCGGAGGACGGCAGTTGATCGGCCTGGATCGTGCCCCGCGCGGTCTTCCCGGGGGCGAGGTCGCGTACGGACACGTTCTTGTTGCCCATGGACCCGCCGTCACTGCTCGTGAAGGTGAAGATGACCGAGTAGGTCAGGGCCTCGGTGCCGTCGTTGGTGACCTCGTAGGCGGCGGAGATCGCCGAGTCCCCGGGGCCGGTGAACGAGGTGATCCGTACCCCGTCCATGCCCGGATCGGTGACCGGCGTAGGGGTCGGCGATCCGGCGGCGCCCGCACCGGCGCTCCCGGCGCCCACGCTCTCCGACCCGCAGGCCGCGAGCAGCGGGCCGATCACGGCGAGGGCCACCAGGAGGGGCGCGGTCGCGGCGAGGCGCGGGCGGAGAGGGGCGGGTCGTCGGCTCATCCGGTCATCTTCATCGGGGAGTTGGCCCCGCGCGCGTGGCGGAGGTCACACTTCGGGTCACAGGGCTGTCACAAGCAGGGGAGGAGGAGGCGGGGGCGGTGGTGGCTGTTGTCGAACGTCCCGGAATGTTGTGGTGGGCGGTGGCGACCCGGTGGTCCACTGTCCCGATGGATGACTGGACCTGGCTGGGACCACCCCTGGACGTCCGACCGCTTTTCCCTGTCGAGCGAGGTGCCCTCGTGGACCTGCTGGCGGCGCTAGGGCGTGTCCGACTGTCTGCCCCGGCTGGACCGTGCGGGACGTGGCCGGCCACGTCCTGCACGACTACGTCCGGCGCCTGTCGGCGGGCCGTGACCGGTACCCCGGACCGGAGTTCGGGTCCGACGAGACCCTGCCGGCCTTCCTGGCGCGGACCAACGAGGACTTCGTCCGCACGGCGCGGCAGATCAGCCCTCGCTTGCTGATCGACCTTCTGGCCCATCTGGGAGCTCAGTTGGACGTCGAATGGTCGGGCCGGGAGATGGACGGCCCCGCCGGGGTGGACGTGGCCTGGGCGGCACCCGGCCTGGACGCACCGGCCTGGCTCGACGTCGCGCGCGAATACTCGGAGTTGTGGGTCCACCAGCAGCAGATCCGCGACGCGGTGGGCCGTCCCGGCGCCACCGCGCCGCGACTGCTCCACCCCGTACTCGACACGTTCCTGCGCGCCCTTCCCCAGACCCTGCGCCGGACCCCGTCGCCGTGGGCACGACGGTTCGCGTACGGGTGCCCGGTCCCGCCGGCGGCCGGTGGACCGCCGCACGCCGTGCCGACCGCTGGACGCTGGACCACCGCGATACTCCGGCCTCGGCGGCAGGCGCAGGCGCGGGCGCCGGCGCGGACACTGAGGTGGGCGCCCACGCCGACGCGGACGCGGAGGTGGTGATCGACGCCGACACCCTGTGGCGCCTGGCCACCCGGGGCATCACCGTGCGGACAGCCCACGGCCGGGCGGCCACGCACGGGGACACGACCTTGTCGGACGCGGCGCTGGAGATCGTCTCCATCGTCTGGGAGCCGGGCCCCTGAGCAGCCCGGACCGGCTGCCCCGGAGCGGCTCAGGAGGTACGGAGGTACTCCGCCAGCTTGCCCAGGAGACGGGCGGCGCTGTCCAAGCCCTGCGCGGTGTCCGTCAGATCGGCGGCGAGGAGCTTCTCGCGCGGACCGCCTTCCTGCTCGCCCGGATCGTCGGACCCCGGTCCGGGAACGGTCGTACCCCGGTATCCGGTGGGGGACTCTCCGGCCGCCCCGTAGTAGCCGATGAAGTCGGCGGCGGTGGCTGAGGGAGCCTTGTCGGCGCCCGCGAGGAGCTGGACCTGGCTGAGCTGGATCTCGTCGCCGCCCGCGTTGCCGGTGATGCGGAGCCGGTAGTGGCGGTACGACGTGATGTTGGCGAAGACGAAGTCCCTCGTCTCGAAGCGGTGGGTGAAGCCTTCGCCGGTACGGGTGTCGAGCGTCGTCCACGTACCGCCGTCGTGCGAGGCCTGGAGCTGCCAGTTCCGGGGATCGCGGTCCGCGCAGTCGTTGGCGGTGGTCAGACGGTACGACGCGACGGCGGCCGGGCTCCGGAGGGTGAAGTCCAGTTCGGCGGTGTTGTCGTGCACCAGCCACTTGCTCCGGGACCTGCGGAGCAGGTTCCGCGCGATCTCCCCGCCGGCCTCGAACTCGTCGCTCGCCTCGACACGGATGATCGTGTCCGTGACGTCGCGCAGTTCGCCGGGCGGCGTGGCGGCGCCGGTGCCCGCCGTCGGGACGGCGGCGGTCAGGGTCACCGAGGCCGCGTTCCCCCGCCGGTCGGTCCAGGTCACCCGCTCGACGGGCGCCCCCCGGCCGTCGTCGAGCAGGATGCGCAGCTCACCGGAGGGACGCCAGTCGCCGGCCCGCCCCTCCTCGGTGGAGAAGCGGTGCAGCGGCCCGTTCGTGGTGCCGTCGGGGTAGGCCCAGCGGTCGGTGAGCACACCCCGGAACTCACCGAGCGCGCCGTCGGCGGATCGGTGGTGTCCGTGGAAGCCGGACATGTCGGTCCGTAGTGCTATCGCCGTTTCCGCGCCGTCCGACCCGCGCCAGGAGAGCTGCGCGGGGACCGCCCGGTCGCCCCGGTCGAGGTGGAAGAGCAGGCGCGAAGCGGGCTGCCACACGGCGGAGTCGAGCGGGCGCTGCTCGGTGTCGAAGGCGAAGACCGACCGCGTGCTCGCCCTGGCCGCCAGGGCGCGCCGGGCACGGCCGATGTCCTCGGCGGGGTCCACGGTGACGGCGGTCACCCGGAGCAGGCCCTTCTCGCCGGCGGGGCTCCGTATCTCCAGGAGGTTGTCGCCGGGCGTCAGCAGTTCGCCCGGGAGGGACAGGACCCTGTCGACGGACACGTCCGTGCCCAGGGGAGCGTCGTGCCCGCCGGCCTCGGCGAACGTCACTCCCTGCGCCACCGTCTTGCCGTTGAGCAGCACGTCCATGGGAACGCTCGCGCCGAGGGTCGTCACGGTGAGGACCGCCTCGGCGGCTTCCCCGCGTCCCTCCGTCGGCGTCACGGCGAAGTCCAGCTTGATGTACCCGTCGGAGCCCACCGCGAGGTGCGAAGGCGCGACCCCGCACCGGTGGTACCCCACGACGGCGTTCGACAGCTGCGCCGGAGTGGTGGAGAAATCCGCGAAGACCGGTTCCATGAGCGTCCCTCAGTAAGCGAGCAGGCGTGGTGCGCTGACGATCCGTGGACACCCTCCGTCCCCGGATACCCAAAAGCTACCGGCACCCACTGACAACGCCCCGAGGCGCCGGCCGGGGCAGGGTGGCCAGGGCGGTCCGGGCGGTCCGGCCGGTCCGGACGGCGAGGGCGGCCAAGGCGGCCAGGACCACCGGGGGCGGCCAGGGCGGCCAGGACCGCCGGGGCGGCCGACGGTCTGTCGCGGCCTTCCTCCGTTTGTCGCCGGGCCCCTGCGGGTTTGTCTGTGATCGGTAACACAGGGAGCCTGCCGGCCCGTTCGTATGTCCTCCTGGGTGCACCGCATCGGCGGAGTCGGCAGACGGACACGGCAAAGGCAAGGGCGGGCGGACATGGCGCGGCACAAGCGAATGGGATGGCACAGCCGGGTTCTCGCGGCGGCGCTCGGGGTGACAGCGGCGGCCGTCGCCGCCTCGATGTGGACCGTGCAGGCCGCCCCCGCCGTCGCGTCGAAGCCGCAGGCGCGGGTGTCGGCGCCGGACGCCGGGGCCCAGGACCGGACCGTGACCAAGGTGGCGGCCGAGATCGCGCACGCCTCGGACCACGGGCCCCAGGGCGTCAACATCACCATCGACGACGGACCGGACCCGGCCTGGACACCGCAGGTGCTGCAACTGCTCAAGGAAAACCATGTGAAGGCCACGTTCTGCATGGTGGGCACGCAGGCCGAGGCGTACCCGGACCTGGTCAAGGACGTCGTGGCGGCCGGGCACCGGCTCTGCAACCACACCGTCTCGCACGACACCACCATGGACACCAAGTCCGAGGCCTACCAGTCCCAGCAGATCCTGGACGCCGAACGCATGATCACCGAGGCGTCCGGGGGCGTACGGCCGCAGTACTACCGTGCTCCGGGCGGCGCCTTCACCCCGTACAGCCGGCAGCTCGCCGCGTCCCGGGGGATGCGTCCGCTGGGCTGGAACGTCGACTCCAAGGACTTCGAACGCCCCGGCGTGGACACGATGGTCGCCACCGTCCAGAGGGAGATCACCGAAGGTCCGACCGTCCTCTTCCACGACGCGGGCGGCGACCGCTCCCAGACCGTGGCGGCCCTGGGCGAGGTGCTGCCCTGGCTGCGGGAGCAGGGGTACTCCTTCGGTTTCCCCGTACGGTGAACGCGGCCCGGGCGCGGTGACGCCCGCCCTTCCCGCCCTTCCCGCCGTCCTCCCTTCCCCCCGTCCCCCCGTCCCCCCGTCCTCAACGGATGAGTGAGCGGACTGTGGGCGCCAGCCGCAGGAGTTGGGGAGCCGCGATCCGCGCCTGCTCGACGGCCGGAAGAATCTCGTTCCGTACGAGGGGATGGGCCGCCGTGTCGGCGAGGTGGCGGCGGTGGGCATCCTCGTCCGGGTACGAGGTGAGGACCGCGACGACGTTCTCCCCGGTACGGACCGGGAGCCGCGGGAAGGTGTTGGCGGCCGGCTCCGTGGTGAGGACCGCGAAGGGGGCGGGGCCCGTCCGCCGGAGGACGGGGACGAGGCCGTCCTGGATCAGGGCGCTGCCGTCGTGGCTGCCCGGAGGGACGTACCACAGCGCGGCGGCCACGAACCGTTCCGGTGCCTCGGCGCCTGCCTCCCGCCGCCGGGACGGATCCCTCGGGAAGACGCACCCGGCCGGTGAGGGCCGCAGCAGCAGGACGTTGTCGGAATCGACCATGGTGGCGTTGGCCCGGGGGCCGTGCGCGGCCCAGACCGGCCCGTCGTAGAAGGCCGACAGCGCCTCCCGCCGGGCCTCCATGTCCGTGAAACCCCGCAGCCAGACAAAACGGTCCGGGTGGTCGAGGTCGCGGAACTGGCCGAGGACGATCATCCCCGTCTCTTCCTGCGTTTCGACGAACTCCCGCTCGAACAGCTCGATCAGCTCGTCCCGGCAGCCGGGGCGCAGGGTGTACTGGCGCAGCTCGATGACGGTGGGGCGGCGGACGGGCTCGGTTCTGGACACACTGGACACAGCGGAATCCGTTCTTCGACGTACGTCGTGCGGCCGGTCGGCCCGGCCCGTCCACGACCGTAGGACCCGGGTGCGCCAGGGCATGTCAGTGTTCCGGAGCAGAATCGACGGATGTCCGCCGACCGGTTGCTGCTGACGCTGCTCCTGCTCCAGACCCGTGGCCGCATGTCGGCGCGCCGGCTGGCCGACGAGTTGGGGGTGTCCGTACGTACGGCCTACCGCGACCTGGACCGCCTGCGGGCCACCGGGGTCCCGGTCTACGCCGAGCAGGGCCGTACCGGCGGCTATCAGCTGCTCGACGGTTACCGCACCCGCCTCACCGGGTTGAGCGAGGGCGAGGCCAGGGCGCTGTTCCTCACCGGGCTCCCCGCGCCCGCCGCCGATCTCGGGCTCGCCGGGGAAGTGGCCGCGACCCGCCTGAAGTTGCTGGCCGCGCTGCCCGCCGCCCTGCGCGACGAGGCGACGCGGGCGGACGCGGTGTTCCACCTGGACGCTCCGGGCTGGTACGGGGAGGCCGAGGCGACTCCGTATCTGCCCCTGCTGGTGGACGCGGTGTTCGGCCGGCGGGCGGTGGACGTGCGGTACCGCCGGTGGCGCGAACCGCAGGAGGTGGAGCGCCGGTTGTGTCCGTACGGCCTGGTGCTCAAGTCCGGCACTTGGTACGTGGTGGCCGCGGCGGGGCCCCGTACCGCCACGTACCGGATCAGCCAGATCCTCGACGCGGCGTTGAGCGACGAGCGCTTCGAACGGCCGGAGGACTTCGTCCTGAGTGACTACTGGTCGTCCTACCTGGACGACTTCGCATCGCGCCGCTACACGGGCACCGCCACCGTCCGGCTGTCCCCGAGGGGCCGCGAGCGGCTGGCCGCCAACGTGCCACCCGAGGTGGTACGGGCGTTCGCCGCCACCGCGACACCGGTCGGCGCCGACGGCTGGACGGAGGCGGTCATCCCGACGGAGAGCACCGAACACGCACGCGGCGAACTGCTACGACTCGGCACCGACGTCGAGGTCGTCGGACCGGAAGAACTGCGCCGCGCCATGGCCGACGCGGCGCGCGCCCTCGCGCGGACCTACGGTGACGTCGGCCCCGGCGGGACGGAGGCGACGCAAGGTGCCTGAACGTCCGGCCGGCGCCCCCGGTCGGCGCGCGACAGGCGCGGCCCACGCCGCTGTCAGGCGATGTCGGCCCGGGCGGCCCGCTCGGTCCGGTCGGCCCGCTCGGCCAGGCGGTTTACGGTGTCGATGACTTGGGTGACCAGGGACTCCGTGGCTCCGACCGTCAGGTAGGTGACGTCGGCGACCGTGTGGAGGCCGCGTACCAGGAAGGCGTAGTCCTTGTCCTCTTCGAGGAGGAGGACGATCGGTTTGCGCAGGGCGGAGGCCCAGCCGATCTCGATGTGGGTGCCGGGTGAGGCGGGGCTGCCGGGGAACGCGACGAAGACCGTACTGGCCGAGATCTCGTCGTAGTCCAGGCGCGTGCACTCGTCGGGTGTGAGGAACTTCGCGCCCCACGACTCGCGGCGGTGGGCGTTGTGGACCTCGTAACCCTCCTTCTCCAGGCGGTCGATGACCGCTTCGATACGGGTCCGCGCCTCGGTGTCCATCGTGCCGTCGGCATCGACCAGGGCCTTGAAGGGGCCGCCCAGGAAGACGCTGCGGGTTCCGCGCGAGGGGGTGGTGGTGCCGGTGGTTGGGCTGGTGGTTGTCGCTGGGGTGGTCATTGTTTTGCTCCTGTGACGATGAGGAAGGGGGGCCGGGTCGCTTCCGCCGGGTGGTCGCCGGCCGGGGTGGGCAGCCGGGACGGATCCGTGAGTACGGGCTCCTCGGCGCGCAGGTCCGTGAAGCCGGCCTCCCCGAGCACGTCGAGGTAGGTCTCGCGCGGCCAGTGGTGGTCGACCAGTTCCAGCGGCGGGGCTCCGCCCGGCTGGTCGAGGAGGACCTGCCGGCGTTCGCCCGCGCGGTAGGTACGGCCCGGCTCCCCGCTCCGGAAGGTGGAGAAGCGGACGCCCGTGGTGGCGGGGTTGGTGTCGAGCACCGCGTAACGGGCGCCTGGCCGCAGGACGCGGTGGATCTCCGTGGCGATCTCGCGCAGGACGGCGAGTTCGCCGACGTTGATGAAGACGTAGCACGACAGGGCCGCGTCCACGGAGTCGTCGGCGAGCGACAGCAGCTTGCCGCTGTCGATCTGCTGGTAGTCGACGCGCGGGTGCGCGCGCCGGGAGCGCGCGATGTCCAGCATGCGCGGGGCGATGTCCGCCGCCACGACGCGGACCTCCTCGGACGCCGCGACGATGCGTGCCGCGACCTTCCCCGGCCCGCAGCCGTAGTCGAGGACGGTGCGCACCCCGGGCGAGCCGATGCCCACCGCGCCGAAGACGGCCGGGTAGCCGATCAGGCGCTCGGGGAGGTCGTCGTACGCGTCGAAACCGTCGGCGATGCCGGCGGTTTCCTTCCACTGGGTGCTGGAGGGGGAGGGGGAGAGGGAGTTGGTGGTGTTGGTGTCGGGAATCATCCGGGAGCCTTTCCGGCTGTCAGACGGCTGCGGGCGTGGGGGTGGAGACCGCTCCGGGCCAACGCTCTTCGACCAGGCGCCGGTACATCGGCGACAGCCTGCTCAACTGCTCCTCGCCGACCCGCTCCTTGCCGCGGATCCGCCGGTGGATCTCGAACAGGTCGACGACCTGCGTCCAGTACGGCGGCAGGCCGAGCGCGTCCACGCCCGTACCGTCGTCGGCGAACCTGTGGCGGCCGAGGCGCAACCGCTCCTCCACGGCGAGGACTTCACGTACCCAGGGCCAGTTGTCGCCCGTCGGCATGGCGGGGAACTCCCACGGCGGCGCCTCGCCGGAGGCCGGATCCGCCAGCACCTCCAGCGCGCGGTCGTGGTCCGGGTCGTACAGGTGGAGTGAGCCCACCTGGTGGACGTACGAGCCGACAGGGACGCCGAGTTCCCTCGCGAGCATCTCCTGGAGGAAGGTGAAGGAGAAGACGTCACTGGTCATGCCCCGGTAGACGTCGTTGGCCCGCATGAAGGCGACCGCGTGCAGGGCGCCCTCGCGCAGGAGGAACTGGAGGCCGAGGGTGCAGGAGACGTCCGGGTTGGCGAGTACGGCCAGTTCCTCGCCGCGGAAGATCTGGATGACGGCCCGCTTGGAGTCGGGGTCCTCGCGGAGGGTCTCCACGACGAGCGGCCACTGGTCGGGGCGGCCGTCGGCGGCACCGAAGAGCGCGCGGCCGTAGGCGGTTCCGGTCAGGCGGCGCCCGTCGGCTGAGTACTTGCTGATGCTGGGGGCGTAGTACGCGATGAAGTCGAGGTCGTCCCGGCCCGACAAGTACCACAGCGACTCGGCGAAGTTGAAGACGATGTTGACGCGTCGGGCGGGCACGAACGCCACCCGCTGGTCGGCCCGCGCGAGCCGGTAGCGCACGCCGAGCTGTTCGCGACTGGCGTGGCCCCGGGGCGCGTTGCGGTACGCGGGCTCGTCGATCAGCCACCGCAGCAGGTGCGGGTACGCCTGATGGAAGGTTTCGAAGTCCACGGATCCGCTCCGTTTTCTGGTGCCGGTGATCCTTTGGTGATCCTTTTGTCTGGAACGTACTGTCCGGGACGGGGCCCGGCCCGGGGCCCGTTCGGCTCCGGTTTGCGGGAGATTGGGCGGCGGGATCGGCAAAGGTGCTGGTCAGGGTGGTACGGAGGGCCGGTGAGGGCGGGCTCACGGGCCTGGGGAGCCGGGGTGTACGGGAGGTGGTCACCCGTCCTACGGGTGAATCCGAATCGGGGCGGCGGGAGGAACGCGCAGGTCAGGGCCGGGAGAAACGTCAATGCGCCGCCGCGTGGGCCGCGAAGGGGGTGCGGCCGTGTGAGGATCCGGGCCGGGGCCGGTCCGCTCGTTCCGGCTTCCGGTTTCCGGATTCCGGCGGGCAGGTGGGCACGTAGGCAGCTTTGGGAGGCGTTCGTGACCGGCGAGGTGATGCGCGTGGCCGTGCTGCGCGCTCTGGGCGGACCGCTGGAGCTGGAGACCAGGCCGCGCCCGGTTCCCGGCCCGGGACAGGTGTTGATCCGCGTACGTGCTGCCGGTCTGTGTCACACGGACCTGCACCTCGTCGACGGTTCGGCCGTCACCCCACCGCTGCCCCTCGTCCTCGGCCATGAGATCGCCGGGGAGGTCGTAACGGTCGGTGCGAGCCCGAGCCCGAGCCCGGGTACGGGCCCAGGCCCCGGTACGAACTCGCGTACCGAGCCCGGCGACCGCGTCCTCGCCTACTACTACGAAGGCTGCCGCACCTGCGCCTGGTGCGCCGAGGGTTCCGAGAACCTCTGCCCGCGCCCGGCGGCGAAGGTCGGCTTCGACTCCGACGGCGGCCTCGCGGAGTACTACCTGGCCAGTGCCCGCAGCCTCGTGCCGATCGCCGATTCCGTCCCCTTCGCCGAAGCCGCCGTCCTCGGCTGTTCCGGCACCACCGCCGTCCGGGTCGTACGGTCCGTCGCCCGCGTCGCCCCGGACGAGACCGTCGTGGTCGTCGGGGCCGGCGGCGTCGGCCTCTCCGTGATCCAGGTCGCGGTGGCCGACGGGGCCCGGATCCTCGCGATCGATCCCCACGGACCGAGCCGCGAGCAGGCCCTGGCCTTCGGCGCCGCCGGCGCTCTCGACC
>NZ_WWJY01001240.1 GCF_009865405.1 Streptomyces sp. SID3212 | reverse complement strand
CCGTGGCCGGCGACCGCCTGGGTCAGCGAGGGCCCCGCCACATAGCCGGTGGCCACCCACGGGACGGCCGCCTCGGGGTCGGCGTCGAGCACCGGCGCCGACCAGCGGTGCGCGCCGGGGCCCGTCCCCACCAGCCGCGCGGAGGCCACCTCACGCCGGAACCGGGCCCGGAACTGCTCGTCCGCCGCGTAGTGCGGATGGACGACCTTCACCGCGACCGTACGGCCCCCGGTGGAGCGGGCGAGGTACACCCGGCCCATCCCGCCGGCACCGAGCCTGCCCAGCAGCGTGTACGGCCCGATGGTCTCCTCGCCTGCCTCCAGCGGCTGCATGCTGTTGTCCCCCTCAGCCTCGCGCGCGTCCGTACGGAGCAGCGTAGGGGGTCTTCCGAACGCCCCCCAGGCCCACGGGTGTCAGGGGCGGAACCAATGGGTCACGGCCTGAGCAACTCCACACGCACGTCCGCCGGGTAGCCGGTCGCCGGGCCGGTGCGGCGCGCGAACTCCCGTACCCCCGCGAGCTGGTCCTCGCCGAAGCGGAAGTCGAGCGTCGTGAAGTAACGCTCCAGCAGTTCCGCGTCGAAGGACTCCCAGCGCGACGCCTGCTCGGCCACCTTCGTGACCTCCTCCAGGGACACGTCGCGCGACGCGAGGAACGCCTCGTGCACCTTCCGTACGACCAGCGGCTCCCGCGCCAGGTAGTCCTTGCGGGCCGCCCAGACGGCGAAGACGAACGGCAGGCCCGTCCACTCCTTCCACATCAGCCCCAGGTCGTGGACCTGGAGGCCGAGCCGGGGGGCGTCGTGCAGCGAGGCGCGCAGGGCGGCGTCGCCGATCAGGACGGCCGCGTCGGCCTCCTGCATCATCACGCCGAGGTCCGGCGGGCAGGTGAAGTAGTCCGGGGTCACCTCGTACTGCTCCTCCAGGAGGAGCTGGGCGAGCCGTACCGACGTACGGGACGTGGAGCCGAGCGCGACCCGCGCCCCGTCCAGCTTCTCCAGGGGCAGCTGGGAAACGATCACGCACGACATGACGGGGCCGTCGCAGCCGACCGCCAGATCGGGGAATGCGACGAGTTCGTCGGCGTTGCGGAGGAATTCGACCAGGGTGACGGGGCCGATATCGAGTTCGCCCCGGACGAGCTGCTCGCTGAGCTTCTCCGGGGTGTCCTTCGTGAGCTCCAGGTCGAGAAGGGTTCCGGTCCTGGCGAGCCCCCAATAGAGGGGCAGGCAGTTCAGGAACTGGATATGGCCGACGCGTGGCCGGCTGCGACCGTGGCCGGTGTGGTCCGCGTGGTCCCCGCGGGCTCCGTCCCCATGGTCCCCATGGCCGCCATGATCGGATCCGGCGGCCTCTGCGCTTGCGATTCCTTCGGCACTGTCCACATCCCGAGGCTAGACCCGGCCCGTGCGGGGGCCCGCTCCGGGGGCTTCCCGGGTGTGTCCCGCGTGCGCCCCGGGTGTGTTCCGCGCGCCTCCCGTCAGCACGTCAGGGCCCCTGTCAAACGTCCGGGTGAAGTGATCTTTCCCTCTACCGCTGCGCCTACGCTGCGTGCTAGGCTCGCCGCAAGTTGCAGTTTGGTTTCCCTTGCAGTACAGAGCCTGCGGAGCATGTGACCCGCAGGCTTTTGTAGTTTTCAGACTTCTTTGCAGGTTCTGGAGCAGGGCAACCCTTTGGCCCAAGGAGGGCTTATGGCTACCGGAACCGTCAAGTGGTTCAACGCTGAAAAGGGCTTCGGCTTCATCGCCCAGGACGGCGGCGGCCCGGATGTCTTCGTCCACTACTCCGCGATCAACGCGTCCGGTTTTCGCTCCCTCGAGGAGAACCAGGTCGTGAACTTCGACGTCACTCAGGGACCCAAGGGTCCCCAGGCGGAGAACGTCACCCCGGCCTAGTCTTCCGGGTAGGCGATCGCGAAGATCTTGAAGAGCAGTACCCAAGGAGCCCTGCGTCCCCCACTCGGGTGGGGAAAGCAGGGCTCCTGCCCTTGCCGGGGCCGTATCCGGGCGTCGTATCAGGAAGCGGACCTACGCGTCCGCCCCCGCCGACCAGCGCTCCCCCGCCATCAGGCCGCCGAGCCCGGTCCAGGCGAAGTTCATCAGCGTGGCCGCGGCCTCCCGCGACGAGACGCTCGGGGTGTCGTTCGCCCAGCCCGCCAGCGACTCCGCGGCCCCCACCAGCGCCTGTGCCAGACCGGTCACGTCCCGCCCGCCGAGGTCGGAGGGGGGCGGCGGAACCGCCCCCGAGGCACCGGCCGGAACAGCGGGCGCGACGGTGGCGCGCGACTCCCGGGCCGCCGCGCCCACCAGCTCCGCCACGTACGCCACCAGCCGGTCCCGCAGCAGGGTCACCTCCCCGGCGAAGGGCTCCCCGTGCGTACGGGCCTGGCGGTGCAGCACCGCCCAGCCGTCCGGGTGGTCCGCCGTGTGCGCGAAGAACGCGGTCAGCCCCGCCCACAGCTGCCGGTCGGCCGGCAGCCCCGGCTCCGCGCCTGCCCGCACCGCGTCGATCAGGGCCTCCCCCTCACGCCGGACGCAGGCCGTGAACAGTTCTTCCTTGGAGTGCAGGTACAGATACACCAGCGGCTTGGAGACCCCGGCGAGTTCGGCGATCTCGTCCATCGACGCGGCCCGGTAACCCCGCTGCCCGAAGACCCGCACCGCGGCGTCCATCATCTGCCGCTCCCGTACCGCCCGGGGTAAACGCCTGTTCCTGGAAGCACGCACGACACCCACGTCAGACATCCCTCCCCCGCTGCCGCCGAACTGCCCGGTAGGCCTGATAAGCCTACGACTTGACGGACATGTGAACGACGGCCCGGCGTGGGGAAACCGCGCCTACCGCTGCGCCGCGCCGTCCTCCTGGGACTTGCTGGCCTCCAGCTTGGCGCGCGCTCCCGCGACCTTGTCGACCAGCTGGGCCGACATCGCGTCGCGCTGCCTGCGCAGCAGGACGAAGCTGAGCGGCGCCGACAGGACCAGGGCCAGGAGCAGCACCCAGATGACGTTGGAGTCGCCGAAGCCCTTGGGGACCACGCCGAAGTGGACGAGCACGGCGGAGAAGACGAGGCAGCCCATGAAGACGCCGATCCGCATCGCCGTGTAGCGGAGGGTGGGACTCGGATTCGCGAGGGTCACAACAGGCCTTCTCTCTTCCCGCGGTCAGTACGAAGGGTGGAGCGGGAGCAGCATGATGATGTCGTCACGGTCGTCACCGGGGGCGACCCGGATCGCGTCGGGCACCCGCCCGACCTCCTTGTAGCCGCACGACGCGTAGAAGCGGTCGACGCCGGTGCCGCCGCGGCAGGTGAGGCGGATCGCCTCGATGCCCCCGACGCCCCGGGCGGCGTCCGCGGCGGCGGCCATCAGGTCACGGCCGTACCCCTGGCCCTGGTGGCGGGGGTGGACCATCACCGTGTACAGCCAGAGCCAGTGCCGCATCAGCCGGTGGGTGTTGAGCGTGAGGAACGCCGTCGCGGCGACGGCGCCCTCCTCGTCGTACCCGACCAGCAGCCGGCAGCGCCCCTCCGCCATGGCGGTGAGGTGCTTGACCAGCTCGGGCCGTATGTCGTCACCGGTCACCGGCGGTACGAAGCCGACGGAGCCACCGGCGTTGGAGACGTCCGTCCACAGCGCGACGAGTCCGTCGTGCAGGGTGCGGTCCACCGCCGGATCCAGTTCGAATATGAGCGACATCCCTCTGTTCTCCGGATTCAGAGCCGCATGGGCTGCGGGGACTCGCGGCGGTCGGCGTCCGGCCCCGGGTACTCGCGGATGATCTCGTAACGGGTGTTGCGCTCGACCGGCCGGAAGCCGGCGTCGCGGATCAGGTCGAGCAGGTCCTCACGGCCCAGCTTGTTGGGCGTGCCGTAGTTGTCCGCGTCGTGCGTGATCTTGTACTCGACCACCGACCCGTCCATGTCGTCCGCGCCGTGCTGGAGGGCGAGTTGCGCGGTCTGCACGCCGTGCATCACCCAGAAGACCTTCACGTGCGGGACGTTGTCGAAGAGCAGCCGGGAGACCGCGAAGGTCTTGAGCGCCTCCGCGCCGGTGGCCATCGTGGTGCGGGCCTGGAGGCGGTTGCGGATCTTGCCGTCCTTCATGTCCACGAAGTCGTGCTGGTAGCGCAGCGGGATGAAGACCTGGAAACCGCCGGTCTCGTCCTGGAGCTCACGCAGCCGCAGCACGTGGTCGACGCGGTGACGGGGCTCCTCGATGTGCCCGTACAGCATCGTCGCCGGGGTCTTGAGCCCCTTCTCGTGGGCGAGCCGGTGGATGCGCGACCAGTCCTCCCAGTGGGTGTTGTGGTCCACGATGTGCCGGCGGACCTCCCAGTCGAAGATCTCCGCGCCGCCGCCGGTCAGCGACTCCAGTCCGGCCTCGATCAGCTCGTCGAGGATCTCGGACGCCGAGAGGCCCGAGATCGTCTCGAAGTGGTGGATCTCGGTGGCGGTGAACGCCTTGAGGGAGACCTCGGGGAGGGCTTCCTTGAGGGCGCTGAGCGAGCGCGGGTAGTAGCGCCAGGGGAGGGTCGGGTGCAGCCCGTTGACGATGTGCAGCTCGGTGAGGTTCTCGCCGCGCATCGCGGTGGCGAGGCGGACGGCCTCCTCGATGCGCATCGTGTACGCGTCCTTCTCGCCCGGCTTGCGCTGGAACGAGCAGTACGCGCACGACGCGGTGCACACGTTGGTCATGTTGAGGTGGCGGTTGACGTTGAAGTGGACGACGTCGCCGTTCTTCCGCGTCCGCACCTCGTGGGCCAGCCCGCCGAGCCAGGCCAGGTCGTCCGTCTCGTACAGGGCGATCCCGTCCTCGCGGGACAGCCGCTCTCCCGCCCGGACCTTCTGCTCCAGCTCGCGCTTGAGACCTACATCTTGAATAGATGCAGTCATCAGGCCGCCTCCCATATGTCTGCCAATCGGGCCTGTCGAGCCTACGCCCCTCACGGCACGAGAACGACGCGCCCCATGCTCCTCCGCTCTTCGAGCAGGTCATGGGCGCGCGCCGCCTCGGCGAGCGGGACGCGCGCGTGGACGACCGGCCGTACGGATCCGTCCTGTACGAAGCGGAGCAGGAGCCGCACCCCTTCCGCTGCCTCCTCGGGCCGGCCGCCCAGGAGGGTGGGCATGCTGAAGCCCATGACCTGCCGCATGCCCATCAGGGACAGGACGGGGATCGAGGGCTGTGCGGTGTCGCCGCCGGAGGCGCCGTAGAAGACGAGCCTGCCGTACGGGGCGAGCAGCTTGACGTCGTCGAGGAGCTGCCGGCCGCCGATGCCGTCGAGGACGACGTCGAACCCGCCGGGCCCGGCCGCCTCGGCGGCCCGCTCGGGCCAGTCGGCGGCGGTGTGGTCGACGGCGGCGTCCGCGCCGAGGGAGAGGGCGAAGTCGCGCTTGGCCGGGGAGCCCGCCGTGGCGATGACCCGGGCCGCGCCGAGCGCGCGGGCGGCCTGGACGGCGATGTGCCCGATCGCGCCGGCCCCCGCGTGGACGAGGACCGTCTCGCCCTCGGCGACCCGGGCGGTACGGAGCAGGTGGACGGCGACCCGGCCGGTGGAGCCGAGGAGCGTGCCCTCGGCGGGGTCCAGTCCCTCGGGCAGCGGCAGGAGGTGCGTGGCGGGCGCCGACACGTACTCCGCGTAGGCGTCGCGCGCCTTCCACACGACGACCCGCTGGCCGGGTGTGATGTCGCGCACACGGTCACCGGCCGCGACGACCGTGCCGACGACGTCCGTGGACGGGCAGTGCGGGAGGGGCGGCGGGCCGAGGGGGAAGGTGCCGAGCCTGCGCTGTACGTCGGCGTGGTCGACGCCGATCGCCTCGGCGCGGACGAGGACGTCCTCGGGGCCGTACGCGGGCCGTTCCGCCTCCTCGGTGACCAGGACCTTGGACGGGCCGTACTCGTGGTGGCGCACGATGCGCACGTTGTCTCCTCACTCGGGGGCGGGCGCGGGCGCCCGGGTGTCAGGTGCTCAGGTGATCAGGTCACCGGCAGGTGCGCGACGACCGGTGGCCCGGACCGTCCCGCCTTCTGCTCAAGATCCCCGCCCGCGAGCACCCGCAACCGGTCACACGTGTCCCACACGTCCACGTGCAGGGTGTGCCGGGCGCAGCATTCCAGCACGGTCACCCCGGCGGCGGGGTGGGTGAACACGAACCCGCCGCCGACGTCCTCGGACCGTACGCGCAGCGGTCTGAGCCACGACTCGTAGAGCGTGCGGGCGATGTGCCGCAGCCGCCGCTCCTTGCCTGCCACGGCCTCGGGGTCCCGTCCCACGCCGTTCGGTGTCCAGCGGTCGAGCACCTCCAGGTCCTGGCGGGTGATGCCGGTGCGCGGGGTGCAGTCGATGAGGACGACGGGCCCCCGAGGGGGTGTCCCGCCGTCCCGGTGCACGTCGTTGTGCTCCATGGTGGAAACCGACCGTTCAGTGGCCCATGCCGATGCCGCCGCTCACCGGAACCACGGCCCCGGTGACGAACGACGCGGCGTCACTTGCCAGGAACCGTACGACCGCCGCCACCTCGTCGGCGGTCCCGGTGCGCCGCAGCGGGGTGTTGCCGATCAGCTCCGCCCTGCGCGCGTCGGTGACGTGCTCGATCATGTCGGTCTCGATGAGGCCAGGCGTGACGACGTTGGAGGTGATCTTCCGGGCGCCCAACTCCCAGGCGAGCGAGCGGGCGAGGCCCACCAGGGCGCTCTTGGAGGCCGCGTAGTTGGTCTGTCCCGGCGAGCCGAGCGAGCCCATCACGGAGGACATGAACACCAGCCGTCCCCAGCGCTTCCTGAGCATCCCGCCGGTGGCGTGCTTGGCGAGCCGGAAGGCGCCCATGACGTTGGTGTCGAGGACGTCCTCGAAGTCCTTCTCGCTCATCATCGGCAGGAGCCCGTCCCTGGTGATGCCCGCGTTGGCGACGAGCACCTCCACGGGCCCGTACTGGGCCTCCACGTCGGCGACCGCCCGTTTGACGGACTCCTCCTCGGTGACGTCGCACGCCACCCCGAACAGGCCGGGGGGCGGGGCGCCGGTGCGGTAGGTGACGGCCACCTTGTCGCCCGCCTCGGCGAACGACCGCGCCACGGCGAGACCGATGCCCCGGTTGCCCCCGCTGATGAGAACGGTGCGGCTCATGCCAGTTCCTTTCGCAGTACGCGGACGGCATCCGCGGTGTCGGTGAAGTGCAGCCCGTGCCAGCCGGCCAGGACCGCTCCCTCGCAGTTCTCCGCCAGGTCGTCGGCGAGGAGACTCTGGGCCGCGGGGATCCCGGAGCGCCGTACGGCGAGGTCGAAGATCTCCCGGTCGGGTTTGCGGCACCCCGTCTCGAACGACATCACGAGGTCGTCGAAGAGGCCGGGGTCGACCATCTGCCGCCAGTACGGGTCCCAGCCGGGCGGCATGTTGGAGAGCAGGCCCACGAAGACACCCGCGTCGCGGATCCGCTCCAGCTCGTCGATCCACGGTTGGTTGACGCGCCGGTCGGCGAACCACCGTGCGGCGAAGCCCGACATGTCGGCGCGGATCCCGAATTCGTCCAGGAGCGCGGCCTCGACCTGCCGGCCCCACTCGTCCTCGTCCACGAGCGGGGTGTCCAGCGGGGCCATCGAGCCGGTGCCGTACCGGCGGCCGACCGTGCGCATCGCCGCGTGCAGCGCGGCGGGCTCCAGGCCCATGGGCTCGCAGAAGGAGGCCACGGCCCAGGGCAGCGGCGGGGTGAGGACACCGCGGAAGTCGGTCCAGACGGCGCGGACCCCGGTCTTCCCGCCCGCTTCCGTGCCCTTGCCTTCGCTCATGCCTTCGCCTCCCCGTACAGCCGCACCGACGCCGTGGCCACGCTGCGGCCCGACTGCTGGAACGCCACGTCCACGGTGTCCTCGCCGCTGCCGGGCATCTCGGCGCTCAGCACCACGGGCGCGTCGAGTTCCGCGAAACGCAGGAACGCCGCGTCCATCCCCAGCACATGGGTGACCGACAGCTGACGACCGCTCCAGAACGCCGCCAGAAGGGCCAGTTGCCGGGCCCCCTCCAGCAGGGTCATGGCCGGGAAGTGGTCGTACTGGTGGTCGAAGAGGCTGCGGTTGTCGAAGTCCGGCAGCAGCCGGGCCGTCAGACGCCCGGCGTCGAAGACCGGTTCGGCCAGGACGACGTTGCCCGGTGACGTACGGCCGACCTGGGCCGGGGCGAGGATGCCCGAGCGGTCGGGGCGGGGCACCTCGCGCGTGGAGGGCGCGACGCCCCCGCGCTGATAGGTGCGCAGCGACCCGTACTCATGTTTCGTCATGGCGCTGACCCGCATGGACGAGACGCCCACGGCCGCGCCGTTGAAGGTCAGCTCCTGCTCGACGCCGACCTGCCGGACCCGGCCGCCCTTCATCCGTACCGCCGGGTACTCGGTGAGGATCTGGAGCTCGCCGGGGTCGCTCCCCGTACGCAGCGCCTCGGGGTCGCGCAGCTGCACCGACACCTCGTTGACGAGGAACGACGTGTCCATCGCGATGTCGAGGAAGGTGTGGCCCCCGCAGACGGCCGCCTGCCGGCACGCTTCGAGGACCAGCAGGACGTCGGTGAGCGCGCCCCGCTGGATGTGGTCGTTGAAGTAGCTGTGCGAGAGCGGCGTCTGGGCGCCCGCGAGATAGACGGACTCACCGATCTGGCGGGTGTCGGTCACGAACACCTCGGCCACGGCGGCCCGGTGGACCAGATGGCGGTCGACGGTGTGGGCGAAGCGTATGTGGAAGGGCGGTTCGGCGAGCGTACCGACTGCGTTCTCGGACATGTGCGGTCTCGGTCTCTCTTCGTCCGTCATGGATGTCGCACGGCGGAGGCGGGCACACGCGGGCCGCCGGAGCGCGGGGCGCCCGGGCGCAGGACGACCGCCGTCGCGGCGGCGACCGCCAGGACGAGCGCGCCCAGGGCGCCGAGGGTCACGGCGTCGGGGTGGACGAGTGACTGGCCGCGCAGTGCCTGCCAGGTGACCAGGGCGAGCAGGCCGGCCCAGGCCGCTCCCGTGATCAGGACGAGGCGGGCCTGGATCCGCTCGTCGGCGAACGTCGTACGGCGGCGGCCCGCCAGGGCCAGGACGGCGCCGGCGAGGGGGATCACCTGGAGCGCGTGGATGCCGACGAAGTGCGGGATCCGCAGATCGCCCCCGACCGTGCTCCAGTTGGTGAGCGGCATGCCGGGACCGCCGTCGTCCACGCCCACGTTGTGGGCGCCGACGAGGGTGGGCAGCCCGGCCTCGACGGCCTGCTGCTGCTCGGGGGTGGGGATGTTCATCAGGAAGCCGAGGGACATGCCGACGACCGCGAGGACCAGCCCGAGCCGTACGGCCAGGCGCAGCGGCCTCGCGAGCGACCGGTCGCGCAGCACGACCACGGCGGCCACGAAGTTGGAGGTCCACAGGACGATCACCGCGACGGTCATGCTGTTCATGAAGGCGGTGTTCGTCGGGGTGAGGGTGTTGAAGTGGCTGTACGTGCCCCGCCATGCCTGGACGGAGATGATCACCGCTTCGGCGAGGGAGCTGACGGCGATCAGCGTCCCCGCCCACCACGCGGTACGGGGGAAGCGGCGGATCCGGGGCAGCAGCCAGGCGAGGGTGGCGCTGTAGACGGCGAGCGAGAACGCGAAGTGCAGTGGTTTCAGCCAGATCGGCGCCCCGTTGAGGATCCGGTCGTCGGCGGCGAGACCGATGAGGGTGGCGAGGCTGAGCACACCCATCGACAGGGAGAAAGCGGTCAGCGGCCCGTGCAGCGGAGGGAGCCGGACGCGGGTGCGCGTCGCGTGGCCGAATGGGGCACCCCTGTGGTCGACGGGTACGTCGTCGGATATGTCGCCGGATATGTCGCCGGATATTGCTGGCTCCGTTCCGGCGCTTCCCCTGCTTGTCGAGGACATCGTTCTCCCTTTCCAGGATTCTGTTCCGCGGATTCCCTTTCTCCGCCGCGCACGGACATACGTACGGGCGTTCGCGGGAATCAGCATGCTGAGGCGCCGGTCCGCTCCTCAACGGCCGTACCACCAACAGATTCCGCACTGCCTCGAAAGTGACATCGGGAGATGTCCCGGAAGAGGTACGGGTGATACGCCCGACGGACCCGCCTCCTACCGCCTGGGGAACAGCGCCCGGCGCCTTGGGGGCAAAACCCTTCTCGTGGCCGCCGCCACCTGCCTAATTTCCTTCTGCGGCCGGTGAAATACGCCGGCGGCGAGAGGGGGATCCACCATGTCTCAGAAGGCTGTGACGCTGTCGTCCGACGAAATCCTCACGCGTGTCCGGGTCATCGTGGCGGAGGAGCTGGAGCTGGAGGACGAGCCGGCGGCCGTCGACCCGGACGCCCGCTTCGTCGAGGACTTCGACGCGGACTCACTGGCGCTGATCCAGATACTGGCGCGGATCGACAAGGAACTGACCATATCCGTGCCGGTCGAGGAGGCGGAGAACCTCGTCGACCTGCGTACTCTCGCGGACCACGTCATCGCGCTCGCCGGGGCCGAGCGTGTCTGACCTCGGCCCCCGACGTGTCGTGGTGACCGGGCTCGGCGCGGTGAGCAGTCTCGGCAAGGACGCCGAGACCCTCGCCGCGGCCGTACGGGAGGGCCGCAGCGGCATCTCCCCGGCCCGCTCCTTCGACACCACCGGCTTCCCTCAGGTGATGGCCGGCGAGGTACCCGACTTCGACGCGCACGCGTCCCTGCGCACGCTCGACCCCGCCCGCTGGGGCAGGTCCGCGCTCCTGGCCGCCGCCGCGGCCACCCAGGCTGTCGCCGACGCCGGCCTGGACCGTGCCGAACTCTCCCGTACGCGTGCCGGATCCGCGATGGGAACCACCAGCGGTGAAGCGCCCGTGGTGGACCGGCTCACCCGGCAGTGGGTCGGCGAGGGCCTCAAGAGCCTCGACCCCGGCCTGGTCGCGCAGGTGCCGGCCGGCCGTATCGCCGCCGCCGTCAACACCGAACTCGGCCTGACCGGCGAGGCCCAGACCATCCCCACCGCGTGCTCCGCCAGCAACTACGCGATCGGCTACGCCGCCGACCTGGTGAGCACCGGCGAGGCCGACTACATGCTCGCGGGCGGCGCCGACTCGGTGAACCGCTACACCCACGCCGGCTTCCTTCGGCTGGGCGCCCTCGCCGAGGACGTGTGCCGGCCGTTCGACAAGGACCGCGACGGCATCATCACCGCCGAGGGCGGCGTCGCCCTGCTCCTCGAACCCCTGGACCGCGCCCTGGCACGCGGCGCCCGCGTCTACGCCGAGGTCCTGGGCTACGGGCTGAGCTGCGACGCCAAGCACATGGTCCACCCCGACTCCGGCAGCGTCGCCGAGTGCATCCGCAGAGCCCACCGCAGCGCCGGGATCACCACCGACCAGGTGGACTACATCTGCGCGCACGGGACGGGCACGCCCACCAACGACCTCACCGAAGTCGCCGCCGTACGCGAGGTGTTCGGCGACCGGCTGCCGCCCATCAGCTCCATCAAGTCGATGCTCGGCCACACCATGGGCGCCGCCAGCGGCTTCGGCGCGCTCCTCTGCTGCAAGGCCATCGAGCAGGGCTTCCTGCCGCCGACGGCGAACCTGCGCGAGGTCGACGCCGCCCTCGGCCCCGGCCTGGACCCCGTGCCCAACACGGCGCGCCCCGCCGAGGTCCGCATCGCCCAGAACCACGGCTTCGCCTTCGGCGGCAACAACGCGATCACCATCCTGGGGAAGGTGTCATGACGCTCTCCACCACGACCGCCCCCGCCCGCACGACCACCCCCGCGACCGCCCCGTCCGCCGGTACGCTCCCCCGCGTCCGGCCCCTGGCGATCACCGCGCTCGGTGTCGTCTCCCCGGCGGGCACCGGCCTGGACGCCCTCGCCGACGCGCTGTGCGGCGCCACCGAGCCCTGCTCCGACCCGGCTGAGCTGCCCCTCGGGCCCTCCGAGCCCGACGGGCTGCCCGACAACATCAGGGTGGTGCCGGAGTTCCGGCTCGCCGACCACGTGGGCCGCAAGCGGACCCGCCACCTCGACCGCACCACCGGTCTCGGACTCGCCGCCTGCGCGCTGCTGCGCACGGCGGCGGGTCCGCCGGTGGGCGACCTCACCGACCCGGCGTGGAACACCACCGGTGTGGTGCTCGGTTCCACGTCGGGCAGTGTCCGCAGCAGCAGCGAGTTCGCCCGGGACACCCACGTGCACGACCGGCCCTTCCTCGTCGACGCGGCGGCCTTCCCCAACACGGTGATGAACTCCTGCACCGGCCAGATCGCCATCTGGAACGGGCTGCACGGCATCAACGCCACCCTGTCCGGCGGTACGACCGCGGCCCTGGCGGCCTTCCGCTACGCCCGCAACGCCCTGGACCGCGGCCACGCCGAGCGGCTGCTCGTCGGCGGCGTCGAGGAGCTGTGCCCGCAGACCGCGTGGGGCTGGGCCGCGTCCGGCGCGCTCGCCCAGGGGTTCCCCGTCGGCGAGGGCTGCGCCCTGTTCGCCGTCCAGGACGCCGAGGCGGCCCGCCGGGACGGCGCGCCCGTCCTCGCCGAACTGCTCGCGAGCGAGACGGCGTTCTCCCCCGAGAGCGTACGTCCCGGAGTGACGTCCGTGCTCGCCGCGTGTGTCACCCGCGCCCTGGAGCGCGCCGGAGTCGACCCCGCGGAGGTCGGCACCGTCTCGCTCGGCGCCACCGGCCTCGTCGGGTTCGAGGAGGCGGAGCGGCGCGCCGTCCGCCGGGCCCTCGGCGGCCGTACGGTCACCGAGCTGCGCGTCAAGGAGGTCACGGGAGAGGCGTACAGCGCGGACGGCGCGTTCCAGCTCGCCGCCGTCCTGGCCCGTACCGCCCCCGGACAGCTCTCCCTCGTCACCGGGATCGGCCAGGACGGCCACGTGGCCAGCCTCGTCGTACGGACCGGGGAGGGCGCGTGACGACGGACGCCACGGCGCACTCCTCGGGCCCGTCCGGGGTCCTGGTGGTCGGCGCGGGCCCGGTCGGGCTCACGGCGGCCACGGCCCTGCTCCAGCAGGGGGTACGGGTCCGGCTGATCGACCGGGCCGACCGCCCCAACCCCCACGCCAAGGCCATCACGCTGTGGCCGCGCGCCCTGGAGGCGCTGCACCGGCTGGGCGCGGGCGGCGGGATACTCGCGCGCGGGCTGCCGCTGCACGCGCAGAACTACCACTCGGCGGGCCGCCGGGTGGCCCGGCTGACCTTCCGCAAGGTGCCCGAGACGCGGTTCCCGTTCGCGGTGTCCCTGCCGCAGCAGGAGACGGAACACGCCCTGCGGCAGCGGTTCGAGGAGCTGGGCGGGAAGACCGAGTTCGGCGTCGAGCTGACCTCGGTGACGCAGTCCCCCGACGACCCCGACGGCGTCACCGTCGAGCTGACGGACGGCGAGGGCTCCACCGAACGCGCCCGCGTGGACTGGCTGATCGGCGCGGACGGCGCGCACAGCACGGTCCGCGACGCGATCGGCACGGGTTTCGAGGGGGAGACGTACCCCCAGCAGTTCCTGCTGTCGGACGGGGTGTGCGACACCCCTCTGGCGCAGGACGAGGCGCACTACTTCATGACGGCCAAGGGTGTGCTCGTCGTGGTCGGGCTGCCGGGCGGGAACTTCCGCGTCTTCACCAGCCTCGCCCCGAACGCGGAGATCGCGGACGACATACGGGCGGAGGTCCAGCGGGCCGCCTCGGAGCGCTGCCCCGTCCCGATCCGCCTCACCGGCGAGCACCGCACCGGGGTGTTCCGGGTCCACCGCAAGATCGCGGACCGGTTCAGGAAGGGCCGGGTGCTGCTCGTCGGCGACGCCGCCCACATCCACAGCCCGGCGGGCGGCCAGGGCCTCAACACCGGCATAGAGGACGCCGCGAGCCTGGCCGGGCCGCTGGGCGCGGTGGTACGGGGCGAACGCTCGGCCGAGGTGCTCGACCGCTGGGAGCGCGAACGCCGCGCGGTGGCGCTGGAGGTGCTGAGCGACACCGACCTCCAGACGCGGCTGTGGACGATGCGCGGCTGGCGGCGGAACGTCCGGGACCGGGCGCTGGGCATCGGCGAACGCACGGGGCTGCTCGACCGGTTCGTCACCCCGCGCCAGACCCAGCTCTCGCTGGTGCACGCCGTACCGGGCCGTCCCAAGGGGCGGCTGCGGGAGGGCGCCCGGCTGCCGGACGTCCCGCTTGCCCCGGCCGGTACGGGAGCGCTCGCCCCGAGCCGTACGGGCAGGGTCGCCCCGGACCGTACGGAAGCACCGGGCCCGGACCGTACGGGCACGGTCGCCCCGGACCGTACGACCCCGACGACCCCGCCCGTACCGCGTCTGCACGACCTGCTGGACGACGGACGGCCCGTGCTGCTCGTCCTGGCCGCCGACGGCCGCGACGCGGCGCGCACCGCG
>NZ_WWJY01001239.1 GCF_009865405.1 Streptomyces sp. SID3212 | reverse complement strand
CAGCCAGGTCTCGCGCAGCCCCCGGCGCCCGTCGACCAGCCCGACCAGCACCAGCGGCACGACCAGCGCGAGCAGCGGCGTCTGGCGGCCCACGACCGAGGCGACGGTGTCCAGGGGCAGCCCGGTGACCTGCGCGAGGGTGACGACCGGGGTGCCCATCGCGCCGAAGGCCACCGGCGCGGTGTTGGCGACGAGCGCGACGACGGCCGCCTTCACCGGGTCGAAGCCGAGCGCGACCAGCATCACGGCGGAGATCGCGACCGGCGCCCCGAAACCGGCGAGCGCTTCGAGCAGCGCGCCGAAGCAGAAGGCGACCACGAGCGCCTGGATCCGCGGGTCGTCGGAGAGGCGCCCGAAGGAGCGCCGCAGGATGTCGAAGTGGTGGGTGCGGACTGTCATCCGGTACACCCACAGGGCGTTGACGACGATCCACATGATCGGGAAGAGCCCGAAGAGCACCCCCTGCGCGCCGGCGGACAGGGTCTGGCCGAGCGGCATCGCGAAGGTGAGCCAGCCGACGAGGACGGCGACGGCCAGACCGGTCAGCCCCGCGAGGTGCGCCTTCACCCGCAGGCCGCCGAGCAGGATCAGCACGGCGGCCAGCGGAAGGGCGGCGACCAGGGCGGAAAGGGCGAGCGAGTGGGCGACGGGTTCCAGGCGCTGGTCGAACGCCAGCTGCTGTACGGATACGGACATCGCAGTCATCACAGTCCTCCGGATTCCGCGATACGGAAACTGAATCTCTCAGCGGTGGAGGAATGGTCATGCCCACGACAAGCGGAGGTCAATGGAACGGGCAGGAACTGTGGCACGGCGAATGAGGAGAAGGAAATCCGGGTCAGGACTCCGGCGAACGCAGCACCCTCAGATGCCCGCGGCGCCCCACCTCGACCGGATCCGCCCCCCGCGCCCCCTTGCCACCGTTCCCGGCGGCACGCTCCTGGGGCCTGGCGGCTTCCCGTACGGCGTTCGCGAGCGCTTCCAGGTCGTCACCGCTCGGGCGCGCCGGGGCCGTGCCGTCCGTCAGACGGACGACCTCCCAGCCGCGCGGAGCGGTCAGCCGCTCGCTGTGTTCCGCACACAGGTCGTAGCAGTGGGGCTCGGCATAGGTGGCGAGCGGGCCGAGGACCGCGGTCGAATCGGCATAGACGTACGTCAGTGTCGCGACAGCGGAACGGCCGCACGCGGTGCGCGAACAGCGACGTACAGGGCTCACGACGTTGGACGGTACCGCACTCTTGAGCGGGCCGCGACGACTCTCCACCAGGTCACTCGCCCGTGTCGCACTGTGACATCCCGCACAGCCACCTCAGGAGCAACTGCCCTGACCTGCGCGGGAGGAGGCCCGACCGGGTGGCGACAGCCCGTGACACAGTCATTACTTGGGGCAAATCCCGTCAAGGACGGCAAGGTCGCCGATCGCGGGACCCCATGTAAATGAGCCCAAGCTTGGCCGGAATGCTCAATATGCGACATGGGGGCCCCGGGGTGCCGGAGCCGCGATCGCCGGGACGCCGAGAGAGCTACGCTGCGTCAGTGATGGACAGTCCTGTACCGCCCCGCCCGACCGAGCCCCGGCCGCGCCGCCGCGACCGCCACGGCCGAGGCATGCGTGGGCCCGTCGCCCCGCCCCAGGTGCCCCTCTCCGCCAGCCGCTCGGAGACGTTCCGTGATCTTGTACGGGACTCCGTGGACCGGCTGGAACGGCGCTGGCCCCAGCTGGCCGAGGTCGAGTTCCTGGTCCTGGACGTACCGGGCACGCAGGACGAGTCCGTACCTCTCGGGAATTCGGTCTCGGCGGGCAAGGACCACCCGGCGCGGATCATGGTCTACCGGCGCCCGGTGGAGATCCGCACCAAGAACCGCGACGAGCGCGCGCTCCTGGTCCACGAGGTGGTGGTGGAGCAGGTCGCCGAACTGCTGGGCCTGTCACCCGAGTCGGTCGATCCGCGGTACGGGCAGGAATGAGCCGAGGCCTCTCCGCTCCTTGACGGGAGGCGCCGCTTCCTGAGGATGCGGTGCTTTTAAGGAGGATGCGGTGCTTTTCAGGCTCCGGCCTCCGCCCCCTTGGACTCGATACGTCCCACCGGCGCCGGATCCGCCTCCAGCGCTTCCCGCGCCGCCTGCCACGCGGAATCCCCGGGGTGGAACGCCGTGCGGAGGTACGCACAGGTGAGCCGCTGGACCGCCGACACCCGCCCGGGGTTCTCGTCCGTCGTCTCGGCGACGTCGTATCCGGAGATCCCGCCCAGCCCGTGCTCCGCGCCGAAGAGCGTGAGCAGGGACTTGCGCCCCGGGGAGAGGGTGTACGGGTCGACGTGCCAGTCCGCGCCCGCGACCGTCAGGTGCGCGGAGGAGTCCCGGTCGCCGGCGACCACCAGCGTGGGCGTCGCCATCGCCGAGAAGTCCGCGGTCGAGAAGAAGGGGTAGTTCTCGGCCACGAACCCGGTCAGGGCGTCGCCGCCCCTGCCGGGCGCGGCGAGCAGGACACCCGCCGTGATCCGGGGGTCGGCGAGGTCCACCTCCGTACCGTCGTCCGGATCGGTGAGCCGGGCGCCCAGCAGCAGGCTCGCGGTGTGCCCGCCCATGGAGTGCCCGGCCACCGCGACCCTGCTCCGGTCCAGGCGCCCGGCGAGCGGCGGGACGGCGGCCTCGATCGCGTCGAACCCGTCCAGCACCCGCTTCATGTCCTCCACCCGCGAACGCCAGAACATGGGCGCCCCCGGAGTGCCGGGGTCCAGGTCCAGCGTCCGTGAGCTGAGGTGGGTCGGCTGGACCACGACAAAGCCGTGCGCCGCCCAGAAGTTGACGAGAGGGGCGTAGCCGTTCAGCGAGGAGAGGTGGTTCGAGAAGCCCTGGCCGTGCGAGAGGAGGACGACCGGCAGATCGTTTCCGGTCACGGGGGCGGAGACCCGTACCTCCAGATCCACGGGCCGGCCGGGGACCGGCAGCACCACCGGGCTGACGGAGAGGACGGGGGCGGACGGGCCGGGGAGGCCGGCCGGGGACATGGGTGTGTACGTCGAGGTGCTCATGATGAGGGGTCCCTTCACGGGCCGCGCGACGGGCGGCCGGAGGCAGTCGTGACGGCCGCTTTCGGCTAGGCTGGGACCGGAAAGCGGAACGTTGTTCCAATTACGATACGGAACACTGTTCCGCTTTGTCAAAGGCCGTCACCGGTCGTCGGAAGGAGAGCGTGGTGCCCCGTACGAGCCCGTCAGGGGAGGTCCCGGCCCGGAGCAAGCGGGCCGACGCGCAGCGCAACCAGCAGACGCTGCTCAGTGCCGCCGCCGAGGTGTTCGTCACCTCGGGCGTCGACGCGCCGATCCGCGAGATCGCGGCCAGGGCGGGCGTCGGGCTGGGCACGATCTACCGCCACTTCCCGACGCGGGCGGACCTGGTCGTCGCCGTCTACCGCCACCAGGTCGAGGCGTGCGCCGAGGCGGGGCCGAGCCTGCTGGAGAGCGCCGGCTCTCCGCTCGCGGCGCTGCGTCAGTGGGTCGACCTCTTCGTGGACTTCCTGGTCACGAAACACGGGCTGGCCAACGCCCTGCGATCGGACAGCAGCGGCTTCGACGCGCTGCACACGTACTTCGTCGACCGCCTGGTGCCCGTCTGCGGGCAGCTGCTCGACGCGGCGGCCGGCGCCGGCGAGATCAGGCCGGGTACGGAGCCCTACGAGCTGATGCGCGGGGTCGGCAACCTCTGCGTCGGACGGGACAGCGATCCGCGTTACGACCCGCGCCGGCTGGTCGGCCTGCTCCTCCGGGGACTGGAGCGACCGGAGTCGTCCTGAGCCGGCCGACAGCACGTCCTCACGTCCTCACCTCAGGCGCCTCAGTCGCCTCAGTCGCCTCAGTCGCCTCAGTCGCCCAGGATCGACAGATCCTCCGTGGCGTCCGGTACGTACACCGTCCCCCGGTCGTCCGGCAGCGTCTGCACCGTGAACATCGGGACGCCGTCCTCCGGCAGCGCCAGCATGCGCGCCGCGTGCACCGGACCGCCCGACTGCGGCTCGACCGTCAGCGCGTACTGGCCCTTCAGCCCGCCCGGCACCGGCGGCGTGACGTCCAGGGTCGTACCCGCCTTGACGGTGTACGTCTTCTCGGCCGGTTCGCCCCCGCCGCTGCCGGCCGAGGCGACGACCTTCACCTTCGCCGCCGCTCCCGGCGCGGTCAGGGAGAGCGTGGAGCCCTTCGCGCGGTTGTCGGCCACGCTCGCGCGGGCGGTGACGGGACCGGTCGCCGGGATGAACGCGATCTCCTGATCGCTTCCCTTGCCCCGTACGACCCGCAGCGCCGCGACCACCGGCGTCGGGCTGTTGCTCTGCGCCGGGCTGACGATCAGCGAACCGGCCTCGCCCTTGGTGACGTCGGCGAGGTCGAGCGACGCGGTCATCTTCGACTTGACGTGCAGGTTCTCCTTGCCGGCCGGGGTGATCGTGCCGTCGGCGCCCGCCAGTTGGACCTTCAGGTCCGCGTCCTCCCCGCCGGGCGCGAAGGCCACCAGCCGGACGTCGGTCGCGTCCGCGGGGATGCCCGGGAGCACCAGCGTGCCCGCGGGGTCGGCGGACGTCGTCAGCCAGTCGCTGCCCGCCGTGTCGTCGGCCGCGCGGACCGCGGCGCCGACCCGGCCGGTACGGGTGCTGACGTGGACGGTCACGTCCTCGGACGCCTCCGTGGTCAGCGTGGAGAGCAGCACGGGGACGCTGGAGCGGGCCGGTACCGGAATGCCCTCGCCCGCCTCGGACTTGAGCGCGCCGTTCTTCCCGAACAGCTCGATGTCGACCACGGCGGCGCTGTCGTCCGGGTTGGTGAGGTGGACGTAGTCCTGCCGGGACTTCTCCGTACTGGCCCCGGGGAACCAGAAGTCGGTGTCGGGCGCGGTGCAGGACAGCCCGAGCAGGCCGCGCGCGCCGCCCACCGAGTCCACGGTGGACTGCTGGGTGGTCCAGCCGGGGGCGAGGAGGCCGGTGGCCGTGCCGACCAGGGCGGGGGTGTCGGCGCCGTCCGCGGTCTTGGAGACGGGGGCGCCGGGCGTCTTCACGGTGAGGAACGCCTTCGCAGGGGCGTCGGCCTTCTTGTCCCCGGCCTTCTTCTCGTCGCCCTTCTTCTCGTCGTCCTTCTGGTCCTTCTCGTCCTTCTTGTCGCCCGTCGCGGCGGCGTCCGGGTCCGCCGACGTGACGGAGGACGCGGCCAGTTCGGCCGTGCCTGTCGTGCTCCCGCCCGGCGTGTCACCCGCCGGAGTGAAGGAGGTGTACGTCGTGTCCGCGAGGTCCGAGACGCTCGGCGCGGGGCAGACCAGGCTGGTCCGCTCGACGGGGAGCAGTTTCGGCGTCGCCGTCGCCGCCGTCTTCCCGTCGTCGGCCGGCGCGGACAGGGAGGCGAATCCGGTGACCGCCGCGAGGGCGGTCGCGGCCGCGATCAGGGAGAGAGTCGTACGGTTCACTGGTCGGTGCTCCCGTCGGGGCGCGGACGCCGCTCGTTGTCAGGGCCCTCGGCGGGCGGCTGCTGCCCGTAGCCGTACGGGTCGTAGACGGCCGGGTCGTACGGCGGGGGCTGCTGCCCCTCCTCGTACGTTCCCTGCGGGTACGGGTACGGCTGCTGGTCGGGATACGCCTGCTGGTCCGGGTACGGCGGCTGGGCCGGGTACTGCTGGTCGCCGTACTGCTGCTGGTCCGGATACTGCTGCTGGTCGGGGTACTGCTGGTACGGCTGCTGGTACTGGTCGCCCTGGTACTGGCCGGCCGGGTAGGCCTCGGCCTGGTACTGACCGCCCTGGTAGCCCGCGTACTGCGGATCCACGTATGCCTGGCCGTCCCACTCGCCGTACGCCTGCTGCTGCGGCACCGCCGCGTACGGGGCGTCGGCGCCGGGAGGCGTGGCCGGCACCGGAGGGAGATCAGGCACGTCTCCCGGCTCCTGCCCCGGCTGCCGCTGCTCCGGCAGGTCGAGCCGGCCGGGCATCTCCCCGGCGTCGGCCGTCCCCTCGTCGGGCATCCCCGAGTCGGGCATCCCCGCCGCGTCCGTCCCGCCGGGGGTCTCCCCCTCCGCCTCCGCCGCCGCCCGCAGCCTGCGCGCCCTGCGGCCCTCGCCCTCGACCGCCTGCGCCGGGAACGCGAGTTCCTCTTCGGGCAGGTCGTCGTCGATCTCCCGGCGGCGCCCCGGCAGGGCGAGCACCAGCAGGACCACGGCGAGCGCGCCCTGGGCCCAGATCCACGCGGTGTGGGTGATCGGGTCCTCGTACGTGAGGTCGAGACGGCCCCCGGCGGCGGGCAGTTCGAAGCCCTGCGCCCAGCCGTCGACCGTCTGCTTGACCAGGGGCTTGCCGTCGAGGGTGGCCTGCCAGCCCTCGGCGGCGCGGTCCGCGATGCGCAGCACCCGTCCCGCCGGGCCCGCCGGGACGGTGGTGTGCGCCTCGACCGGGCCCGCGGCCACGGCCAGCGGTTCGCCGTCCGCCGTACCGTCGGCGCTGTTCCCGCCGTCGGCGCCGCTGACGATCGTGGCCCGCGAGATCTGGCGGTCGACGCGCCAGAGCGCGCTGCCGTCCAGCTGGCTGAGCCGGCTCAGACCCGGCGTGGCGTCGAGGACGCGGCCCATCTCGCGCGGCGCGCCGTCCCGTACGAGCACATAGCGGATCGCGTACCCGCTGAGTTGCCGGGTCTGGTCCGCGCCCGATCCCGCGACCAGGTTCGCGACGACCTTGTCGAGTCCCTGGTCGCTGCCGCCCGACGCGGTCAGCTCGGCGTCGCCGAGGCGGCTGCCGGAGCCGCGGACCAGGGCGTACGAGACCTCGGCGGTGGTGGTGCCGTCGAGGACGAGGGTGCGGGGCTGGTCGCGGGTGATGGACTCCTCGGCGACGAACGCGGGCACCTGGACCGGGTCGCGGCGCTCCAGCGGTCCCGCGGCGCCGCTGAGCATCCAGGCGAAGACGGACAGCAGGGGGGCGACGGCCGCCGCGAGGGCGACGAGCGCGGCGACGGGCTGGCGCCAGCCGAAGCTCAGGGCGGTGACGCGTTCGCGCGCGCCCTCCGCGCCGACGACGGCGGCGGCGATCAGCGCGAGGCCGTAGACGAGGGTGGCGGGGCCCGCCCAGCCGGAGTTGTTGGTGACGACGGAGAAGACCAGCCCGACGATCGCGACGACCCAGGCGGCGCGGACGGCGAACTGCCGCTCACCGCGCAGGAGGGCGGCGAGCGCGGCCAGGACGACGCCGAGGAGCACGATGCCGCCGACGGTCTTCGGGCCGCCGGGGCTCATGCCGAGCAGATAGAGGGCGGAGGCCGATCCCGTACCGAACTCCAGGCCCGCTTCCCGCAGGAAGGCGGCGGGGTCGGTCAGCAGGGAGAGGGACCAGGGCGCCAGGACCAGGAGGGGGGTGCCGAGCGCGGCGAGGACCCGGACGGCGTACGCGGCGAGGTCGCGGCGCCGCAGCACGAGGACGCCGACGCCGAGCACCACGGCCAGCGGCCAGGCGACGGGGGTGAAGGCGGTCACGAGCGTCAGCAGGAAGGCGTACGCCCAGGTCGCGCGCCAGCTGCCCCGTACCGGAGTCTCCAGCTTCTCCTGCCACTCGTCGTCCTCGACGTCCCCGGCGCGCGAGCCGCCGCCCGCGCCGGACCGCAGTCCGTACGCGCTGACCGCCGCGCGGGCGATCAGGGGCAGCAGGATCGCCAGCACGGCCGTGCCCAGGCGTCCGGTGGCCAGGGCGCCGGTCGCGGCGGGCAGGAAGGCGTACGCGACGCTCGCCCAGGCCCGCAGGAGCCGCGATTCGGTGAGGGGGCGGGAGGCGAAGTAGGCGGTGACGCCGGCCAGGGGCACCGAGCAGACGAGCAGGAGGGTCAGCGCGAAGCCGGTGGAGCCGAGGAACAGCGCGGAGAGGGCGGCCAGGACGGCGAGATAGGGCGGTGCGGTCTGCGTGCCGCCCGTACCGACCGGGTGCCAGCCGTCCGCGTACCGGGACCAGAGGTCCGAGACGTCGCCGGGGGCGGGCAGCAGGGCGCCGCCGGCCAGCGCCCCGCCGCCGAGCAGCGAGCGGCAGGCGACGAGCGAGACGAGCAGCAGGATGGCGAAGAGTACGGGTCCCGGCTTGTGGGCCAGCTTCTTGAGGCGGGCGAACTGCTCGACCTCCATGAAGTCGGCGTCCTCGCCCCCGGGTCCCGACTCGACGACGCCGTGGCGCGAGCCGCCCGCGTCGGTGTCGGTGTCCCGGCCGAGGCTGCCGGCGATCTGTTCGACGGTCGCGCGGATGGTGGCGCCGGGGGGCGGGAAGAGGGGGCGCAGTTCGGACGCCTCGGTGACCCCTTTGCCCCGCGCGCGCCGGGCGCTCAGGATCCGTCCGGGGCGCAGCAGGGTGCCGAAGAGGCCCATGACCTCGTCGACGGCCTGGCCCGGCACCTTGCCCACGAGGTAGGCGACGGTACGGAGCAGGGTGCCGAGGACCAGCCGGAAGAAGACGAACGGGAGGACGGCGGCCCGCGCGTTGACGAGCATGGTGTAGACGGCGCCGGCCTTGTCGACGCGGTGCGGGTTGACGACGGAGCGTCCCGCGCAGTCGACCGTACGGCGCTCCCGGGCGGCGGCCTCCGCGTGCCGCATGACGGCGTCGGGGGCGACGAGCACGCGGTGTCCGGCGGCGTGCGCGCGCCAGCACAGGTCGACGTCGTCGCGCATGAGGGGGAGGGCGCGGTCGAAGCCGCCGAGTTCGTCCCAGACGTCGCGTCTGATGAGCATGCCGGCGCTGGAGACGGAGAGGACGGTACGGACCTGGTCGTGCTGGCCCTGGTCCTGTTCGCGCCGGTCGAGCCCGGTCCAGCGGCGTCCGCTGTTGGCGATGGAGACGCCGACCTCGAGGAGCTGCTTCCTGTCGTACCAGCCGCGGAGCTTGGGGCCGACGATCGCGGCGTACTGGTCGGAGTCGGCGACGCGCAGCAGTTCGGCGAGGGCGGCGGGGTCGGGCGCGCAGTCGTCGTGGAGGAGCCAGAGCCACTGGACCGGTTCGCCGTGGGGCAGTTCCGGCAGGTCGTACGTGTCGTCGCGCCAGGTCCTGGTCTCGGGGTCCCAGCCGCTGGGCCGCTTCAGGTACGGCAGGTCGTCGGGGGTGAGCGTCCCGGCGGCGTGCACGGCCTCCTCGACCGCCGTACCGAATCCGGACCTGCGGGCCAGATGCAGCACCCGGTCGTCGCCGAGTGACTCGGTGAGCAGGTGGGCGGAGTCGTCGGCGCTGCCGGTGTCGGCGGCCATGACGTTCTGTACGGGACGTTCCTGGCCCAGCAGCCCGGCGAGGGCGTCGGGCAGCCAGCGCGCACCGTCATGGGCGACGAGGACCGCGGTCACGACGTGGCGCGGGAACTCGGGTGCGGTGGCGGGAACGAACGCGGCGTTGGTGGGGGACATTGAGGTAACGGGCCCTCCGGCCGGGGGGTCGCCCCGAAGGGGCGTTGATGCGTCTCGGACGGGGCCCCACACTAACGGCTGACACCATGACGGTCCGCCGCCCGCGATGTGGTCGCGGACCGCGGACCGTTCCCTACGTACGGGTTTGCGCGGATTGGTCACGTGGACCAGTAGTCATACCGGTGGACCAGTTGTCAGACCGGAGTGGTGTGCCACGCGTTGATCGAACACTGATCGGACACCGATCGGAGAGCAAGCCGGTACAACGAAAGAAATCGATCGGATCGCGATCAGATCGCGGCTTTCTTCAATCGCCGACGCTCACGTTCCGACAGGCCGCCCCAGATACCGAATCTCTCGTCGTTGGCCAGGGCGTATTCAAGGCATTCTGAACGGACTTCACAGGCGAGGCAGACCTTCTTGGCCTCGCGGGTGGAACCGCCCTTCTCCGGGAAGAAGGACTCGGGGTCGGTCTGGGCGCACAAGGCGCGCTCCTGCCAGCCGAGTTCCTCGTCCGCGTCCTCGACCAGCAGTTGCTGGAACAGCTCGGTCATGTGCGCCCCTCGTCTGTCTTTTGCGTCCCCGTGCGGTGGCCGCTACCGATTCCGGCCGAACGACACGAGTGAAATTACAAGTGGGTGGCTCCGGGGCAGTCAAGCGGAGATCTGCTATTGGGCCCGGTATTCACTCTGCGGAACCAAGGCTATGCGGAAAGTGTTCAAATCACCAAAAACCTGACACATGCCACTGGCCTGCCCGCGCCCACCCCCTCCCCTCTCCGGGAGAGACGTCACGGGCCCCGAGCTTGGTGCCGATCCGGGTGCGGAAGCGATCCGGATCACAGTCCGATCACGAGGGCGCGACGGTGTTTGCGCAGGCGGTTGCTGCGCCATGTCTCCGCGCGTGCGGGCGCACAAACCTTTCTCCGCTCGGAGTAACCGGATGTGGTGAAACATTACCGCCAAATCGGGCATTGAGTTGACAGTGGCAACCAGATTCGCCACCTTTAGTGACATGCCAGCGATCGCCGTGCACACCGCGACCCACGTCCGTGGATTCCGCAGCGTTGCCCAGGCCGGCTGTTGCTGTCCGTCTTTCTCCCGCTGTTGATGCCCTGGCGTCGTTGACGCCGCAGCGCTCCGGCTTTTCCCCTCTGCCGCACCCCCGGTTGCCGCAGTTTCCGCAGTTGCCACTTCGGCCGTCACTCCCACGTGTCCGGGCGTCCGACGGCTCTCAGCTCTTCCTGCCGAGGAACCACCGCACCCATGAACAGCGACAGCGACCTCCAGATCGCCGGCGACCTCCTTGAGGTCCTGCACCTGCTCCGCCCCCCGCGTGAGCACCCCGCCACGGTGGCGGAGTTCGCCGGGCTCGCCCGTACGCTCGCGGCCGACCGCGCGCAGTGGGCCCCGCTCGTCCGGTACGACACCACCACCCGCTGGTACCACCGGCTGCGCACCGGCCCCGGGTACGAGGTGTGGCTGCTCTCCTGGGTGCCGGGACAGGGCAGCGGCCCGCACGACCACGGCCGGTCCTCCGGCGTCCTGACCGTCCTGGAGGGCGAACTGACCGAACGTACGGAAAGCGGCGCCCGTACCCTCGCGCCCGGCGCGCAACGGGTCTTCGCGCCGGGGTACGTGCACGACGTCGTCAACGACACGATCGGCCCCGCCGTGAGCCTGCACATCTACTTCCCCGGGCTGACGGAGATGCCGATGCACGCGGCGAGCTGCGCACCGCGTGCGGAGAAGGCCGTACACGCGTAGGAAAGTCCGGCGGGGGGCGGAAGGGGTGAGGCGACCCCTCCCGGACGGGAATGTCCGACCGGCCTGACACGATGGGTGCATGCGCATTGTGGTTCTGGCCGGCGGCATCGGCGGCGCCCGTTTCCTTCGCGGCCTCAAGCAGGCCGCGCCCGACGCGGACGTGACGGTGATCGGCAACACCGGTGACGACATCCATCTGTTCGGGCTGAAGGTCTGTCCCGACCTCGACACGGTGATGTACACCCTCGGCGGTGGCATCAATGAGGAACAGGGCTGGGGGCGTACGGACGAGTCCTTCCAGGTCAAGGCGGAACTGGCGGCGTACGGAGTGGGACCCGGGTGGTTCGGCCTCGGCGACCGCGACTTCGCCACCCACATCGTCCGTACGCAGATGCTGGGCGCGGGCTACCCGCTCAGCGCCGTCACCGAGGCGCTCTGTGCCCGCTGGCAGCCCGGCGTGCGGCTGCTGCCGATGTCGGACGACCGGGTCGAGACGCATGTGGCCGTCGAGGTCGACGGCGAGCGCAAGGCCGTGCACTTCCAGGAGTACTGGGTGAAGATGCGCGCGTCCGTCGACGCGCTCGCGATCGTCCCCGTCGGCGCGGAGCAGGCCAAGCCGGCGCCGGGCGTCCTGGAGGCCATCGCCGCCGCCGACGTCATCCTCTTCCCGCCGTCCAACCCCGTGGTCAGCATCGGCACGATCCTGGCCGTCCCCGGCATCCGGGAGGCCATCGCCGACGCGGGGGTGCCGGTGGTCGGCCTCTCGCCCATCGTCGGGGACGCGCCCGTGCGCGGCATGGCCGACAAGGTGCTCGCGGCGATCGGTGTCGAGTCGACGGCCACGGCGGTCGCCGAGCACTACGGCTCGGGGCTGCTCGACGGCTGGCTGGTCGACACCGTGGACGCGGCGGCGGTGGCCGGCATCGAGGGCGCGGGCATCCGGGCCCGCGCGATCCCGCTGATGATGACGGACGTGGACGCGACCGCCGCGATGGCGCGTGAGGCGCTGGCGCTGGCCGAAGAGGTGCGGGCATGACGTCGTTCCGCGTACGGGCCCTGCCGGGGCTGCCGGAGGTCCGTCCCGGCGACGACCTCGCGAAGCTGATCGCGTCCGCCGAACCGGGGCTGGCCGACGGGGACATCCTCCTGGTCACCTCGAAGATCGTCTCCAAGGCCGAGGGCCGGATCCTGGAGGCGGCGGACCGCGAGGCGGCGATAGACGCGGAGACGGTACGGGTGGTGGCGCGGCGCGGCCCGCTGCGCATCGTCGAGAACCGGCAGGGCCTGGTGATGGCGGCGGCCGGCGTCGACGCCTCGAACACCACGCCCGGCACGGTCCTGTTGCTGCCGGAGGACCCGGACGAGTCGGCGCGGACGCTCAGGGCCGGGCTGCGGGACACGCTCGGGGTGGACGTCGGGGTGCTCGTCACGGACACGTTCGGGCGGCCCTGGCGCAACGGGCTGACGGACGTGGCGATCGGCGCGGCGGGGGTGCGGGTCCTGGACGACCTGCGCGGGGGGACGGACGCGCACGGCAACCCGCTGAGCGCGACGGTGGTGGCGCTGGCGGACGAACTGGCCGCGGCCGGCGACCTGGTGAAGGGCAAGGCCGAGGGGCTGCCGGTGGCGGTGGTGAGCGGTCTGCCGCACCTGGTCGGCGACACGGACCCGTCCTCGGCGGAGGGCGCGAGGGCGATGGTGCGCGTGGCGGCGGACGACATGTTCCGGCTGGGCACGTCGGAGGCCGTACGGGAAGCGGTGACGCAGCGCCGTACGGTACGGGAGTTCACGGACGAGCCCGTCGACCCGGGCGCGGTCCGCCGCGCGGTGGCGGCGGCGGTCACGGCGCCCGCGCCGCACCACACGACACCGTGGCGCTTCGTCCTCCTGGAGTCCGCCGGGTCGCGGCTGCGGCTCCTGGACGCGATGCGGGACGCGTGGATCGCGGACCTGCGCGGCGACGCCAAGTCCCCGGAGTCCATCGCGAAGCGCGTGCGGCGCGGCGACTTCCTCCGTACCGCGCCGTATCTGGTCGTGCCCTGCCTGGTGATGGACGGCGCGCACACCTACGGCGACGCTCGGCGGGACGCGGCGGAGCGCGAGATGTTCGTCGTCGCGGCGGGCGCGGGGGTCCAGAACTTCCTGGTGGCCCTGGCGGGCGAGCGCCTGGGCTCGGCGTGGGTCTCGTCGACGATGTTCTGCCGCGAGGTGGTCCGGGACGTCCTCGGCCTGCCGCCGGGCTGGGACCCGATGGGCGCGGTGGCGGTGGGCCATGCGGCGGCGCCGCCGAAGGCCCGTCCGGCGCGGGAGGCGGAGGCGTTCATCGAGGTGCGCTGACGCATGGTAGGCGCGGAGGGGGCGACGTACGGCGTAAAGGCGTGAAACAGCCGTACCCCGCAGCCTCTACGGTTTGCTGTACGCACATGCCGCGCAACTCCGCGCGACAACGCGCAACCCTCGCAGCCGCTCCGGGAGGAACCCTGTGTCGTCGCCCCTCAGCCCCCAGCACGCCCCGGTCGGCGATGTGGGGGCGGCGCTCATGTTGATCGACTCCCAGCTCAAGGCGGTCCACAGCGGCAGAACGGGTACCGACCCCGAACAGCAGGCCCTGATCGACCAGTTCACCGCGTCCCTGGGCCCCGAGGGAGCCAACGACGTCCTGGACGGCGCCTGCACCCTCATCTACATGTTCATGACGTGGCTGCGGAAGGCCCACGAGGACGTGGACAAGGACGTCATCGAGTACGTGGTGCCGACCCTCGTCGCCTCGATGCGCCGGATGCCGAGGAGCGTCCGACCGGAGGCCATCCCCATCATGGCGGGCCTGGTCATCGCGGCGGGCACGGGCCTGAGCCCCAACCTGTGGCGCAAGCAGTACGGGGACTGGACGGAGCAGGAGATGACTCCCCTGGAGGTCACCACCTTCCTCCTGGCGGAGCACATCAACCGCATCACCGAGGACCCCGACTTCGCGACCCGCATGGTCGCGGAGGCGCTGTCCCGCTCGGACGAGGACTGACAGGGCACGCGCCCCGGCTCACGACCTCAAGAACTGGCCATCCGGGCCAAGGACTCCGCCTTCCCGGCCGCCCACCGGGGAGGCAGGACGACCGCGAAGCCCTCCAGCTTGTCGAAGACGTAGTCCTTGGTGTCGTCCGTCATGAACGGGTAGGGCGCGTCCAGCAGTTCCGCGCTGTCCAGCAGCGGCTCCAGCACCTGGAACCAGATCGCGTCGTTCAAGGACTTGTCAGGACTGCGCAATCCGAGATCGACGCACGTGAAGCAGCGCGTGAGGAGTTCCTCGTGCCCGGCGGGTGACTTCAGGGCGGGAAAGACAACGGGATCGGCGAAGCCGTCCCGCAGGAGGGGGTAGAGCGGCGCTTCACCGTACTCTTCCTCCAACTGCCGGACGAATGGCGCCGCCTCCGGCACGATCTCCAGAATCACTTCCCGCACGTGCTCACGCGTCATACCGGACGGCACCATTCACGTCACCTTTCCTCAGCACCCGGCGCTGGGAAAAGCACCGCCACGTCCACCACTCACGCCCTCATTCCGGCGGTGAAGGCGGTCGCCACCGCCCTGACCTGAGCTCCTCCAGCAGGCTTTGGCTCACCACGGTGAAGTGGTGAGTCGGGCCCAGGCCGCGCTCGCGTCCGACGACAACCTCGGCCATGAGCTCGATCCCGGCGTCCACGTACCCCAGTGCGGCCCGGGTCTGGGCGTGCAACTGTCTCGCGGCCAGGACGGCGGGATAGTCCGGCCCGAGGACGCGTCGGTAGTCCTCCACGACCTGTCGGATCTCGTCATCGGCGGCCCTGTGCCGGCCGAGCACGAACTGGGCGCGGGCGTGATTGTGCCTGGCGCTCAAGGTGACGGCGTGATCGGGGCCCAGGTGCAGGGTGCACAGCCGGGGCACCGCCAGCAGGGCGTTGTCGCCCACGTCATCGCCTTCGTCATCGGCCTCCGCCGCGATTTCGGCCGCCGACAGCATGGCCAGCAGGCTCGCACGTGAGCGCAGGGTCGCCGGGTGCCGGGCTCCCAGCACCGCCTGTCGGCCTGCCACGACCGACCGGAGGAGGGCAACGGCCTCTTCCCGTCTTCCGCTGTTGCCGAGCACGAGTTGCAGCCCTTGACCGGTGTCGAGGGTGTCCGGGTCGTCGGCGCTGAGCAGGCGGAGTTGGGTGTCCCGGACTCGGCGAAGCAACCGTTCCGCTTCCTCGTACCGTCCCAGCCGGAAGAGCGAACGGCCGGTCCTCGCGTATGCCGCGAGGACGAGCCGGTGCTCTTCGCCGAGCGTCCTCGCCGCGAGGCCGGCTGCCGCGCCGGCCGTTTCCCAGGCGGACAGGTAGTCGCCGGTACGGTGCAGTGCCACGGCCAGCCGGGTGGCTACGCGCAACGCGTCCTCGGTGCCGGACCGCTCGGTGGTCCTGCGCAGCAGGGCGAGGCAGTGTGGCGCGAGCAGCCGCAACCGTGGTTCGTACGGTCCGGCGTCGGGGACCGACGGCACCGCGGCGTCCAGCAGCCGGGCCGCCGTCGCGTCGAGCACGGCGAGGTCCGCCGGAGGCGTGGCAACGGCGACACTGTCGAGGAGTACTCCATGACTGTGCGCGCACCGCAGGCCGTCGAGATCCACCAGCTGGGTCAGCGAGTGGTCGAGCAGCACGGTCAGCGCGGCGTCGGCTCGGGCCAGAGGAAGGACCGCGCTGATGTCCTGATGGTTCAACACGGACAGCGGCAACGGCTCGGGAGCCAGCCGGGCGAGCAGTCTCAACAGCGCGACCGTTTCGGGCAGTCCACGTGCCTCGAACGAGTCGAGCGTCAACTGCCACGTCCGGCCGACCAGATGCCGTGGGTCCTCGGCACTCAGGACGTCCGCCCCCTGGTCGATGAGACCGACCGCTTCGTCGCCTTCGAGCCGGCCTCCGTAGTGGTCCATCGTCCAGGGGTCGATCACCTGGTGGGCCAGGAAACCGCCAGCGAGAGTGAGCGCCAGTGGCAGCCGTCCCAGCCGGTCGGCGACCTCGGCCGCCTGTGCCATCGTGCCGCTGTGCGGGGCGAGGTCGCAGAGCACGCGGGCCGCGTCCTCGCGCGGGAGCACACCGATGTGCTGCAACTCCGCGCCGGGCCACCAGCGGGCGGCCGCACGGCGGGTGGTGACCAGAACGGTGCCGCGCGTGCTTCCGCGCAGCCAGCCGCCGTCGCGGAGGATCGCCGGGTCGTCGGCGTTGTCGAGCACCAGGAGCCAAGGCACCGCGGATCCGTCCAGGTAGTGCCAGACCAGATCCGCCGCGGGGCGGTGTCCCTGGTGAGCGGCGAGCAATTCAGCGTCAAGGGCGCCTCGATCGGCCGCGGCGGCGAGCATCCCGGCTCGGAGAGCGGCCCGGTCGGCGGCGTTGACCCACAGGCCCACCCGGCCGTACTCAGTGGTCGCGATGTCGAAGAACGCCTGCGCGACGGCGGTCTTGCCGCAGCCTCCCATGCCGTGCAGGACGTATGTCCCGGCGCCACGGCCCGGCGCCAGGCCTTCCCGTAACCGTGCCAGCACTTCGCCGCGGTCACGCAGCGCCAGAGGCGTACGACCCACTGCCGGACGGCGGACGGAGTCCGGTCCTCCCCCGGCGGCCGGGCTGCTCCCCGCGTAGTGGTGGTGGTGTTCCGTGATGTGCTGGTCACCTGTCGTCTGATAGACGCGGCCGTCGTCCTCGGCGCGGCCGTCCATGGGGCCGCTCATCGCTCGATGATGTGCTGGTCGCGTCCTGCCTGGTAGACCCGGGCCTGCCCGGAAGCGGTCGCGTGCTGGGTGACGGCGGGAGGATCCGCCGAGGCCTGCGGGGCGATCTCGTCGAGCAGCCGGCGCAGCTCCGCCGCGGCGTCGGGCCGGGCGACGAGCAACCGCCGTAACCTGCCCTGCCATTCGGCGCGCAGCTCGCTCAGCACCTCTTCCCCGTCGGCCCCCGTGGCCGCCACGGCCTCCGCCTGGCCCGCGTCCAATTCGGCGGCGACCGCGTCGGCCCGGTGCGGCTGCGCACGCCGCCACAGCCCGACGACTCCCTCGCGGGTCGCCTGCCAGGCGTCGGACGCCATCAAGGCCACGAGTGCGGCTCCGCCGGCCTGTGCGAGTGAGGTGATTCCCGGGTCCACAGCTCTCCCCCGTGTCAGCCGGTACGGCACACTCAACGTACATGGAAATGACGTCATTTGGTTTACCGGACCGAACCGAGGAGTGGGTTGTGGCGAGATCATGGGAAGCGGATCCGGAGACGACATTCCTCAGGAGGATCGGTAAGTCCCCGCAGGAACTGGGGGTCACGTCCGACACTCCCGACTGCCCCGACATGTGGGAACTGGAGAACGGCGATGTCGCCGTCATCGGCAGGGATCTGTCAGGTTCGCTCGGTACGAAGCTGCCCGCCGGCGTCTCGATCGGTCCCGACGAACGGCTCGTGGTGATCCCCAGGAGCATGCTCATCGCGGCGAAGCCGGATATTCCCCATGTTTGATTCGTTCCCGGAGGGAGTCTCGACGCGCCTCGACCGTCCGCGCTACCACGAGGAGTACTACCGCGCCCTCGAAAGCGGAATTCGGCATCTCAACAAGCTGGAGCGCGGGCAGAATTTCAAGGAACGCGGTTTCGCGAGCTGGGAGGCTTTCGCGGCCGGACAGTGGGACACGTCCCTCTCCCTGATCGAGGAGAGGCGTGACGCCTACGTCCAGCAGGTCGAGGAGGCGGAGCGCGCCGGGATGCTCCAGCGCCGCCTCAGGGTGGTGGAGTTCCCCGTGACGCCTTATGTGCAGTGGGAACTGCATGTCCTGCGCCTGCGGGTCGAGGTGGGGGACCGGATCCGGCTGCTCGACGCCCGTACGATCGCCGGCGTCGAGAAGCACCGGCCCGTGCCCGAGGTGGTGATCCTCGGCGACGTGGTCATGTTCGAGGTGCGGTACGACGACGACGGGAACGCGGCGGGCGCGAACCGGTTCACCGACCGGGCACTGATCGAGGAGACCTCGGCGGGTTTCGACGCGCTCTACGAGCAGGCGGAGGAGTACGGCGACTTCTTCGCCCGCGAGATCGCTCCCCTCCCCGCGCCGACCGTCACTCCGTGACGCCCTGGGCCAGCGTGACTGCCGTGGCCTCCGTGGCTTCCGGGCCTTACATGCCGGCGAAGTTTCGCAGGGGCATGCGGGGGGCTCGGCGGGCGGGGGTGTGGCCGCTGAGGAGGATCAGGCGGACCGCTCGGTGGCGGTGGCCGGCGTAGGGGGCCAGGAGTTCCAGCATTTCCTCGTCGTCGGCGTCGCGGTTGCCCGCGAGGGCGTGGCCGACGATGCCGGGGAGGTGGAGGTCGCCGACGGTGACGGCGTCGGGGGCGCCGTTGGTGCGCTGGATCACCTCGGCGGCCGTCCAGGGGCCGATGCCGGGGATCAGCTGGAGGCGAGCGGCGGCCTGTTCGGGTTCCATCGCGGTGGCCTCCTCCAGGCGACGGGCCACGCGGACCGCCCGCAGGATCGTGGACGAGCGTTTGGCGTCCACGCCCGCCTTGTGCCACTCCCACGACGGGATCATCGCCCAGGTGCGGGGGTCGGGCATGACGTGGAGGCGGGTGGCCGCGGGGCCCGGGGCCGGCTCTCCGTACTTCCGTACCAGGAGGCGCCAGGCGCGGTACGCCTCGACAGTGGTGACCTTCTGTTCCAGGACGGACGGGATCAGGGATTCCAGGACCAGGTTCGTACGGCAGAGGCGCAGTCCCGGGCGATTGCGGTGCGCCGCGAGGACCGCGCGGTGGCGGGGGGTGAAGGTGCCGGGGTCGTCCGACGCGCCGAGCAGGTCGGGGAGGTGGTCGAGCAGCCACTCGGCGCCGGGGCCCCAGGCCTGTGCCTCTACGGCTCCGCCGTGGTGGTGTGCGGCACGCAGGGTGGCGGGGCCGGCGGGTGTCCTGCTGGCCCGCCAGATCGTGCCGTCGGTGGCGGCGAAGAACGTGGGGTCGCCGGAGCCTCTGCGGAGCGGGCCGAGGGCGAGACCGAGGTCGTACGGGGCGCCGTCCGGCGGGGTCCAGTGTCGGCGGAGTCCGTCTGCGGGCGGGGGTGTGGGGGTGGGCGTGGGGGTGGTGTGGGGCGCCTGGGTGGTCGGGGTGGGCGCGGCTGTCTGGGTCCCCGGGACCGTCGAGAGCGCCGGTGTGGTCGTACGCGGCGGGGTGGTCTGCGTCGCCGCCGGTACGTTCTGGGTCGCCGGGGCGGTCGGGAGCGTTACTGGGCCTCGGGGGGTGGTGCGGGGGCGGGGGGCGAAGCGGCCTGCCACGGGGTGTGTCCGGGTTCGTCGGGAGCGGGGTCACTCATGAGGGTAGGCGGTGGCCCCCGCGGTGTGCTCCGCCGCCCCGTCTGTCCGCCGCGTCTCCGGCGCGGGTCGCCGGAGACACCGGAGACGCTGGAGCATCGCGCCGTCCGCCGTGAAGGTGGTGATGACGGTGGGGAACGCGACGACGCCCGTGTTCTCGTCCTGCACCCCGCCGTACTCCACCCACCACGGGACGTCCCCTTCTCCCCCGGTCACCCCTCTCCCCCGCTCAGCGGGCCGCGAGGCAATGCGGGCAGTTCACGGCTCGCAGCCATTGCGTGGGGTCGACGTTGGCCACCGGGCAGACCGGCTCCAGCGTGGTGTGATCGTCGCCGTCCGTGACGACCTTGAGTTCGTGCACGGTGAGGAGGTCGTCACCTACCGTTCCCGCTACGTACTGCGTCGTCCGAGCGTCTGTGCCTCTCATGGCGTGCCTTTCCGCCGTGCCTCGTCGGGTTTCGCTTCCCCGGCCTGCTCCCACCGATCCCGGTCCGCGGACGGATTCCATCCCCGGCTCCGCCGGTTCGCCGCCGCCACGAGGGGGCGGATTCGCCGCATGGTGGGGCTGAACGACCGGTCGTCGTTCGCGTCGTGGTGGTGTGCGTCGGCGGGGGTATCGGCATGAGTGTCGGTGTCACTCACCCGCCAACCGCCTTCGCAGTCCGGCCTCAACGTCTCGTAGTAGGGCGGGTGTTGGCTCGGCGTAGCCGGTACGCGGAACCCACTCGGGCGCGAGCCGCCAGAATCCGCCGGTGTCTATCAGTGCGGCCAGCTCGTGGTCCGGGTCGTGGTCCGGTCCGTTGCCCGGTCCGTCGTCGGGCTCGGGGGCAGGGGGGTTGTTCAGCACAGCCGACTCCTCTCCGTAGCCATTCCGCTACCAAGCGAGTTCAGCGTGGCCTAGAGTTGATATGCCTTCAACCTGTGAGGAACGAGCGAAAGGTCGGTGTCGGGGCGTTGAATATCAAGGAGTTGAACCCGGACAGCAGCCCGGCAGCCGCCTTCGGGGCACGGGTTCGGAGCTATCGCGAAGCGCGCGGCTGGAAGCAGGAAGAGCTGGCGGAGCACACGGAATATTCCAGCACGCACATCTCTGCCGTGGAAACTGGTCGCAAGATGCCAACTCTTCGCTTTTCGAGGAGCGTTGACCTTGCCTTCGGGACCACCGACACGACCGACGCGTTCGAGCGCCAGTGGCGGGAGATCCGGCACGGCTCGTTGCTGGAGGGTTTCCCGGAGTACGTCGGATACGAGGGCCGGGCAGTGGAGCTGCGGCTGTTCGAGATCGGCATCATTCCCGGGCTGTTGCAAACCCCGGAGTACGCGCAGGTATTGGCCGACAGCGCCGTACAGCGAGGGTCCATTACGCATGAGCAAGCGTCGGAGCGGGTTTCGTTCCTGGCGGAGCGGCAGGCGGCGTTGGTCCGGGCCCGGCCCCCCATGGTGTTCTTGGTGATGGACGAGAGTTGCATCCGACGGCCCATTGGGGGACCTGGGGTCATGGACGCGCAACTTGAACGACTGGTCGAGTTCGCGGCTCGCCCCACCACCATGCTTCAGGTGGCCCCCTTCGCCATGGGAGAACGACGCTCGTTCAACCTGCCGGTCAATCTGTTGACACTGTCCGACCGGTCCGTTGTCGCCTACGCGGAGTCGCAAGCTCAAGGACACCTGGACCGCGAACTAACCTCCGTAATCCCCATGTTGACCGCCTACCATCAGCTACAGGCCGAAGCGCTGTCGCAGGCGGCATCCGTAGCCATGATCGACCAGTTACGAAAGGGCACCCCGTGACGACCGAGTCCCCGCGTTGGTTCACATCCTCCTACAGCGACAACGGCGGTAACTGCGTCGAGGTCGCCACCAACCTGGCCGCCACACACGGCGTCGTCCCCGTCCGGGACTCAAAGGACCGCCGCGCCGGGCAGCTGAACCTCACCCCCGCCGCCTTCACCGGGCTGATCGACCTTGCCCGCAATGGTTGCGCCGGGGCGTAACTCACCCGCTGAGCCCCGCTGTTCCTTTTGAGGGACGGGCGGGGCTCAGTGCGTTGGGCCGGGTTACGCGGCCTGCCACGGGGGGGGCCGGGTCACTGATGGGGGTGGGCGGTGGCCGTGGGCGGTGGGGCTTCTCCCCCACCCCGCCCCTTCCCGAAACCGGGGGCAGGCCCCCGGGCCCCGGTCTGCGCACGCTACGCGGCGCCTTGGGCAGGCCCCGCCCGTCGGGCGGAACCCTTGTCCTCAAACGCCGGACGGGCTTGATAGGGCACCTCGGCGCCATCCCGCAGGCGGGAAAACGCTGGGCGGGTGACGCCCCGGTCAACGCCCGTCGTACCCGGCCCGCCCGTCGGGCGGAACCGTTGTCCTCAATCGCCGGACGGGCTTGATGGGGCACCTCGGCGCCGTCCCCCCGGCGGGAAAACGCTGGGCGGGCGCGGCCCCGGTCGACACCCGTCGAACCTGCGCCGCCCACGGGCGGAAACCAATGTCCTCAAACGCCGGACAGGCTTCACAGGGCACGCACGAAAGCGCCGGACGGGCGTGATCCAGCCCGTCCGGCGATTGAGGACACCACGGGGACCGCCCGGCGCGCGGCGGCCTCAAGCCGTCCGGCGATTGAGGACACCACCGAACCGCCGGGTACGCAGCCGCCCCGAGCCCGTCCGGCGATTGAGGACAACCAACCGGCAGCCGCGTACACGGCCTCCCCCAGCCCGTCCGGCGATTGAGGACAACCAACCGGC
>NZ_WWJY01001238.1 GCF_009865405.1 Streptomyces sp. SID3212 | reverse complement strand
CCGCCGCCCCTGAGCCCCTGGGCTCCTGAACCCGCCGACGCGTGCCCAGCACCGGGCCCGCGCAGTGTCCCGGGCCCGCTGTGCCCCCGCCGCCCGTGTTGCGGGCGCGGGCAGGTCGCGGAAGGGTCGGACTGTCGAATCGAGGAGGAATGGCCCCATGCCCATCGCGACGGTGAATCCCACCAGCGGAGAGACACTCAAGACCTTCGACGCGCTGGGAGCCGAGGAGATCGAGCGGCGTGTCGCCACCGCCGACGCCGCCTTCCGGCAGTACCGCCTGACCGGATTCGACGAACGCGCCCGGCTGCTGAACCGCGCCGCCGACCTGCTGGAACAGGACGCGCCCGACATCGCCCGCACCATGACCACCGAGATGGGCAAGCCGGTCGCCGCCGCCCGCGCGGAGGCACTCAAGTGCGTGAAGTCGATGCGGTGGTACGCGGAGCACGCCGAGGAACTGCTCGCCGACGAGCACCCGTCCGACGCCGACGTGAAGGACTCCGGCGCCTCCCGGGCCCGCGTCCACTACCGCCCCCTCGGTGTGGTGCTCGCGGTGATGCCGTGGAACTTCCCGCTCTGGCAGGTCGTACGGTTCGCCGCGCCGGCCCTCATGGCGGGCAACGTCGGCCTGCTCAAGCACGCCTCGAACGTGCCGCAGACCGCGCTGTACCTGGAAGACCTGTTCAGCAGGGCCGGATTCCCGCAGGGCTGCTTCCAGACGCTGCTGGTCGGCTCCGGCGCGATCGAGGACATCCTGCGCGACCCCCGGGTGGCCGCCGCGACCCTCACCGGCAGTGAGCCGGCGGGCCGCGCCGTCGCGGCCGTCGCCGGTGACGAGGTCAAGCGGACGGTCCTGGAGCTGGGCGGCAGCGACCCGTACATCGTCATGCCGTCGGCGGACATCGAGCGGGCCGCCAGGACCGCCGTGACCGCCCGGGTGCAGAACAACGGCCAGTCCTGCATCGCCGCGAAGCGCTTCATCGTGCACGCGGACGTCTACGACGCCTTCGCCGCCCGCTTCACCGCCGGGATGCGGGACCTGACCGTCGGGGATCCGCTGGACGAGTCCACCGACGTCGGCCCGCTCGCCTCCGAGCAGGGCCGCGCCGACCTGGAGGAACTGGTCGAGGACGCCCTGGGCCGGGGCGCGACCGCCCTGTGCGGCGGGCAGCGCCCGGCGGAGGTCGAGGGCGGCTGGTTCTACGCCCCGACCGTCCTCGCCGACGTCACCGCCGCGATGCGGATCCACCACGAGGAGGCGTTCGGCCCGGTCGCCACGCTCTACCGGGTCACGGACCTGGACGAGGCGGTGGCACTCGCCAACGACACCCCGTTCGGGCTCAGTTCGAACGTATGGACCGAGGACGAGGCGGAGGTGGACCGTTTTGTCCGGGACCTGGAGGCGGGCGGCGTCTTCTTCAACGGCATGACGGCCTCGCACCCCGCGCTCCCCTTCGGCGGTGTGAAGCGCTCCGGCTACGGGCGTGAGCTGTCGGGCCACGGGATCCGCGAATTCTGCAACATCACCACCGTGTGGCACTCCGCCTGATCAGCCTGATCCGGAAGCGAGACCCTGGTTCACGGCCGGGGAGACCAGGGAGACCAGCATGCTCCGCAAGGCGACCACCGGGGCGGATCCCACCGCTCTCACCACCTCGGAACTGGCGGCCCTCGACGCCCACTGGCGGGCGGCCAACTACCTGGCCGTGGGGCAGATCTACCTGATGGGCAACGCGCTGCTCCAGGAGCCGCTCGCGCCGGAGCACATCAAGCCGCGGCTGCTGGGGCACTGGGGTACGTCCCCGGGGCTGAACCTGGTCCACACCCACCTCAACCGGGTGATCAGGGACCGGGACCAGGCGGCGCTGTGCGTGTGGGGCCCCGGGCACGGCGGCCCCGCCGTCCTGGCCAACTCCTGGCTGGAGGGCACGTACTCGGAGACGTACCCGGACGTGAGCCGCGACCGGGCGGGCATGGACCGGCTGTTCCGGCAGTTCTCCTTCCCGGGCGGGGTGCCGAGCCATGTGGCCCCGGAGACCCCCGGGTCGATCCACGAGGGCGGCGAGCTGGGTTACTCGCTGGCGCACGCGTACGGGGCGGCGTTCGACAACCCGGAGTTGCTGGTCGCGTGTGTCATCGGGGACGGCGAGGCGGAGACGGGGCCGCTGGCCGGGTCCTGGCACTCCAACAAGTTCCTGGACCCCGTGCACGACGGCGCGGTCCTGCCGATCCTGCACCTCAACGGGTACAAGATCGCCAACCCCACCGTGCTGGCCCGCGTCCCCGAGGCCGAACTCGACGAGCTGATGCGCGGATACGGCCACGAGCCGATCCACGTCACGGGCGACGAGCCCCTCGCCGTCCACCGCGCGATGGCCGCGGCCATGGACCGGGCGCTGGACCGCATCGCGGAGATCCAGCGGGACGCGCGCGAGAACGGCACCACCGACCGCCCGCGCTGGCCCATGATCGTGCTCCGCACCCCGAAGGGCTGGACCGGCCCCCGCGAGGTCGACGGGCTGCCGGTGGAGGGCACCTGGCGCGCCCACCAGGTCCCGCTCGGCGGCGTACGGACCAACCCGGCCCACCTCGCCCAACTGGAGGCGTGGCTGCGCTCGTACCGCGCGGAGGAACTGTTCGACGCGACGGGCGCCCCCCGCCCCGAGGTACTGGCGTTCGTACCGGAGGGCACCCGGCGGCTCGGCGCCACCCCGCACGCCAACGGCGGCCTGCTGCTGCGGGAGCTGCCGATCCCGGCGCTGGAGGAGCACGCGGTACGGGTCGACAAGCCCGGCACCGTCCTGCACGAACCCACCCGCGTCCTGGGCGGGTTGCTGGAATCCGTCATGAAGGACACCACCGACCGGCGGAACTTCCGGGTCGTCGGACCGGACGAGACCGCCTCCAACCGCCTCGAATCACTGTACGAAGCCACCGGCAAGGCCTGGCAGGCGCAGACACTCGACACCGACGAACACCTCACGCACGACGGCCGCGTGATGGAGGTCCTCTCCGAGCACCTGTGCCAAGGATGGCTGGAGGGCTACCTGCTGACGGGCCGTCACGGTCTCTTCTCCAGCTACGAGGCGTTCGCGCACATCGTCGACTCGATGGTCAACCAGCACATCAAGTGGCTGCGGACCTCGCGGCGGCTGCCCTGGCGCCGGCCCGTCGCGTCCCTCAACTACCTGCTCACGTCGCACGTCTGGCGCCAGGACCACAACGGCTTCTCCCACCAGGACCCCGGCTTCGTGGACCACGTCCTGAGCAAGAGCCCCGAAGTCGTACGGGTCTACCTGCCGCCGGACGCCAACACCCTGCTCTCGGTGGCCGATCACGCGCTGCGCAGCCGCGACTACGTGAACGTCATCGTGGCCGGCAAACAGCCCAGCTTCGACTGGCTCACCCTCGAAGAGGCCAAGGCCCACTGCGCCCGGGGCGCGGGGGTCTGGCCGTGGGCCGGCACGGAGGACGGGACCCGGGAGCCGGACGTCGTGCTCGCCTGCGCCGGGGACGTACCGACGCAGGAGACGCTGGCCGCCGCCGACCTGCTGCGGCAACACCTGCCGGAGCTGACCGTGCGGGTCGTCAACGTGGTCGACATGGCCCGGCTGCTGCCCAACTCGGAGCATCCGCACGGGATGACGGACTCCGAGTACGACGCGGTGTTCACCACCGACCGCCCGGTGATCTTCGCGTACCACGGCTACCCGTGGCTGATCCACCGCCTCGCCTACCGCCGTACCGGCCACGCCAACCTCCACGTGCGCGGCTACAAGGAGGAGGGCACGACCACCACGCCCTTCGACATGGTGGTACGCAACGACCTCGACCGGTACCGGCTGGTCATGGACGTGATCGACCGCGTCCCGGGACTGGGGGTGCGGGCCGCCGCCGTACGCCAGGCCATGGCGGACGTACGGACCAGGCACCACGAGTGGATCCGCGAGCACGGCACGGACCTGCCGGAGGTGGAGGAGTGGACGTGGTCGGGGTGAAGCAGGCGGCGGAGACGGATTCCGTCCGGGCCGGGAACAGGACAGTGCCGGTCCACCGCCCGGCGAAGGTGCTGTTCCCCGCCACCGGTCACGGCACCGGCCTGACGAAGGCGGATCTGGTGGAGTACTACAGGTCGGTCGCGCCGTACATGCTGCCGGAGCTGAAGGGCAGACCGCTCATGCTGGAGCGGCACCCGGACGGGCTCGACGGACCCCGCTTCATGCAGAAGAACACCCCGGACAGCTATCCGGAGTGGGTGCGCAGGACCGAGCTGGCGAAGAAGGGCGGCACGGTCACCCACACCGTGTGCGACAACACCGCCACACTGGTGTTCCTCGCGGACCAGGCGTGTCTGACCTTCCACCGCTGGCAGTCCCGCGCGGACCGTCCCGACAACCCCGACCGGCTGGTCTTCGACCTGGACCCGGCGGAGGACGACTTCGAGCCGGTACGGCGCGCGGCCACCCAGCTCGGCGAACTCCTCGCCGAACTGCGCCTGCCCGGCGCCCTGTTGACGACCGGCTCCCGGGGACTGCACGTGATCGTCCCGCTGGACGGGCGCAGCGGCTTCGACGAGGTGCGCGCGTTCGCCGGCGAGGTCGCGGAGGCCCTGGCGGCCCGCGACCCGGACCGGCTGACGACGGAGGTACGGACGGGGGCGCGTGGCGGGCGCCTGTACCTGGACATCCAGCGCAACGGCTACGCGCAGACGGCCGTGGCGCCGTTCTCCGTACGGGTGAGGGAAGGCGCCCCGGTCGCGACCCCGATCAACTGGGACCAGCTGGCGGACCCGGAGGTGACGGCGAGGCGCTGGACGGTACGGGACGCCCTGGACCAGGCGAAGACCCGCCCCTGGTCGGACGTCCCGGCCAGGGGCAGGTCACTGACGGCGGCGAGCAGGCGCCTGAGGTCCCTGAAGGCTTAGGGCCCCCTACTCCCCGGACCCCTGGGGGAAGTCCCCGGCCAGGGCGGCGGCGAGGCGCAGGTGAGGGGCGGCCTCGGCGGGGCGGCCCTGGCGCTCCAGGGTGCGGCCGAGCATCAGCCGGGCGTAGTGCTCCACGGGATCGCGGTCGAGGACGGCGAGCAGCTCGGTCTCGGCCTTGGCGAGGCGCGCGGAGTGGTAGTAGGCGCGGGCGAGCAGCAGCCGCGGGGCCACCTGCTCCGGGACCTCCTCGACGAGCGCGCCGAGGATGCGCGCGGCGGTGCCGTACTCCTTGGCGTCGAAGAACAGCTGGGCGCGGTCCCAGCGCTCGGCGGCCGTCCCGTACTCGTAGTAGCTGGTCTCGTTCATGCCCCCTGCAACAGCAAAACATGGTTGAACATTCCACCATTACTTTCGCCGGGGCGGGCGTGTCGGCCGACGCGCGGGCTTAGGTTGTGTGCCATGAGCAATCTTGATCGTCAGGCCGCCGTCACCGTGTGCGGCGGTCGCGGATTTGTCGTGGCCGAGCCGGTACGTGAGCTGCTGAGCCCACGCCGGGTCCAGCTGGGGGAGTCCACGGAGGTCCGCAGACTGCTGCCCAACCTGGGCCGCCGCATGGTCGGCGCGTGGGCGTTCGTCGACCACTACGGCCCCGACGACATCGCCGACGAGTCCGGGATGCAGGTGCCGCCCCACCCGCACATGGGACTCCAGACGGTCAGCTGGCTCCACGAGGGCGAGGTGCTGCACCGCGACAGCCTCGGCAGCCTCCAGACCGTCCGCCCGCGCGAGCTGGGCCTGATGACCTCGGGCCGGGCGATCTCCCACTCGGAGGAGAGCCCCCGCCCGCACGCCCGCTTCCTGCACGGAGCCCAGCTCTGGGTGGCCCTCCCCGACGCACACCGGAACGTGGAACCGCACTTCCAGCACCACGCGAACCTCCCGGCGGTCACGGCCCCCGGCCTGACGGCCACGGTCATCCTGGGCACACTGGACGGCACCACCTCCCCCGGCACGACGTACACCCCCCTGGTGGGCGCCGACCTGGCACTCACCGCGGGCGCGGAGACCCACCTCCCCCTGGACCCGGACTTCGAGTACGCGATCCTGTCGATGTCCGGCGCGGCCGAGGTGGACGGCGTACCGGTACTCCCCGGCTCCATGCTCTACCTGGGCAGCGGCCGCACCCACCTCCCCCTCCGCGCGGACTCCGACGCGGGCCTGATGCTCCTGGGCGGAGAGCCGTTCGAAGAAGAGATCGTCATGTGGTGGAACTTTGACTTGTTTTTTCCTCGAAGCGGCAGACGTCGGCGGCTTGCTGCGCTAGCTTGTGCCGCATGACGGCCCAACGTGTCCTGGACAGCTACGCACGCGAGAGTAGGAGAGGCGACAAGCGGAATCTTTCGATCGCCGGACAGCATGAGCGCAACCTTCAACGGATTCAGGATCTTGGATGCGTGCTAGGGGAGAAGCTTCAAGACAAGGGTAAGTCGGCGTGGCAGAAAGGTGTAGTGCGCCCCGACTGGGAGCGCATGGCGGAACGCCTTGAGGATGGCGAGAGCGATGGGGTTGTGATCTATGACCTTGAGCGCTTGATGCGTTCGGTTGAGGATGCACTCCGCATCGTCAAGATTGCCGAGCATGGGCTAGAGAAAGGCTTTCTAGTCTATGACTCGGATCTCGAATATGACCTTACGTCACCCGCAGGGCAGGCCGCGTTCTACAATGCGGCAGTAGCCGGCGCCAAGTACAGCCACCTTCTGTCCGGCAAGGTGACGCGCGGAAATAGACAGAAAGCATTGAACGGCGAGGGGAAGCGGGGGCGCTTCCGCGCTTTCGGCTTCGAGGATGATTCGACAACTGTGCGCGAATCGGAGCGTGAGCACATCCGGAAAGTAGACCGAATGATTCGCTTGGAAGGGAAGACCTGGGGGGAGGCGATCGCCTATTTGGCCAGTCAGGGAATTTACAGCACTGGCATCCTTCATTCCAAAGAGTGCACAGAGCGTAAGGACGCGCTGACCCCATACCAGCAAAAAAGCTATGAGTGCGACTGTCCCGCTCCAGAGTGGCAACCAGCATCATTGAAAACCGCAATGACCGCGCCGCGGATGGCCGGCTACACGACCCTGGGAAAGCAGTTGATTGGCAGACTTCCAGGTGAGCCAATCCTAGATCCAGCAGACTGGCAAGACCTAAGGATGTTCGTCTCATCTAGAAGGGGTCGGCCCCCCATGGAAACCGCACTATGTGCCGGCGACGTCCCGGTACACTGCGCGAACTGCACAGGCATTCTCGCCATTAGAGATACCGCTCACGGCAAAACCTATCGAGATGCTGGAGCGGCATTTGCCAAGCTCGCTCCAAATCCCGATCAAGTCCGGAGACGCTACAATTGTCAGCACAAGAAGCCAACAGAGATTGGATCGCGTGGATGCGGCAGGGTTATTGCTGATGAGTTGGTACTAGACAAGCTAATAGGCAAGATGGTGATTCGAGAACTGTCAAGCGTCGAAACGGCCAAGATGTTAGAGCGCAAGGGGAAGGCGAAGAACAAGTTGCGCGAACCTATCGAGAAGGAGATTGTTCGACTCGAAGGGATCCGCGACCATTGGGATAATCAACTCAATGCAGGCGCAGGAGGTATGACCCCGGAACGCCATACCACCTTGACTGACGATATCAATGCACGCATCAAAAGTGCACAGCAGCGATTGAGTAACATCGGCGAAGCGCCGGCCGTTACGGTCAAAGCGGAGTCCAAGTCCGCGGTCACTGCCAGATGGGACGCTGCCACGTCTGCCGAGAAACGAAAGATGCTTCGGCAGGCGTTTGGCGAGCGCACCATCTATGTCGTGCCCGGATCCTCACTGGAGTTGGAACCGGACGTTTCCCTGCGCATCAAAAGTGCGCCTATGCAGATTCCCCCAAATCCTCAGTAGTAGTTTCGGCGTAAGCGTCGACAAGCCTACGGCGTGCCTCTGGAGACAGTGGCGGGAACAAAGCCATAATCTCCTCTATGCGCTGATCTTCCTCGCTTAATCCGTCGCTCTTGGACACTGAATCCCATTCCCCCATGCGCAACTAACTGCGCCGTGCACTGCAAGCAGGGGGCCCGACAGCCCCTCAGCGTGAGTGGGGACACGCAACCATTTTCACTGAGCCTGCATGAGCGTGGGCCGTTCATGCAGGCTCAGCAAGAGAGGGACCGCATTTAGCCGCGGTCCCTCACGTTGCAGGAGAAACGTTTGTCTGCGAAGTCCGGAGGAGAAACCTCAACTCCGCATAACTTCGATCCGGCAGGCGATAGCGTCGTTTAAAGGTACGAGCGAACCTGTGCGCTGCCGGCGCTTCTCGAATAATTTGGGGGACCCCTGTTCCCAGCAAGGTCGGGGTCCTGGCATGTAACGCGGATGGGAAACCGTGGTCCTAGCGCATCCTCTCGGATGTCTGGCCGCTCGCACTGAGTCTCTACGCTTTCCGCGTCCCGCACTTTCTGGTGTGCGAGAACCTTTTCTTCTAGCCTGTCCGTTGCTACCCAGCAATGGTGTGGCCGTGTCCGTGAACCCGTTTCGTCTCCCGACGATCCGTCCCGGCTATTGAGTCTCTGCGCGAAGCGTCGTGCAATCCGAGAAATCCAGTGGACGCGTCGCGCCGCTCGATCCTTCATCCTCGCCAGCTCGCTTCCAGTGATCCCTGACTGAGGAGCCAATCAAGTACCGCTGTGGTGAGTAATATCCGCCTCGCGCCCCTCAGAGTCAAGATGTCCCGTTCATGATTCTTTCCCGAATCACCTTGACAGTCCGTCAGGCACCCATGCCGGCAATGCAGTTAGGGCCCTGACCAGCGCAAACGTCACGCTGGGTGGGGGCCCATGTCACCAGTGTGGACCTGTTCGCGCCTGACCGCACCCCTCTTGACCGAAGTTCAGGAGGGGGCGCACGACCCGCGCACGGATGCGTCCGGGCCCCGCAGGGACGGCCGGGTGCCACGTGTCAGCTTGCCGACCGCGCGCCCCTGAGAGGCGTACAGCGACACCGCGGGTACGCGCGCGCGAGGCGCGGGGCCGGCGGAGCGGGTGGGTACCTGGGACTTGACGGGTGGGTACCCACCTGGGATCGTCAGCCCATGGCCAACTATCCGCACAAGTATCCGCAGGTCAAAATCCGAGGCATCCCGCAAGAGGAGATCGATGCGTTCGACGCTGCCGCGGCAGCGGCCGGCAGCAACCGCAGTGCTGTGACGCGAAAGCTGTGGGCATGGTTCGCGATGCAGCCCGGTGCGATCATTCCGCTTAGGCCGCATCACCTGAATGAAAAAGAAGACGAATAAGGTGGGTACCCACCAATACGGGGGGAAGTAATGACACAAGCTGTGAGAGCCTGGAAGAACCATAAGAGCGAGTGCAGGGAATGCGGCAACAGGGAAAAGCTCGCCCTCTGTCCGCCGGGAACCAGACTGCTCAACGTCTGCATAGATGAGTACGTCTCCAAGTTGAGGTCAGAGAAGGGTAAGTCCCGGGCAGGCGAACGATACGGAACAAGCGACACGACCTATGCCGCTGCGCACGCCGCGGCAATCGAGGAGAACCTTGTACGCAAGTCCGTCGATGCGCAGTTCCCCAAGATCGCTGCATTCCTCAAAGAAACCTAGTCGAAGCAAGGGGCCAACGTGTACGAGACACGGGATCACCGGGAAGTCACCTCCCGTAGTAGCAGCCTTTCGGATGCAGTACTCTCCGCCAAGAACGCATGGTGGAACGGATCGGATGACCGAACGTTCATCATCGTCAATCCCTCCGGATCGACTGTCGCCTATGTCAAAGGTGGCGTAGCCACGATCGGTTGAGCGACCGAAAGACCCCACCACAACCCGCGAAGGGAAGTGGTGGGGTCTTTCGTCTATAAAGAATCATTCCCAGAGACTTGACGGGTGGGTACCCACCTGTCATAGTAGAGACATCGCAACAACGGAGGGAACTCAATGGCTAAGATGAGTAAGGCGCGGCTCAAGGAAGAAGCGCAGAAGATCCTTATGCACGGAATCGCGAACCAGCTTGGCTACAACGAAGCGTGGGTGAACTAGCATGAGTCCCTTGGAATTGCGCACGATAATTCACACCGAACTGAACAAGCGCGCCGGCACGCAATACGGTGACATCCTCACCGTAGAACCGCTCTCGCCAATCTCCGGTGACCCCGCGGTACGGCTCAGGGTTTCGGCACCGGATCCATCCGGAGAGGTGCGCACGCACGTAATCACCATTCAGGAAGAGAATTAATCTCAACACAGAAAGACCCCCACCACAACCCCGCGAAGGGAAGTGGTGGGGGTCTTTTGCTGTGCTACTTCACGGCGTTCGGGGAGTCCTTGTCACCGGCCGGCTTCACCAGCAAGGCGTACACAACGCGCCCTACGGCACCCAGGCCAAGCGCTATGCCCGCACGGTCCCACTGTCCTCCCGACGCTTCGAGAGCGGCAAAGAACGCCGCGGCACCCGCAATGACAACCTGCTCGGCAAGACGCTTAGTGAACTGCATGGCTAATCTCCTGATCCTAGTACGGGCGAATCGCCCTTGAACTCCGCGCAGTTGAGCGCGGCGTATCCGTCCCCAATGACCTTGAACGACCTGTCATAAGCGGCCTTGTCCGCGGCGCGCGCACGGGATGCCGTGGTGTTGCTTGCAAGCAGCAGTTCGTACAGCGGGCACAAAGCCTTCTGACGGTTGACCGTTGCCGACGCGTTGAGTCGCTCCGTGTTGTTGGCAACGCCGTTCAGGGCAACTCCAACGGCGCCGGCGAGGGCGAGCATGCAGGCGACTACGCCGACAAGGAGTCGCACGATGGTGCGCTGTCTGGCGAGCTGCCGAGTGAGCACAGCCTCACGGTCCGCGGCTTCACGATTCAGCTCAGCCACCTTGTCCGCAAGAACCCGGGCGGCTGTGGTCAAGCTATCGGGAATCGCCATCCTCAATCCTCTGCATCTCATCTCTCAGCGTTCGAGTTATCGTCTTCAACTCCATGGTCAAGCGTTGAAGTCGATTGAGTGTCAGCTTCATGATCTCTGGCATAAGTAGTTACCTCTGTCTGTAGGCGCCCAGCATGGTGGATGAGTGCCATCGAGAATGCTTCGAGCTTTCCAATCGTTTTAAGCAAGTCGTCCCGTATCGACTGAGACTGTGCAATAAGATCATCGATGTTTTCTGTCATGTCATTATTGCCCCCGGCGTACGACAGAGAGCGCGTCTGCTACCGCTCGATTTGCGTCTACGATTGCCTGCGATGCGACGTTCAGTGTCGTCATGTAGTCGGTGCGCATCGTCTCATTGAGAGACCGGATCTGTTCTTCGAGCCTATCCGCCCTAGTCTTCTCGTTCTCGTATGCCGTTGACAGCTTGTCAAAGATTACTTTCACGGCAGCGAGCAACACCAGAACGAATACCCCCAGGGCTCCGTACTGCAAAAGGACATTCTGCATTACGCCCCCCTTAAAATGGCAGCACGCCCAAACGCCTATCAGACCACGTGCCAGTGTGCGCGCCGGATACCCTGTACTTTGCGGTAAAGGTATTCATGCCAGGATTCAATCCGGTGTGCAGGATGTTCACCCCCATGCGTTGACCGCCGGTGGCCTGTAGCTGTAGCCCGGTGCTGTCTCGGTTAACTGCGTCATCAGTGGTAGCCCCCGATACTGAGTAGTTCATCCAAATGCCCAGGGACGCGTTGGTTCCATACATGTGGCAATACAGAAACACGAGGGCTTGCGATGACGTCTCGACAGTGACCGATGGCCCAACGCTCAAAAGATCTATATAGCTGGTCGACGCGGACTGTTCAGCCGCAGCTATAAAACCAGCCTCGGGAACTCTCTCGGAGAGCATGCCTGTATCGGTTGTAACAAAGTAGCTTCCTGGCGTTATAGCTTTAGCGGGAGCTAGCTCTATCAGGTTGTCCCTTAGATAGGTATTGAGTTCGTCAGCCGGCAGTACGTCCGCGGATACCCAAGTCTTAGGGGTAGTCCAAGCCATGACTCACCCCAGTCAGAAAGGAATAACGGCTATGCGCCGATCGGAAAAGTGGGTTGATGCTGTGGCGCTGCTCGTCTTGTATTGAGCTGTGAAGGTGTTGGATCCAGGACTCAACCCGGTATGCAGGATTGAAACGCCCGATCTTATACCGCGGTTGGCGACTGCATGACTCATTGCCTGCGCTCGGTTATCTGATGCGGCGGAAGTGGTCGTGCCAGATACCGCATAAGAAATTCTCGCCACTACGTTCGTTACCGTTGGATGATAGCTATTGCAGTACAGGAATACCCAAGCACTTACTCCGGTCGTGACTGTCACAGAAGGGCCGGCTGTAGTCAATGTCGTATATGAAGCCGTCGTTGCGGTTGTCTCGTCTGTGGCTACGTACGCCTGGGCGCCCAGGCGCTCCGCTATGGCGTTGGCTCCGGTCACTGCGAAAGTACCGCCGGGGTTAATTGCTTTAGCGGCCGATGTCTCTAGCATGTTGTCGCGCAAGTAAGTATTCAGATCAACTGCGGTAAGGGTTGAGTTAGCGGTGAACGTCTTAGGTGAAATCCATGCCATGTCAACCCCTCCCTAAAATGGCTGAACCGCTATGCGTCGGTTACTCCAGTTGCTAATGACCGTTCCTCCGGTCACTCGATATTTACAGGTGAATGTATTCAGGCCCGGAGTCAAGTCCTGATGAAGGATCATTGCCCCGACACTTTGAGGGCTAGTGTTCTGTACCATGATGGACCGATTATTATTGACGGGAGAGTCGGTTGCTCCGCTTACCTCATAGCCCATCCATATACCAACGACAGTCGCGTCAGTATCCATCTGCGCATACAGAGATACGAGCGCCTTGGACTGACAGTTCACCGTGACGCTAGGGCCAACAGTACCGAGGTCCACCCAATCGGATGCAGAAATAGTACTGTTGTCATTGGCTGTCGCGACAAAGTCACCGGCAACTGCCTGTTCTCTAATGGTATTGCGCGACTCCGTTACGAAATACCTACCGGCCGTTGTTGCCTTTGCAGGCATTGTCTCCATCATGTTGTCGCGCAAGTACGTATTCAACTGTGACGCCGTAAGCACTGAGTTAGGTACGAACGTCATTGGCGCAGTCCATGCCACGACGATTCTCCTATAGTGGGAGTACGGCTATATGCCTGTCAGAGAAGGTTCCGGTACCCGTGTCTGTGTGATACTGCATAGTGAATGTATTGCTGCCAGGATTGAGACCGGACTGATAGTGAAGGACTCCGTACCGATGGATATTCCCAGCTGTTGCATTCTCGCAAATGATGGCGGTGGCATTACTAGCCGCAACTGTCGTGGCTCCGCTCACTGACCACGATGCAAAGCACTGTGAGTTAGCCGTACCGTTAGCCATCCGACATTGCACAGCCACAAGAGCGGCGGTACCGGTTACGACCGTGACGGAAGGTCCCACCGTAGCGAGATCGGCAAACGTAGAGCTGGTCGTTGTCTGCGAAGTGGCGACAGTGGCGCCCGCCGGCGAACGCGCCGCAATAGCGTTCGCCCCAGTCGCCACGAACAGCTGTCCCGCGGCAGAGGCTTTGGCGGGAGCTGTCTCTAGGAAGTTGTCTCGGACGTAAGTGTTGAACTGAGCTGCCGTAAAAGCGGTATTGGATACGGCAGTCATGGGGGCATTCCAAGCCATATTCAAAACCCCTTAGAATGGCAGTACTGCTATCTGCCTCTTGCCAAACGTGCCTATGCCGGATCCGACTGCATACTTCATCGTGAAAGTATTAGAGCCACCGGTGAGCGTGAACCTATGGGCCGATGCCCTGCGGACTGGAGACACGCTGTAATTTCCATCGATAATCACCGCCCAGTCATCGCTTGCCGCGGTCGTGGTTGCGCCTGACACAGCAACGCTGAACTTATGGACGGAGTTATCTGTATTGTTTTGAGCCTCGCCGGCAATGAATACAATTGCTTGAGTCCCAGTTGTGACGGTGACCGCCGGCCCCGGCGTTCCAAGATCTGCGTAGCTAGTTGATGACGTACTCTCCGAAACCATATTCTCACCGGTCCGCAGTGTACGACTAGTAAGCGCATTACTACCGGTGGCCACAAGGTAAGCTGCCGCACCAACTGCCTTAGCGGCTTCGGTCTCAGCAAAGTTATCTCTGATCTGTGCATTCCATTGCGCCGCAGTTATTGCATTGGTGGCCACCGCGGTCATAGGTGCTGTCCATGCCATTAGAACGGGATCACCACCAATTCGCGCATCTCGAACTGTGCAGGCGTGTAGCCTGCCTGGCATTTGTACTTCATGGTAAATGTGTTGGTCCCGGCAGTGCTAACCGTGAAACCAAATGAGCCCCCAACCCTTACGGGGTTATTGTCCTTGATTCCAGCAGTCGAAATCATCCAATCATCACTGGCAGAGAAGCTTGATGCACCGGAACACGCAAGGCTCACGTAAGCAGCCCTACCATCTCCATTCACATTACGCATGCGCACATTCATAAAGATCAGTGCATACTTGCATGTGACCGTAACCGATGGCCCAACTGTTGCCAAGTCGACGTATGACGTTGAAGACGTCTGCTCCGAAGTGTTGACTACGCTTGAGTTAATGTTGCGTTCAGCTATCTCATTTGTCGCTGACACGCTAAACCAATTGCCCGGACCCGTAGCTTTAGACGGACCCATTTGAAGCATGTTGTCTCGTACGCTCTGATTATATTGAGCCGCGGTTAGGATATCGTTAGCCGCTACAGTGAGCGGAGTACTCCATGCCATCAATCCTCACAAGCGATAGCCTTATAGGAACAGACCTTGCATGCAACCATGCACCGATCGTCGCCACACTCATTAGGGCACTCTTCGGCATCACCCCATTCGTGATCCAATCCGATGAATTCACATTCGGATCTCATAGCGGCATCACGATCATTTCTCGGCGAGCGAAGGTTGAGGTGGCTCCCGAACCTCCTGACGCATACTGCATCGTGAACGTGTTGGACCCCGGAGTCAATCCAGTCACCCGCCGCGCCACACCCCAGCGATTTGAATTGGACGCTATGGCACCGGACCAGTAGATTCCCCAGTTATCCGAGGCCGCAATAGTAGTGGCACCCGATACGGCAAAGCTTGCCTTACTGAACGCACCCAACGCACCCGGCTTGCTGTAGGAGATTCGCAGCTTAGGTGAAGTGCCACCCTTGAAGTAGCCGTAATAATTCAAAGAACTAGTTGGCCCCTTGCCGAGCGCTATTCCTTTGGCGACGCCATCCCGAATCCTTTCAGCTACAGATTCGTCAATGAATTTATAAGCGGCCTCACCCTTGTCCCAGTGGTCAGACGATAGGGCAGGCGTCACCTGGGAATAGATATGGGATCCGGTAAGGCTGGTCTGATTATGAGTGCCGATGATTGCATTGCCGCCGGCGTTCAAATAGAAATGATCGTTATCAAGGAAGAGTTCACACGAGACGATAGTCGCGTCCGTCAAGTCGGCAACCATTGTCGTGTATGGAAACAAGGCCATCGAAAACTGATTACCGTTGGTGGTATCGAACTGACCTTGATACATGCGCGTGCCGTCACCGCGGTTGGTGCCGTCACTCTGATAGGTGGCGCTTCCCGTAGCTGTGTACGTGGTGGTTGTCGCGACGTCGGGAGAGTCGGGCGCTCCATCGGAGAATGCCTCTGCTGCGAACCAGACCAAAGCCTCTGTGCCGGTCGTGACAGTGACCGCCGGCCCCGTGGTGGCCAGATCCCCGTACGCCACGTTCGATCTCGTCTGAGACGCTGTCACGACCGCGCCGCCCGTGGTCCGCTGAGCGATCGCGCCGGCCGCGGTCGTGACAAAGTAACCCCCCGCAACAGAGGCTTTGCCCACCATCGTTTCCAGCAAGTTGTCTCGCACATGAACGTTAAATTGCGCGGCAGACCATACGTCTCTCGGCACTGCGGTCATGGGTACTGTCCATGCCACGACTTACGCCCCCAGGTTTTCCGCTGTCTCATCACGGAGCTGAGCGGGAGTCTGTCCGTCCGGACAGTTCGCCCTCAGTGCTAGCTCATGCCCACTAGGAAACCAGTTCTGAAACTTGGGCGCCGGCCGCTCCTGCAACGCTTCCCATATCTCATTAGCGTTGCTGGGCCATTCGATTTGACTTATTGACCTGCATTCCGGGCATGCGAACGTAGCTTGTCCAGAGTTGAGAGAAAGCGCACCGCCGCACCGTACTGGACAGTCGGCAACCCAGCGACCCCAATTGACATATGCGCGCGCGTTATTTGTAAGTAGTGTGCTCATGTCCCTAGCAATCCTGTATCTAGTGTGGATTGGTCCAGGATGAATACGGTAGCGGGATCGTCGAATCCATCCAGGCCGAACAGTCCGTCATCAAAACCCTTGGCTGAATCATCAAAGGTAAATACCGGAGATACCTGCGTTCGCGCACGCTCGCATGAGAAGATGGCACTGTGATCGTGACCTATATCAGCGATAGAGTGCTGAACCTTTTCGATGTAGTAATCGTGATCCGTAAACGTTTCATCTTCTACTATGTGAATGCGATCCGAGATGTCGCGGGTTAGGATCTGATTCATTCGCATGGGGTTTGCATTCTTAATCGTGATAGTCACAATCGGCAAACGCTGCGATCGCTGCCCGATAATAAGCGACCCAACGGCATGCGCATCGTTGACATTCGCCCAGGGCATGTCTCCGTCATACGACTTTATTCCGTTGCCGCTAATTGATCCCGGATCCTGGACCAGAACTTTAACTGTTCGCGCCACAGTCACGGGCCTTGCCCTTACGATCATCCCGTTAATAGTCGCTGCGGTAATGGCGGTAATCACTACGTCCGCACTCTCTCCCGAATCGCGCGACAGAGAAACGGTTACTGACCCCGATGGAACTGTGTAATCTACGCCAAGCTCAGGTGTGATGGCAGACATGAAAGGGCTATCACCCTTTATCGATATTGTTCGGGACTCGCCGGCACCAAGCGCGATAATATCAGTCCCGGTAAATACGGCTTCAATGTCACCCGGTTGCCGCTGATCAATATCTACGCTCACCGTATTGACGACATCTTTCCAACCTATATCATAAGTCATCGGCGAAGAGAACATTGGCTCTTCACCTTTGTCGACAATAGATGCCTGACTGGTGATGGATGCAGGATAGAGAAGTCTATGGTGACGATCTCTAAATACAAAGTTATTCGCAGAGTCAACGTAGGCGATTGACGGAGGTCCCTCCGAACCCATAATCGCGTTAAGCGCCTCAAGCCCAGACTGTTCCTCAGCCCACCAGTAAGACATGATGGTTGCACCGGGGTCGATATCTCGCTTATCGATAGGCCATCCAATTGCATCAAGGATGGCATGTACTCCGTCACCAGTGCGCAGCATTTCATACATGGGGGTTGAGATGTTTGCGTTCAGTTTCGACAAGACGTCATAACAAGAGAAAGTCACCGATCGTGAGTTCTTGTCAGGGTTAATACCATAGTCTTGCAAATAGCCACTAAACATTACATGGCTGACCTCTTGATACGTTGCCTTGATAAGAACCTGTTTACCCGAACTCAGGAACCCAGCAATTACCGATCCAGGATTATCGGGCGAGTAGTCGCGCGATCTATTGTCAATCTCAAGCGTAGTCTCGCCAGGCTGTACCGAACTCAGGGAACGGGACTGATCTCTTCCGTATGAAATGTCCAGCGGTGTGCGAAGACCAAGCACGCGCTGAGTTACATTCTCACCCGGTCCCGTAACCATGATTTCATCTATGTAAGTCAACTCGCCGCCAGCGGTGTTCGCAGCGGCTGTAATGCGAAGCGTATGCTGACTCGCAACCGCCACAAAGACACACGTGAGCTGCTGCCATCCATTCAAGACGGAACTTGCCGGCGAGATTGAAATGCTGTCGACGCCTATTCGTACATGCTCTCCACCTGTGGGCACATACACCCAAGCCGTAAAGCTGTACTGCCTGCCGGGGATCAGATTTGAATATCCCTTGGTGACTATAGGCGGGAGGACATCAGTAGAGGTTGCACCGCCGAAGCGCCCTTGATCGAATCCTCGACCGACCGCATCGAACTTGACCTCAGTTCCCGTGTCCCCTGTCGCGCCCGGCACGTAGGGAGTCCAGGTGATCTCCATTGAGCGACCGCTGATGTGAGAGAAAGCGGCGGAGAGTTCTAGGGCTGGCACCGTAGTACCCTCCGCCTGCCATCCATCTAGCGTGCCCTCAAAGTTTCCAGCAAAAAGACCACCATCGCCATCCCAATCAATCCAGATTTCATAAGTGGCCTTAGCTGTCATCGATTAACGGTTCCCTTCTTTACTCGTCCCTTATCCTGGGCGCGCCGCAATGCCTCTACGGTTAGATCTTCAAATGCCTTCTTTGCGCCGGCGCCCCCGATGAAGGTGCCATTCTCTCCGATGTTTATGACGTAAGTGTCTCCGCCACCACCCCCGCGAACGCGATCAAGACGCTCGGGGGCACCGGTGGTGTTATTGATCAGCGATAGGCCGCGAGGAACGGTACCTCCCGAATCCATTCGCTGAGTAGGAATCATTCCGCCGCGCGCATACTTCAATGTGTCGTATCCATAGACGGAAGTAAACAGGCTGTCATGCGCACCGCGGGCGCCCTTGCCGACAATGACGCCACGTCCACCGCGGGACTCCACATTCACGCCACTCAGCGTGCCCGCAGTGTGCCCTACGCCGGCCGCCGTAATGCCGACCTGATACGCGGACCTGAGTCCCTGAGTCCATCCGGAAGGAGCTGTCCTCCCACTAAACGCGTGAGTAGACCAACGACGATGCGGCTTCTGTCCTCGAATCACAGACTCAATGGCAGAAGTGAAGCCTGAGCAATCCCACGAGGGATTCCCATTTCCTCCCCATTGATATTTCTTGCCATTCTGAGTTCGCGCCCAGGCGAGTGCCTGTGCAGCCTTAGTTCCACCCCTGCCGTTACCACCCTCCCCGTCAACGGCCTTTCCCTTGACGTAAGAGATCAGCTTGTCATAGCCCTGGTTAGCGAACTGCTTGATAAACGTTCCCATTACTCCTGCTTGCGGGAACTTATCAACAACGCTGTTGGTCAAAGAGCGGATAGGCTTGAAGAGAGTGCTGAGCACCTTGGCGGCACCCGACTTTAGAATGCCCTCGCCCCAGTCAAAGCCACCCTTGGCTATGTCGGTTACCTTGCCTACCGCATCTCCAATAATCCCACCCAGAGCATATCCAGGCATCGCAGAACCCTTGTTGGGTGAAGCCTGTGCGCCGCTACCAGAGTTCAACCAGTCGAGCGCACTACGCCCGATCTCCCTAACGCGCTTTGCGCGAATGACGTACTCGCCGGCTTGCGCCAGGATCGGGACCTTGTCCATTGGGCCTTTAGTGCCTGTCCCAAGGTATCCGCCCTTTGCGAATCCGCGGGGAAGGCTAGCCTTCTCCATGTCGGGAACGCCGGGAATCTTGCCCGCTGTTTTATTCCAGGCGGACCGTAGTCCATTGTTATATACTGTCTCAACAAAGAACTTAACAGGGGCCTTCAAGGCAGCATCCAATTTCTGCCAGGCTGCTTTAATTCCGTCCTTCGCAGTAACGAATGCATCCTTCACGGATCCAGCACCGGACTTCATGGAAGTAAACGACTTACTAATTGTCGACTTCCAGATCTTAGAAATCAGACTACCTATAGCATTCCAAGCCGGCTTTATCCCCTTATTGTAAGCCGCACTAAAGGCATCGCTAACGAGTCGTAGAGCGGCCTTCATGGCATTCCATACCGGGCGACTTACTGTATTCCAAAGCCACTTAATCCAATTACCCGCAGCCTTGAGGGCGCTGGTCCAAATGGCAACCTGAGTCTTAAACTCATTTACCAGTATGCGGATGCCTGTCTTGATGGCATTAATTACCGGGCGACTTACTGTTTCCCAAAGCCACTTAAACCAGTTACCTATAGCCTTGAGAGCTGATATGCCAACGGCTATCGCGATCTCGACTACAGCGAAAGCTTCTTTGACCTTTGTTGCTATCCAGCCCATTACCGGCTTTACGGCATTATTGTAAAGCCACTGGAAACACCAGCCAAGACCCATTAGGGCGGCATTGATCAATGCGAAGATTACGCGTATAACCCACCAATTGATCTTGATAACAAACATAATCGCCGACCACATTGGCGCGATGATGTTCTTGTAAAGCCACGTAGCAGTTGCGCCAACCGCCCGCATCGTTGCCATAAACGCGGTAAATATCGGATGTAGGAAGTAAGTAAATACCGCCTGAGAGGCTGTCTTAATCCCTTCCCAGGCGGGGACTATGGCGCTCTTATAGAACCAGACAGCAGCATCGCCAACGGCATGGACTCCAGTCATGAATCCGGCGAAAACCATCTTCATGAAATCCCAAGTGGCGCCAGCAGCGATCTTTATCCCACGCCATGCAGCCTGTACAATTGAGCGGAACTTGTCGGACTTCTTATATGCGACAACTACCGCAATGCCGAGTAGGATAATTACTGCGATAATGCCAACGATAGGATTGCTGATAAACGCGTAGTTCAATGCGCGCTGAGCAGTCGCCCATGCGTAGGTCGCCCCCGTGGTAATGGCGGCCCAAATGGCTATTGCCTTCTCCTGCACCCAAAGAGCAGCGAGGCCGATGCGTGTTCCCACGCACGCATCGTTCAGCCACCATTGCGCAACACCTAGGGTGGTTACAGCGCCGGCGCAAGCCGCGGTCCAGAATGCGTATAGCTGCATCACAACACACACGGCTACTGCTACCTGATAGAAAACCTCAAGTGCTTTGGTGGGAATGTGTGACAGGATTCCCGTAAAGGCAGACGCCAGCATTGCACTTGCCCCAGCCATCGGCGCAATAGCCTCCGTGCTGGTACCCAACATGGAAACAATGTCCCCAAGAATCTTGAGGAGTACTGGCCCGTTCTCCTGAACGAAATCTATAAACTTCTGGAACGAGTCAGACGAACCAAGGTTGGTGGTCCAGTCGAGAAACTTCTTACTAATCTCTTCAAGCCCATTAGCGAACTTCCCGGAATATGGAAGGAACGCTCGAATGAGATTACCCAAACCTTGGGCGACATTACCTATTGCGATAATAAAAGAAGGTAGGACTATCTTTGCAGAGGCGACAAGTTCACCGATAAATTTCTCAAACCCAGGACCGGAAACCCCCTTGGATATTCGATCCGCCAAACCACCGAAAGCATCTGCCGCAACTAGAACGAGCGGGGTCAACTTAGGGAGAAGGGATGCAGCTACGTTCAATCCTTGCGTGAATAGCGGCATCGTCTTGGGGGCGAGACTATCGCTCCAAGCCTTCTGTTTGTCCTTGAGATTCTGTAGCGCATCTGCGGTGGCGCGCGTGGCCGGCGGCATAGCCGCGAGATCCTGCGAGTAAAGACCCTGCGCCCTGCGTGCTGCATCGGTGGCAGTCTTCGCCTGGGCTAGGGCTTTCTTGTATTCGTCTCCACCTTTTGACGCAAGAGATTTAGCGTGAGCATTGGCAACGTCTGCTTTTGCCGCTGCCTCTTGCGCAACCGTATACTTTGCGGATGCCTCCGTTATCGCCTTGAATTGTGGTTTAACTGCTAGCCCAAAAGCTATAGCAGCCGCGCCGGCCGCTGAAAACGCCGCGGCCCCTGCGCCGGCTACTGCAACCAGGCTCGCAATCGCAGCAACCCCCATGGGGGCCATGGCGCCCAGGGTTGCTATCTTCTTACTTGCGCCAAGTACAGACGTCTTAAAGCGATCAAGGTCCCGACGTGCATCCCTAGTGCCAGATGCGTTGTAGCGGCTATAGATGGAGAATCCGAGAGAGGTGACGGTACTCACCTAGATAGCCCCTCTCTCAATTTGCTTTTTGTATTCATCCCATAGTTGATGCGGCCTTACGAGAGTCTTAGGCTTAGTCTCCTGACTGGTCCCGTTCTCGCTGTTGGCGCTAGCGGTTATGTGCAGAATTCCTTGCAAAAGTTCATGTATCTCAGCCAAGGTATTATCACGCCACTCATTATCAATGGGACCGTATGCCTTCTCGTAAGCCATCCATTCCGCAAGTTCACGGGAGCTATGAATAGCGAGAACGTCACGAACTGGCATGCCCAGTCTGAGAGCTAGTCGGAAGTAGAGACCTCTTTCGGGACGTCGCTGAAACCCTTTGTAAGCTCCTCGACATCCTTGTCATCCATGCCATTCATCTCACGCGCCTTATTGAAAAGACGCTCAAGAACGTTGGCGCTCTTCTGACCGAGGAGCGTTATCTCTCCATCGGAGAAGACTCGCCGGCCGTCCTCATTGACGATGCAAAGAGCGAGAAGGCGAGCGCGAAAGTTCGTGAGATTCATCTTGGGATCCTTGCCGCGCTGATCCATCGACTTGTCTTCGAAAGCGTCTCGCTGAGTTCCGGTCATAGTTTTGAGTCGAATGTCCCCTCCCCATTCGGGAACAGGGATGTCCTCAAATACCATGTCGTCAGCCTTGAGGATTGCGTCCTTATTGAGCAGTGCCATGATGTTTTCCTAAGCGGATTAGGTGGAGTGGCGAGGCATCCGCTAGGGCACAGGCAACCCCTGTCTCGCCACTCCGGTCAATGGTTAATGCCTGCGGCCGGCGCGCACAATATCGCGCCTAGCCTCTCTAAGGGTTTCCTTGATGCGAGCTTCCGCGTCGGCATGCCCGTTCTGCATCGAATTCATGAACCAGTTGTTTGCAGGATTAGCGGCATGCTGAACAACCCATTGGTTAGCATCGCCGAACACGGGATGTCGAAAACCGGCTGGACTGCCAAGACCACGAGGTATAATTGCAGTCTTAGAATCCGGCATGCGCGTTACTACGCGAATGCGGGCGCGTTTGCCGGTAGATACCTGCAAGGCAATGCCGGTTGCAATCTTCTTCCGCAACCGACGTCTATCAGGTCTCGTGATAGGGATCTCTTTAGCCGCAGCCTTGGCCTGAACAACGAGTGGCTTAGCGGCGGCCTTAAGGTCCTTACGAAACTTTGCCGGCAGTGTGCGATCGATTTCTCGCAATTGATCAGAGATTTTCTTTATCTCCGACCCCGGCAATACGCGCACATTGATCGACGTTGTATTTCTAGCCATTAAGAGGTAGCGCGGTTGAAACTGTCACGCTGAACCACGAACGTGACAGACGTCTCCGAAAGCTCCCCAACCGAACCAGAGAGCGGCTTGTATTCCAACATGATGCATTCGCCAGAGAACTCCGGATTGGTTGTGCCAACAGCGGAGCTTGTAGGACGGATAACCACGGAGAATTCAGTTTCATTAAACCAAAGAGGAAACAGAGTTGCGTCGACTTCCGCAGCGGCGAAATCCTGCTGGAAGTTGATCACAAAGTTATTGTCTTGGAGACCGTGCGCGTGCTCACGTCCGTCCCCGCCGAAATTGGTTACGTCGATGTCATCCTTGGATACGTTGACCTCAACGGAACTGACGTGGTCGGAGAAGTCAACCGAGTTGACTTCGATGTAGCAATTACGGAGAATCTGCCTAGCCATTGCCGGACTCCTTCTTTACTGTTGCCGTCCCCGAAACGGGTTTTGCCTTTTCCGGCGCGGATGGCTCGATTTCCTCGATGTGACCCGCCTCAATAAGTGCGTCGATTTCACCCTGGGTCATCGTGAGCTGAAACGTTTCCCCAGGTGCGTGACCAGCGACACGACGACGTCCAACGACCTTGTATGTTTTGGTCACTTCGCTAATGCCGCGGGCCGGCTTATCTCCCGGCACAGCCCTACGGCGATTGGCGCGATTCTCCGCGCGCTGCCTGTAGGACTCAGGGGAAGGAGGTAGCGCCTTGCGGGGGCTCATGACATCCTCACAACCGCTACGGTTACTCCCGTGACTCCACCCGTTCCGGTAACGGATAGCGTCGCGCGCCCCGTACCGTCGTCATATTCCTTGCGAAGCGGAATCCATATCTCGCCATTTGTAAGAGCGAGCGCAATAGCGGGATCCGGATAGGGCTGTCCATACTCCGTATTTCCCGGAGCGGTTACGGTTACCGTCTTCGCGTTAGAGTCTGTGTTCTTGTAAACCACAAACGTATTGTGACCGCTGCCGATCTCGGCGGTATCACTAGATGCAGCTGCGGTCAGTGTGGGCTTAGTTCCAGCATTAACAATATTCTGTGTAGTAAGTGTCGCCATGGCTTATCCCTAAGTCAAAACCTTGAGTGTCAGACGGGCGCCCACGTGAGGGAGTCCGCAATTCGCATAACTCCCGCCGTACTGATCCATAGTCATGACCATGGAATCGGAAACGACATCCCCCAGCGAGGGGTTGCTAGCGATGATCTCGCGAATACTTTTTGGTCCGGACCCGGTAACATACATATCGAGATTGTCTTGCGACTGCGTGATTTCAGGAATCCCCACAAGCAAGTAAATCTCGAATTCCCATTCATCGAATCCGCGATTAAAGGCTTTCGCGTAATCGGCCCTAGGAGGACCAACTACCATTGCGGGAACATTGACAACATCGGGGACATTGGCATATACGTTCATCTCGGAAAGAACGTCAAGCACGGTCTTTCCGATCGCGAGACGAATCTCTTTAAGTGATGCCATTAGCCAGCCACCAATATTGAGTCCCTGCGAAAAGGCTTCAACTTTGACTGAGCAGCTCTACTGTCTTTGACAGTGACGATGGATCCGAACTGATCCGATCCCGCTATACCCAATCGCTGATCTTTCAATTGGAATGTGTCGGAGCCGAGAAGAAAGGCCGCCTGCCTAACAGGCTTAGGCACCTGAGCCCATCCCCACTGCGCTGACACACTCACTTTCTGACCAATGCTAAAGTTTCCCAGGATTTGCCAATAAGGCCACCCCGTGAACCCCTGCATGACGCCGTTAAGCGGCAGTAGTTCAAGGTCAGAGTTATTGAATGTGGTTCCGTTCGACTCCACTATCAAGTTTTCAACAGTGCTGAAATCGTCGGTGATAATCATTGGTCCGTCATCAGAATGCAGGATTGGTTTATACACACGCGTAGTCACCGCGCCCGCATCATTGAAGTCCCTGTGACACCACCGGATAATGTCGCCCGTAATGGAATCGACGGCATCTTGTACGTGCTCCATGTAGGTATCTGGTTGAAGTCCCATATACCGCTTGAGCTCTACAGCCGTGATGAAGTTTGCGCCCAGGGTCATGACGCAGCCTCACTTGTTATTGGTCGGGCCCGAAACCTGCTTGTCTGTCGGCTTGGGCGCAACCTTCTTTACCGGTGCTTTCTTGGCGGCTTCCTTTACGGGTTCAGGCTCAGGCTCATCTTCGGATACGAGACCGTTATCAGCAAGCCACTTATCCGATACCTCTTTGCCAGCGCCGTACACGATAACGCCATAGCCGGACGGATTATCGTCAGCCCAAACCAACTCGCCTTCCGCGTTGCGGAGGATGTCTGTATCAATCTTCATTGATTGCAATCCCCTTACACGTAGCGCAGGTGAACGCGCAGCTTGCCGGCGGTAATAGCAGCAATCGCAAGCGTGGCCACAACGGAGCGGGCGGTTGTAGTGCGGATCGACGTATCCCCCGTGGAATCGGGGAGGATATCCTTACGGCCCGTGGTAGATAGGGGTGCTCCGGACACAGGCTGCGAGGTACCGACAACTAGATCTCCAGCACCCTCAAGAGTCAGTGCCACTGTGCCTGTATTTGTGCTGGCGGAAGTGAACGCAGTCAGCACTTCGAGATAACCGCCGATAACGGTGGATCCGGCGGGAATAGAGTTGCCGTTACCGGCAATACCGCGGAGGGTCTTTGATCCGACGGTCCCGCCATCAACGGCGAAATCGTATTCAGCTACTAGCGTCTTTACGCCTGTAGTTCCCTCAATGAGAGGCATGCTTTCTCCAAAGAAAAAGGGGAGTAACCGAATGAACGATTACTCCCCATATAGCACAACAGTTCGAATCGATAGGCGAAAAATTAGACGCCAGTTACCTTGCAGAAAGCAGCGGGCCGGTAGACCACGAACGCCGCGCGCATGTCCGCACGCATCGCCTGCTTGCCCTTGACGAAGTAGTCATCGTGAGAGTTGGAAACCTGAGTGTTGATCCCGCGGCGGACAGCAAGCTCGCAGTAGTTCGCGAAGTCGCCAACGAGCGCGGTGTTCTGAGTGAGCGCCTGGGCCTCGGTTACCTGCAAACCCCAGATGCGAGACACGCCGGCGTCACTCGGGTTGCCCCAGATGTAGATGCCGTCTGCGGTGCGGAGAAGCCGGATGTCCTGCCAGTCAAGCGGGTGGAACACCGCGGCGTTCGGCATACCCTGCCCGGTGACGCGAACCGCAACCATAGCCTTGTAAATGGCGTCCGGCGTCGCGTCCAATCCCTTGGCAATCGACTGAACACCAGACTTGGTGAGCAGACCCTCAAGGTTGGGGGCGATGCCGTCACCCGAAAGGATTTGAAGGTCGAGCCGCTGCCGAATCATAAACGGCAGGCGGTTGTCGATGTAACCGCGGACCTGACCGACATCCTCAAGCTGCTCATCGGTGATCGGAAGGAATACAGAGATCTTCCGCACCGGAGAGTTCTGCTCCGTGAGGTTCAACTCAGCCTCGGGATAGGCGCCACCCTCCGCAACCTCAGCAGCCGGATTCGTGAACGTAGTCTCTTCCATGTAAACGACCGCGGACTGATTGGTAACGTTCTGCGGAATCAGGTCGATAACCTGAATCGGCCGTGTCACGTAATCCACTACCCGACCGGTGCGCGTAGTCTCAGGCGCCCAACCATCGGTCGTCTCCATCAGATCTTTAGTCAGGATCGACTTAAGGTCCACGTCAAGCGTAGCCTCGGGACCGATGTGTCCGTTCTTCGCCTTGTAGGCCTGCGACTCGACAAAGTGCTGACCGAAGGACTTACGTCCCTGGGTCTTCATTTCATGCTGACTGCCCTTCTCGCCCTCGCGCGCGTCCGGCGAAACCTGCGCGCGCTGAGCGGCCTTAAGGACCGACTGCATGTCATCGTGTTTCTTGCCGAGGTCATTCAGTTCGTCGTTCCACGCACGAACCGTAGCGGACTTCTCGAACGTGTTGCCGGAAATGGACTTCACCTTAGAGAAGTCCATTTCCGTGCCAGCTTCCGCAAACACAGTTGCGACCTTCTGTCGCAGCTCATCCATCTTCCCCGTAACATCCTTGAGGGCGGGGAAAGCAATGTCACTAGGCATTCCGGTTTCCAATCATATTTGTAAGAGTGAAGCGCATATATTCACGCGCCATGTCTTCCTGCGGAGTGTCAATAAGGGCCTTAAGCCGGCGGAGTTCTCCGTCAAGCCATTCCAGCATTTCTACGGAAGCGCTGGACATCGTGCGACCCTTAGAAGCGCGGAGGGTATGTACTTCCTCTGCGCGCTCACGCAGACTAGAAACCGACGCCAAGACAGCGGCACATTCGTCTGCAAATTTCAATGAGCTAGGGGAAAGGTCTGCCCGCAGTTCAGGAACCGCGCGCTTGGCATCTTCAAGATGGCTGGCGAGATGGTTATAAACACCACGTCTGTCAGCATCCGGAATGCCAGTCCCACCGATGGCGCCGTTAAGGATTGCAATACCCGTAATGCATGCTCGGATATTCGCTGCCCCATCGACACCATCATGGTGGGCAAACTTGTAACTCGATTTTGCCTCGGGATCTCCGTCTGGAGAATGCCAGGCATAGACGCTTCTGAGGTCCGCAATAGAAGCGTTGCCAGGGATTGCGGACTTGACCTTAGTTGCGTTCCAATCCCCGTTGTCCGTTGCAGTGGTATGGGGACGGATAGCAGCGTTGTACGCCGCTCGCCCCGCATCGGACTTACCGGAAGCCGACTTCACGGAAAGAGTTCGAGTGTTGACGCCGGCGCCTACCAAGACGGGTGATACCTCAAAAACTTTGAGGCCAGTAAGGACGCGAACATCCTTACCGTCAAATACACCAGGCTGTGCATCCAAGACATCGAATCCGTACGACCATTCGCCCAGGCCTGACTTAGCAAGTTCGGCAACGGCGTTAAAGGTATCTCGTCCCTGGGTGGTATCCATGAAGAACTGCATATCGGCAATAGCTTCGGACTTAGTGGTGCGTATCTTTCCCTTGCCTACGGGAAGCTCGCCAGCCCACGATGTGTGACCATAGGCGCTGACAACAAACTCTTCGCCATCCTTGATGGCGTCAGACATTGTTACTTCATTGTCTTTATCGATAACGTCGAAAGTGGAAAACACCGCGGAGACTTCCCCCTTAACGGCATCCTTTACTTTCACGCTCGACTGAAAACCCTTACGGGGCATGGTTAGTTTCCATTCGGTCCGGAACCAGGATTCGCGGGCGGTGGCGCAATGGCCTTAGGCGCGTTGGGGTCAACAGGTGGCTGCATCTGCACAGACACCAATCCGGTATGCTGTCCGGTCAATACGCGCAAGTCGCGCGTAAGAACTGCTTGAACGGCAGCGTCCGGCTTGAACCCAGACTTTATGAAAGAGTCAATCGCATTAGCCTGAATGCGATTAATCTCGGCAAGGTCTGTCTGGTCTTCTCGCAGAAACGCCACCTGCGAATCGTCGTACCAGAGCTGAGATTGATCATTGGGAGTAATGACGATATTCTGCATACTCGCCGCGGCAATACGCCACAGAGGGCGAATCGTTCCATCGGCGAAACGCCGACGTGCCGCCGCATACATGGACTGGTTAAGCCCCGAGCCTTGGAGCCCCTCTGAGAGACCGACCCAGGACGGAGGAACGCCGGCCGCCGCTGCGATACGCGACTCCCCCTTACCTACTGTCTGAGAGAACTCAAGCTGCCGGAAATCCATTGAGAGGGGGGTTACGTCAGCGCCACCCAAGAGGAACAACGTCTTATAGGCATTCCACGCACCTTGATGGCTTCCCTTGAACTTGGCAACGAACTCATCGAAATCATCTTTAGATGTTTCCGGCGAGAACTTAATTGCCATGTTAGGGACTGCTGCGTTCTTAAGGAATGACTCCTTATGAATAGTGGACTTGCTATCTGCCGACACTTCCCTCAGTACGGGGGTAAGCCATGACATTCCGCGGAACCTTGCCACCGGATCGGGAATTGGCGAGTAATGACAAACTTCATCAGGCAGCAATAGAATATCGTTGGCCTGACCAAAGCCATTACTGTGCGCCATGCCAGAAAGCTGCGTGGAATACAAATAGCCAATGACCTTGCAGTCCGCAGCGAAAGGATCATTATTACTCGCATCGCTGCTACTAATGACTATAGTTATCCAGTCAGGCCTAAGACGCGTGAGCCTCAAGCCTTTGCCGGCCGCTGCTTTACCTATACGCCCCGAGTCATCGCACATGGCCCAGTAAGAGTTACCGGCAAGAGATGCATCCTGCTCCATTCTCGCCAATAGCTCTCCCGTGGTGCCACCGGGCCAAGGTGTTTCAAGTACACCTAGGCCAGTACCCCCGAAATAGTTCCCTTTATTCTTCCTGTCGCGAAAAATAAACTCACCCTCGGAGAACACTTTCATTCTCGCGTCTATGCAAGCGAAGACAGGGCCGTTAGCCTTGTACATCGAGGATACATAACCCTCGAAATCGTTCTCGATTTTCTCTTGATCGGAAATGCCTCCCGCAACAAATGGGAGGTTCATTAGGTCGGTATCCCAGAAACGAGGCTCGGTGAACGCCTTAGTCCGGAATGTAAACATCTCCTTTACATAAGCGGCCACTTTCTCGCGGAATGCCACAGAGCCTCACCCCCAAGCGACATCGAGACTGGATTTCTTTTCGAGAATGAGTTTTTCATGTCCCCAAATTCCGAGCGTCAGGCAAACAATCGGACTAATGTCCGTTGCGGCATTCTGCCGAGTCAGCGCCCAGAGTCCTGCAAGGTTCCGCTTGCCGGCACCGCGTACGGCGTTAGTCAAGTCCTCTTGATCGCGATGCCAAACATTGGGCTTGTTGTTCCTTCCGGGAACAATGGATGTATACATTTTCCCGCAAGCTTGTGCATACTCCCGAGTGGTGGGCGCAATGACCTTGATCTTGGCGTTCTCAAGCTTCGGTTTGAACTCCGCGGCGTTACCCGCCAAGTCCATAACTATCCCATTCGGGCGATGCCTCCTATGCAGCTCCAACAAACGCGGCATCACCCAATTGGTTCCAGGGCGATAATCTAGCTCACCAGACCTATCACTGGTTATCTCTCCAACTATCTGCCCATCATCATCGCCGCCAACTGCCATGATGCATGCATAGGAGCGCTCAGGGTTTACGTCCACCACGAATACCACTCCTGTTCGTGGCGCCATAGTGGTTGTCGTGCGAGCAAACCATGCGTTCTTGCTTATCAGATTCCATGCGTCATTCCCTGTTGGATAGTCACCAATTCCAAGTCGCTCCTGCTTGAAGGACGCCAAGTCCATTGCGCGATACTCGCGCGCAATCGCTTCCTCGGTAATGGTGATACCCATACTCGGGTTGGCAAGCCGCCAAGCTTCCGGACTATTTACTGCCAGATGTTCAGGACACTTGAAGTCTCGAACGTCTGGATCGCAAAAGTCGGTGCAGCCCTCAATGGAATACTCGGCAAAGAACAGGGATGGGTCATCGCCCTTGATGGCACGCCGGCGCATCAAGCCGAGCTGCGTTGACTCTTTGTCGCCAGCGGATGCTGTAACCCAGATTTGCGAATTGGGTCGCGCGGACAGCGTGGGCATCAAAGCGGACACCATTGCTGATCCCAGATACATTCCCTCATCAAGGATCAAACAGTCGGCAGTGAACCCGCGGCCACCCCCCTTAGTTCGCGTACGGAACTTGAGACGCTGCCCATTCTTCAACTCGACACCTTCGGAGCCGTGCGAGTTGGGCATGCGGGCCACTTGGTCGTTGAGATCAGGCGTGTCTTTAATCAACTGACTGACGCGCATGAAGGCTTCAATAGATGTATCAAACTGGTGAGCGCTGTGAATGATTAGCCGTTCACCCAAAAGAAAAAGGCCCGCAAGTTCGCGGGCCTCAAGGATACTGCCTTTCCCATTCTGCCTAGAAACTATAAGGCCAATTTCGAATGCTGCCCACTTATTGTCATCCCTGATTCCAAGAGATTGTTCAAGGATGTACGCTTCCCAGTCGAATAGCTTAAGACCGGCGAACTCCGCAAGCTGGACAGCATCCCTGCCGATGCCGACGTCTATATAGCTAGCGGGTCGGCAAAGGATCCGCGGTCGCACCATTTCGAGGGTTGCCACTCATCAACCCTCTTTCGGTTTGCGGCCGGCACCGGGGCGCCTGCCGTACCCGTCCTGTCGTTTCGCAACGGACTGAGGGGCGGACGTGGTCTGCGTGCCGTGCCCCGTACGCCGGCCCTGTTGCTCCGCTACACGCGCCTGGGCGCGGTTCAAGTCGAAGACGTTGTCCGGCTTAGGCTCGCCACCCTCCGGGGCGCGTGCGCCACCCTGAGGGTTCTCGTACGCCTCGATCTTCCCGAGGACGTCAACGAGTCGAAGCGTGATCGCCGCCACGTCTTTGGAGTCGCGCGGCCCCTCGCGTCCGCAGTGATCGCACCCGCCAGCAGACAACTCTTCGGCAAGACGGTTGCGAATGGCTTTCAATGATTCAAGATAATCGTTCTCTTTGAGAACGCCTATAAGCACGTCAGGAATATCAGGCAACTGGATCAGCCCTAACAAACATATGCGCCCAGGGATGGCGATGGCAGATACCAGAGGGAATTCCTCCCCCGGCCGCTCTCCACTTGGTTCTCAATCCACAGCAACAGGCGGGACCGTAGCCAACTGCGGATGCCCACTTGCCTGGAAACGTCTGAGCCACCTGGGCGCGGATGCCTACAGTGACCAAATCGTCTCGTTCTTTTTTCTCTCTCTGAGCTTTGGTTATTTTGCCTGTGGTTGCCATGCGAATTCCTAAACGTTCGGGACCTTAAGTCGATCCCAGGTAGTTTTACCGGGAGGCCACTGGGCCGCGGCGCCCGTATATCCGCACTTGCGCTGCCACGCTTCATAAGAAGCCTTGTCGCCGGAACCAATGACGTCCTTATCAAGCGATGACTTGTACTTGCCACAACCCTCTGCGACAAGCCGATCATGCATAGCCGCAACGATTGGAGAACGCCGGCCCATCGAGAACCAACCAGCCCCCGGAAATGGCTCGTACGTAGGAACGGTCACCGGAGGTTTCGGCGTGGATCCGCCAAAGAGGTTGCCCAGCGGACCCGGATCGACATGGGAATTACCGGGAACCTGCGCGTGCGTATAGTGCCCACCCTGCTTGAGCCACATATCCAGGGACACCGTGTCGCGTGCCCAGGACTGAGGGGCGCCGCCCGGGAAAGTCTCAGCGATACCCAGAGACTTAAGCCATGCGCGAATGGTAGGCCAAGCCTTCATCGGAGTATCGGCGAGGTTGGTGTACTTCTTTCCGTTGACTACTTCACCCTTGGTGAATACCCATTCAATCTGAATGTTGTATTTGCCGGTCCTATTGGTACGCACATCGTTCGCGTTCTGCAATGCAAGAGCCCGCGAGTTGGCAGGGAAGTACTGTGCGATCTGCCCCGTGAAAGGATCGGCAACAAGGTGCGGTGCGACACCGCGGCCACCGCCGTTGAAGTAAGCAGACTCGTTCTTAAACGTCCAATCCGTTGTATTGGATGTGGCGTGGTGCGTCACTCGCGCCGGCCCGCCATTCATCGTCCCGGTATTTCCGATGTTGTACCTAGTCGCGCCTGGCAACCACATCTCTGCCATTTGCTTGCTCCTCAAAAGTGTTTGCAGTAAAGCGGATTACGGATTGAGTTTGCAGTCGAGCAAACTAATGGGCCGCATTAAGTGATTGGTGATCCAATAGAGCTTCATGATCGCCTGGAAACCCGCAGGTCAATAGGGAGAAAAAAGGTTCCGATGGGCGCGGGGTCAACCTAAAGATCTTGATACTCGCACCCCCCACCCCCCTATGTCCGATATGGTGCCGTATTACCCAATCGGTAGTTGTCTCCCCTAGACCTGATCAGTTGCCTATAGTGAATGATCTCTTTGCATTCCCTAATGTTGGATCATTGCCTATAGCAAAGATCACTCACCATGCGCGCGAGGCATTACGAGCGATCTTCCTCACGCGATTGCCTTTGGAGCTATTACACTTCCGATGCGCTTCGCGATGGTTACTAGGTTCAAGGGATAGATCAGGTCGGATGCTCAGTGGTATTGCATGGTCCAGTGTCCATGCCATTGCATGGTTAGGATCACGTGCCGATAGCACTAGGTCTATGGGTGCGCCACATATCCAGCATACGTTGGAGCCCTCAGTCTTGAGCAAAGCTTTAGCTCGATTGAGTGGCCTACCACCACGACCACGCCGATAGTCCATATCATCAGTCAATGCCATGGGATACCTACCTGTGTAGTGTGTAGTAGCGAGTATCAGCGTGCCCCATCCCGTATCCCTGATGGCTGATCCCTGATGCATTGCCCACTGCCCCAAGGTGGGGTATCCCTATCCGAGGTATCCCTATCCCTACCCTGACGGGTGGCCCCATCAAGTAAGGCGCCTGGGCATAGAGAAGGGGCCCACCTGTAAGAGGTGAGCCCCTGTATGGGCATGCGTGTGGTAGCCCTATTCTCAGCGACCCTCTATTGGAAGTCAAGGGTTCACCTTGACAGCTACCCCTCTGCTGCGGTATCCGCGGGCGTGCGCGCAGTAGGTAGCGCCGGCGCCGGCGGGGGAGGGTGCCCTGGTACGGCCTGAGGTAGCTTGCTGGCGTCCCAGGTCGAGCGACCTGTCCGGGGGTCCACCTGCCTGTGTACGCGCCCCTCAGCGGCCCACCTGTACAGGGTGGGGACCGAACGCCCTGTGTAGGCGCACGCGGCCTCGGTGCTGATCCTGCTAGTGATCTTCTCTAGCAGAGATACCCATTCCCTTCGCCTATACCTCTTTCCGCATGAAGCCATTCCCTCAACGCCAACGCATGTCACGTCCGACGATGCGTCCTGCGCTACGACCAAAATGCCTCCGCATTGATCACACGGAGTATCGGGCAATGCAACCTTAGGCATGTCGTAACCAAGGATGATACGAGCGGATCGAACCTTGGACGATAGATCGCTCAGGATACCTTTTATCAGTTGGGCGATGTCTTCGTCATTATCTGCTCGCCTAGAGCCATGCTTCTCAAGATAACCGATCTGTACGCCCAGGGAGGGTGTGCCTAGCCCTGTTGCGTTCTGCAAGACTCTGCGTGCCTCTTTAAGCGCCGCAACGCACTCCTCGCGCAGATGCAGTGCATCGGCATTGCCGGGCGCCCTGGAACCAGCTTTGTTCGCGTTCTTGTTTTCAGAGGACGTCATGGCGCGAGGCTCAACAATCTCTGCCTGCAACTGACTCAAGATAGAAGCCTGGAAGATCTTCTCGTGATGAACCGTTCCCTCAGGATCGGTCCACGTGATTGTCTCCTCCCAGCCTTGTTCCAACTGCGTTTGCAGTCGATGCATCGTTACCACTGGCAGTGTCAATGGAGCCCTTTCTGGTTCGATGCTGGCAGTCGCATCCGCCGGCGCACGTCTCGTCTGTGTGAGCCATCCAACGATCCGCGGCCTCGGCGCACGGCTTACAGATCATTGCTCTGTCCACTATCTGTTGTGGCGTTAGACAAAATGTCTCGTACAGCAGAACGCATAGATAGGGTGTATTCACCGGTCATCTCCCTAAGCGCCTTCTCTTCCTCGCGCTCCGCCTGGGGGATAAACAGGGTCGCAGTAGCAAGGAAGTGCGCCGTGTCGTGAAACGGACACCTAGCAAGTCTTACGGCAGGATGCCTCTCGTAATGCAGTTGCTCAGTCATGAACTTCATCATCCTGTGAACCATCATCCATCTCCACATCAACAAGACCCATTTGAATTGCAGCCAAGTGCACTGATTGCGTGATGCTCATATCCTCGAACTCTTCGCGTAGCTTGATTGCCCGCTCGTGGAGTTCATTGCCGTTTCGACGCTCGGCGACGGTTAACGCGATCCTGCGATTCTGCCTTTCTTGCTCGTACCATTTCACGCTTGATGTCCCAACCTAGGAGCCTATAGATAGCTTCGATCATCCAACGGCCTCTATCAAAGTATTAAGCATGCTGAATATCTCGTCCTCAGGCATTGTCACGATCACTCCCTGACCGGTGTTGGTACTGAAAGATTCAACGCAGAATCCGTCACCGGACTGCGTGCGCTCAACAGTAAACACATTGCCGTGCACGTCTTCGAACGAGTAGATCCCTGAACTCATGCCATACCATCCAATCGGAATTTGCGACCCACCTTGATACCTCCCCGCACTGCGGGAGGTCTTGGACACTCTTCGGAGTGCACTGCCCACCATTGCGAGCTGCTGACGTAGTAGCCGGCCCACAAGCCCTGATCCTTCTCCTCATCGGTAAAGAAGGTGCGACAGACACAACAGAGAGCAGGACGCCATCTGTCAATAGGGGCATGGATCACACGATCCGCAACTGGTACCTGTCTCGCCCTCGAATAGTCTGGAACAAAAGCCTTCTTTACTGATGAAAAGCTCGCAGGGTCCGGTACTTTTGGGGCCTCAACTTCGATCACATTCACAGTCACCAACTCGCACGGATGCTGAGCCAATACAGGGTGCTTGCCCCACGAACTGAACTGTCCTCGTTGGATCAGAGAAACCGGCTTGCCTTGAGAGTCAACCTTGAAGTCAAATGTGAATCGCTTCTGTATCACTGCATCCCTGTAGGCTTCTACGCCCAGGGGGGTACTGTCGACTGTGGTTATTAGGCCATTGACCCATGCAGTGAATACATAGGCTTTGCAGCGAGCGCATTGACCTAGCTTGGGGGTTGATGATTTCAATTCGGAATCACCTTTAGGTTTCCTTCGTGATCCAAGTGCCTGTCACTCTGTGTGTACGCCCAGGCATGCTCGCCGCATGGTCGCCAGACAGGGAGCTTGGCGGGCATTGGCGAGCATGGCGAGGAAGGTGACAGACAGTTATATATATATAGATCTTCTTCTCTCTCTCCTCATGCTCGCCATGCTCGCCATGCTCGCCAGCTCGCCAAGCGTTCTACCTTTGGCGGGCTATGAAAGCCCTCTTTTTGGCGAGCATGGCGAGAATGGCGTTGACCTGGGCGGATGCTTGGCGAGCATGGAGAAAGCCATATCGACACACGGTAAGCGTCCTTACCCTGAGCGAACACTTATCGTCACTCTGACTGGCAAGGTGATCTTTCTTATCGTCAGGTCGACGCATACGATGACCATGATCACCTTCGAGGAGCCTCGAAAGTGATTACGCGGTAATCGCCGGCGGTCCAATAGGCGGTAGAGGCTCTGGCAGGGACCAAGTCGTCTTCCTATCCTTTCCGAATCCTGTGGTCTTCGAGACGACCTTGAGCTTCGCCGCGGCACGCTCAACCGTCCTGGGCGGGTAGTTCTCTTTCTGCATCCACTTGACGACTTCGGTCTTCATCGACTCGCCACTCTGCTCAAGGTATTCTCTCAGCGCTTCCTGAGCATCTCCAAGCTTCCCGGAGTTCCCGGTATCCATGTTGTCTGCCAGCATGTCGGAGACCTTGACGTCGGACTCCTCAATGATCTGAATCTTGGATGTAGAGATAACCTCACCTTCGAAGGGGATGTTGAATCCCTTTATTTCGTAGCGATACGACGCGATATCCAATCGCCCTAGGTTCGACTTTTCCTGAGAAAGGATATAGGTCCCTGGTTGCGATTCGTCAGCCATAACGCCCATGGCCGATCTACAGACGTTACCCAACTCCGTAGATCCCAAGATGGCATCCATGAGGTTGTTGGTCATCGCTTTCTTGGTGTGAGCGAGGCCGATAGCGGATATGTTCACGGCTTCACACATACGCCTGATGGCTTGCATGTCGGTCCGCATCTGATCCTGATCATTCTTCTTAGCGCCCAGGTTCGCGCTCAGAGGATCGAGCATGATGCAGGCAGCGTTTACCTCAAGCGCCCGTTCCTGGATCCTCTGGCAGTCGCGAGGGAGCACAAGCGCCCCGTCCGGGACCGCCAGATAGAAGATGAGTTCCAGGTCCGCGCCAGCGGCCACCATGCGGGGGTTGACGGTTCTCTCGATCGAGTCCTCGTTGACGACGTACAGGACGGCACGAGGGCGCCCCCTGAACTCCCCTGGGAGCGTCCCTGTGGTGATGTCTCCGGTTAGCCTTGAGAGCATTGTGCTCTTGCCTGTACCACCGCGGCCGGCTATGAGGGTGACCTCCCCCATGGGGATTCGGTCGGTCCACAGCCAGTGGGTTCTTTTCATGACGAATGAGGAAGCGCGCTGAGCCACGACGGAGCGCGTATCTTCATTCATCTTGTCAATGGCCTTGTTGGCCTTGTCGCGCGCTAGGGCTTTAAGCTGCTCCACCTCAGTGAGGCGGGTTAGCTTTTCTTCCTCAATCAGTTCAGTAACAATACTTCCCACCGGTTCGTCGTCGCCGGCGGGATCGGCCCTAACAAACTCCATGTAGCTACTCGCCTATCACAGATACGCTTAGGACCTCAATGCCGGTCCATTTCCATTTCCATCCTTCCCTTATGAGCAGCTTGCCAGTTCTGTTCCACATCGACCGTTCGTGAGGGGGCGCATGAGTAAGCGCCGCTAGGCGTAGCTCGTCCTCATCAAATGAGAACAAGATCGGCTTAGCGACGCTCATCAATACATACCCACTCTCGCCATCAAGAGTGCTTCGCTTCACTATGGGCCTTCCTGCATGGCTCGCACCCTACTACCCAGGTGCCTTTCGTGCGATCCCGGGTGGTCCATTTCCAAAATAGATCCTGCTCTCGCCTGTGGATCTGATATCCGTCGGTCGTACCACAGCGACCTGTCCATTCTGGGATGGCATCGGCATCGTTCCAGGTAGCGTCATCCCAGCAATGGCCGGCGGCGGCGCCTCGCTTCCGCGCATAGGTGATAGCCCTTGACTGCGATGCCGCGGGAATACCGAAGTCGTCGGGGCTCTTGACGGACAGTTCTTGATATGTCCTCAAGGTGGCCTCGCGCGTCGCTTTGTATTCAGTGCGCCGCCTATGCATGAAGGTGTCATACCCTCCGGTGTGACCCGTGATCCGATGAAATATCCACTTGAGGGGATAGCCTTGAAGGCAAAGGGCATCGATCCGTCGAAGCGAACCCACGGCCGGCAGGGCGCCACCGCGGGGCCGTTCAGGCACTTTGGGTGGCCGTACCTTGCTGAGTCGGTGCACCGTATTCACGTGCACTCTCATAGGAGACTGAGAGGCGGCGAGACGGTATCCTCGCGCAATGTCGGAGACTGTGCCCATGCTGATAGCGGCCTCAAGAGCTATTTGCTCATTGGTCATGCCGTCCATCTTGAGGCCGATAACAATACCCTGGGCGACCCTTACCGGTACGGTCAACCTCTTGCCTCGCGCGTAAAGGAGATCGCGAGTCTTGTTATGCGCCACTCAAGATCTCCTCAATCGCTTGATCGATGACAGGCTGCATAATGCGTGACTCACCGCCCAGTTGAACCATCTTGCATGTGTCGTGAAGGAACTCCTTTACCCATTGAGTGGGCAATACCACCGTTGCCACAGTCCGCCCCTCGCTTGGCTCATCGGACGTGAGTTGCAGGCGGGTGCAGTCCATGTTGGTGGACACCACAACGTCACCCTGCCCCGCGTGCCCAAGAGCGATCCCCTGAACAAGAGAGTCCCGGGAGAGTTCCCAGACGCTCTCAGCTTCCCCTTCGGTAGCTATCATCTCCACTACGTACGGGTCAGATGCGTTGTAGCGCAGGTCTATCCTGATGAGGGTCGGCGCAAATCCAGATGCAACCGCATGCGCCATGATGTGCCTGTCAATGATCTTCATTGCCGGTCTCTCCTCTCTGGATACGCGTTAGGGTTGCTTGACTCATTCCAGCGCGTTGCACTGCTATCTCAGTGAGGATTCCCCCAGGTGCGAAGATCGGGTGATAGCGACTCATCCAGTCCGTGACGTCTTCGAGCGCGTCGCCTTGCGCGAGCGTGTAACGGTTACGGAAAGCGCCCCCACAGAAATCCATTTCCGGCCGGTCCGGAGACTGAGGCTGGCACCCCAACGTGAACGGCGCATCTGGGTCGAATCCCAAACGGATAAGCTCCCGCCCGCCTTCCGCCGGCGTGGCTTCCCAGGTGACGTCCGGGTCGCTTCGCTCATCGAGCGCTGCCACCTCTGACCGCTCTCGCTCAAGCGCTTCATTACGGGTAGAGGAATAGAACCAGCGCGGCATGTCATAAACGGCCACGCGATCCGCCCGCAGCCCCCGCACCCGTTCGCCCCCTGGTATGGGCGCCGGCGCATTGCCCAAACTCTCGAACATTTCGCGCAGGTCGTTGACAGCACTCTCCCTGCTTGGCGGCACTTCGACCGCAGCATCGGAGAGCGTGAAGTTGGCTTGCGCGGACGCTGCGCCAAGCCCACGCATAGCCTCTAGAAATCGCCCCCAGGACCCTCGACTTAGGGATGCCTGCATCAAGTCGTCATACATGTCATTCGAGACAGTAATCCCAGTGATGTGCTGCGAGACGTCGACTCCGTCCACGGTGACGGATCCCGGGGGAAGCGCGGAGTCTGTCCGGACGTTGATGCCGCGGATGCTCCCTATCCGCTGATGCGGGTCGTCGCCGAGTGCTCGGCGCCAGCGTCGACTTCGCTCAGTCTCCTCCGGGAAGTATGTCGAGAGGATGTCCCGCTGTACGCTCCGGACAGCAGCGTCGGTGATGCTATTGTCATTCCTCTGAATGATGAGCCCGTCATCGTCGGAGGTAACAGGGGCTTTGATGTCCTGAAACCGGTGAGTTTCGTCATCACCATTCTCGGGCGGGAGTGAAGGCCATTTCCACGACCCTTCGCACTTCGGACCGTGACTGACGCGCACCGCGTCGTGTTCACTATTCTGGACGTTGAAGCCGCCCGCCTCGAAGTGGTCCTCAAGCAGGCGCTCGCCTTTCGCCATGACGGTAGGGACCTCTTTGCCGCAAGCTCCGCAGTATCCCCACTCAATGCCGCTCAGCGACATGCTTACCTCTCTTTCGTGGCGGGGGTGCCGCAACCCATCCGATTACGGCACCCCACAAAGCCAAGAAACTAATGAACGGCCAATAGACTGCTAGCCATTCGGATATCATCCGCGCCACCATCTAGGCTTGTGTGCGCATTTCTGTCCGAACCAATAGACCCTGTCGCATCGATGGCAGTAGTAGCGAAAGCCCTCAGCGTAAAGCCAGCACTTTATTCGCCAGACCATTCCTTGATCCGATCCGACCGCGCCTCGAAGTACTCATCCATGAACGCCTCAGGGTCATGCGTGTAGTCGTGCATCGCAACCATTGTTGACAGGATGACGTCGCACAGTTCCGTCGCGACATCCGAGTTGGAGTGCGTCACGCCTTTTCTCGGGTTCTGCCCTTCCACCCCGATAGCAGCCTGGGTGGCTTCCCCAAGCTCCTCGGAGACCTTGAGCAACCGCAGGTGTCGATCGGCCCTCATCGACTCCAGACGTTCCGCGTGGGGCCTCGCCTGATCTCCGCGGCGCGCACGATCGCTGCGTCGGATCCACGCGTACGCCGCGCCGGCGTGCTCCCATAGCTCAGCCATTGCGGATGTAGCCTTCCCACTCACGCGCAAGCTCGATGACATCTGCGGCGCCCACGCCGCGCGCGACTGCGATGCCACCGCAGTACGATGCCGCGGCCATCAGCGCGACCCCCCGGACGTTCTGAGCGTCGGTCTGCATTCTGGTGAGCAGTTCAGCGCGCCTTGCGTGTTCCTCGGTAAGGCTTTCCATATCTAGTCCCTCCGGTGTGTGATAGTGGAATCTCCGGGCACCATGACAGCTGCTTCGAATCGCTTGCCATCCAATGGCCATTGGATAACCAAGGTTCGCCCGCACTGAGGGCAGGACCAGTTCTCGACACCGTTCTTACTGCTAAGGCATACGGAGGTATGCATTCTGCTTTAGTCTCCTCACCTCATAGGGGTGAGCGATAGGCCAACCCCTCCCGCGATACCATATGGGAACAGCGTCACAGGTGAATTGCTTTGTCTTGCTATGAAACCAGCTGTCGGTACTGCTATCGGGAAAGTACTTGCCGAGCTTTATTGGTTCATGGCAGTACAGGCAGATGTCTTGCAACTAATTACTCCTCGTTAAGTTCGGGGTCATGGGCAATGATCGGGACGGTAAGGTGAACCCAGTATCCGGCCACTGCCCAAAAGACCCGTTCCCCGCACCCCGTGCATATCGAGTCAGGCTTGCGTTCCGTGGTCATGGTCCCAGGCTGCATCAGAACGCCTCTATCTCGTCCATGGCCATACTTGCGCCGCTGATTACATCCTTGACAAAGGCTCGTGGTCCGTGCACGGTCAGGCGCGCGATCTCCCGCGGTTGGGCAGGCAGGATCTCTCTGCCCTGATCATTCACAGTGGTGATGTCAATCTCATCTATGTGATGAATCACGATCTCTACCTTGAAGGACATTAAGGCGCCCTGTCTCTCACTGGATCAAAGAGGCCGCCGGGACATTGATCGTCCGGCATCCCCGGATTGTTAAAGCCGCTGAACTGAAACATCGGGTGCGGCGGAACAACGTCGTACGTACAGGGGATAGCAGCCCCGTCGTACTGACCCGCCACCATTCCGCACCGCGGGCAGTAGTGGCGAGGCTTACGAGCACGCGCGTGCTGAACGTTTGCCGGCAGCGGCATCGTCTATTCCTCAGGCGGAAGCGCCGCGTAAGCGTTGCGGATTGCTTGACGGATCTCAGGCAGCAGGTCCGCTATCGCAGTCGCCCTGTTAGCTGCCTCTGTGCTCTGTTCCTGGGCGTAGAGAGACAGTCCGGTGAACGCCTCGAAGAACGGCCGCACTTCGGCGAACACCACATCAAGCGACTGCGCCGCGGCGAACACTGTCGGGAGGTCCATGGGTACCGCCACGAGTGCGGTATGTAGCGCGGCTTCCGCGGTACGGATGCCTGAGTCAAACGCCAGCAGCGCCGTTTGTGCGGCAGGTATTTGGTCGCCCGCGTTGGTGGCCTGTTCGACCGCGTAGTTGTACGCAGTCCAGTGGTTCGCACCCTGGGTGATGATTGCGCCCAGGTAGCGCATTGTGTCGATCTCTTCGATAGGCGTGCTCACAGTATTCCCTCAAGCTTGGTAAGCCGTTCGTTGAGAGCGGCATTGCTGACGATCAAGGCGTCGCATATCTTGCGAAGCTCAACGATCTGGAAACCCTTACTCCTCCGCCACTTGCGTACGGTCTTGCACGGCCAGTCTTCGTGATCGTAGATACATGCCGACCGGCAGGAGCGGTCGGCATCAATGCCGTAATGATCGTCGCTGGGATCCTTCATTTCTTTATCGCTCCGTCCTTACGCAACGCTGCCTCGAACTCCTCTGCCGGCACGGCCTTGCCATCTATCAAATATGAGCGCGCCGCTATTTCACAGGTCACCCATAGGCTTGACGATGACCACGTACGGATAAGGTGAGTCATCGCTTCCATTACAACTCCGTCAGCCTTGCGTACGTACCTCAGTCCCATCCTTCGAACCCCTTTAGCCATTCCTCTGTGCTGAGGGCACGGTCTTTGCCCACCGGAAGTTCAGGGGTACGGGCAAGCCCAAGCTCACGCTCAAGCCGCCCCACCGCGGTAGCTGAGAGAACGCGCCGCCACTCACCGCGGTCCCACACCCAGACGTGTCCGCACTTGCGGTAGCGGAAGCGGAGCCCTGTCGACGCGTCTCGGCGAAGCGGCCGGCGCCATGGCTTGCACGGCCCCCCGTGCTCGATCATGTCGACGTCGAAGGTGTACGCCCCATCCCCGATGGGAGTGAACGTCGCATCCTGAGGCAGGATCATCGTGGTTCTGTGCGCGTTCAGTCGGTAGTGTTCTTTAAGCTCATCGGCGCACAATGGGCGGCTTGCCCCCGCCGGCCCCGTAGGTGGAATGCCCGGAGTCGATGGGCCTTTCGGTGAGTAGCCAGCCATGATCTTTGCGAACACCTCCGCCGTTGTTGGCTCGATCACGCAGCCGGCCATGTTCTTGCTGCCCACCGCTCGCAGGTATCGAAGACCACCGGGAGACCTTCCTTGATAGCGGTGTCGACCACCGCTTGCAGGCGGTTGGAGTGGGCGAAGGGCACGGTCACCCGATATAGGCAGGAGTCGGTGCCCTGTGTGCCGTTGAGCGCCATGTCTGCTTGGTTGGGGCCGAACACGCCGGCGGCTTTCCAGTCCGCCTCGGACGGCAGGTCTCGCGACCACCATGTCCGGTGCTTGCGGTATAGGTCGCCCATCTCTGGTGTGTCGGCGAGAATGATTCGCTTCATCAGTCGTCCTCTGGGGTCTCTCCCGCGATCCAGAATCCAAGCCGGCGCCGGGTGTCGTACACCAAGGAGTGCCACCACAGAAGCGCTGACTGCCACCGCGTAAACACAATCGCGGGAGGCGGCACGTAGCCGGGCGGCGCGGGATGTCCGGCATCTATCAGTTGCTCGGCGGTGACCGGGAGCGTGATGCTGGACTTGGATACATTCAGCGGGAGGGAAGTGCTGACATAGCATTCGGTACACAACCCTCGAAGGAATGCTTCATGGAAATCACCGAGCGACTTGCCGCAACGACACTTCATCAGAATCGCGATCCTACATAGAGGCCGATCAATACGCTTGCTATCAGCACTTCGATAACCAAGGTGATTACGAGCCATCGCTTCACTAGAACCGTCCCCCGCTCAGGAAGTGCGCAGTGAGCCACGCCATGAAGGCAAGCAGCACAAAGCGTCGCGCCTGCCCCGCTACTTGACTCTTCTTTGTCTTGGCCTTGTCGATAGCGAACCATGACCACACGTGCTCGCTGAGAGTGTCACCCGGTCTCTTGTTCAAAAGTCCTGGTATTTCGATCGCGAGAAACATCCCGATCCACGCTATCCACAGCCATGTCCACCCAGTCACCGTTGTCCTCCGCTTCTATTGTTATGTTCTGTGCAACCATGTTCAGAAAGTCGATCTTTGATTTGAGTATCGTTGCCTTGAGCAGCGCGGGATCATCCATAACCCCCGGCGCTGTCGGCACCCTTAGTTTGAGTCGATGTGGAATGCTCAAAGTGAATGTGATCATGACTTCCTGTCTAACGTCTCGATAGCCTTTGTCCGGCGCGGACACCATCAATGCTTGGCCAAATGCTCAAGAGCTTGACTCCTCCGCTAGCTCAGACTGATACACTGTCAGGCATGGAAAAGTACTTGGTGAAGTTCACGGACGGATCAGAGCAAGTGATCGAGGCAAAGGTTCTGGACTTCAATGAGCCTGGCGTGATGTTCAAAAGGGCCAAGCATCAGCAAGAGCCAATCGCGTTCGTAGCGTTCGTGCCGTACAGGAACCTACAATCGATCACCACAGTGAAGTAAGCGCACAGCAAAACGCCCCCGACGCAATGCCGGGGGCGTTTGTCTTGCTGGTCTTACTACTGCACCTGCTTGGGCTTGACGACGATAACCTCCCACACCGCAAGACCAGACGTGATCCGAATGTTCGAGGCGCCGCCGGCGTCTGTCACGTGGCGGACTTCTTCGATGGTTTCTGCCGATAGATCGTATCCGAGCCAAGTCGAGATCCACTCGACAACCTCTGACAGATCGGCGAAGCGCTCCACCATGTGGAGTTCATTCTCGCCAATCAGCAGGTATCCAAACTCCCGAGCCAGCTCCTCAGGCATGCCCCGCCCTTTTGTGTGAGTGAGAAGTGAGTTGAGCCTACCCCTTTGTTCTTTGGTAAGGGATGGGCCGTTCTCCCTGAGATCGCGGATCTCATTGCAGGTGGGGCAGTCCTCAACACACTCCGGTGCATCGGGATTCCCATTGTCATGATCCACGATGTGGATCTCTTCGCTACTCACCGCTGATCTTCGCTCCTTGCATCGACAGCCGCACTCCATGCAGTACGTGATACACGAACACCCGCAACCGCAATCACTGCAATAAACTTGACAGTCGCCGGCACTCATCTGCTCACCTTACCGGGTTGCTGTCAGGTTGGCTGTACTTTTTGACAATCTCCGCCACGTCCTGATACCCCCATGCATCCGTATAGCTCATAGGTTCATCATCACCGAAGGCGTTGAGGTAGAGCCGCGCCACAGCAACAAGGATATCTAGTTCGCAACGCTCAATTACGACGCGTGTCTCTCCAGCGCTCATCTGCTCACCTTAGCGGACTGTAGGCGGTACGCGGAACGAATCGTCTGTTCTGCCTGGCGGTAGCCACCATCACCACCGTTCATGCGGTACGCCTCGCCTAGCACATCGATCACCTCTTGCATGGGCATTGAGTCGTTGGCCGCGGCGCGTGCCGCCCACAGCAGGACGTTATTTCGGTTGCCCTCAGGAGCATTCAGGACCGACGCTTCAAGCCCTGTGATAGTGCCCGTGCCGGAAGGCTGTACGAAGTCGCTGAGGGATGCCGGCGTGATGTCTCGCGCTCCGTCGGTGAGGTACTGGACCAAAGCGGGAGGACAGTCCGCTACCGGCAAGTCGTTCTCTGCGATATACGGACCCTTATCGGTGAGAGACTGGGCGCCCAGGACGTAGCCCCCTCGCTCGCCCCCGTTTCCGCGGACGTCGACAAGCCCCTTGATTATCGAAGCTTGACTAGCCTTGATTCCGTCCGGCCAACGGTAATAATAGTGGCATCCCATCGACCCTGTGCAGACACGGTAGGTGTCGTTAGCCGTATCCCATCCGATACCGAGTCGCTCGCATAGCGCGCGGTAAACATCGGTGCCGTCAACAAGAGGTCCCCACGTTTCATGTAGACCGGCGAATAGGGTTCCTTTGAGCTGGTATTCCGTTTTGGGCAGGTCGCAGTCCACCACGAACAGACGTGATGGCGCACACGCGATGCCAATGTTCGCCTGTGGCGACCACTGCCAATAAGAAAGAATCTTCGCCACATCAGTGGTAGCTTCCTGACTCCATCGGATTTGATAAGGCTTATCGGGTTGGATTAGGTGTGGAGTCTTCCCTCCGGGTTGCACCGGGAAGATATGCCATCCTCGTTGCGCGGCCCGGATGGCATCACCGAGGAGATTCACTGCCACCACCTTTGGGGGGATTGCCTATGTGAAACCCATTGCATACCTTGCATTGGTAAGTCTGGATCGCTGCGGTCACGCGCGGATCCCTTTTAATCATCCTCTTGCGTGCGGAAGCGGCGGTGCCCTGCTTGGCATACCGCCGCTTCCGTTCGCAGTTGTGTTTGTCCCAGTCCACTAGCGCGCGTGGTGCGTGGCGGCGCGTACCTGGATTTCCAGCAGGCGCATCGACTGTTCTTCGGTGAAGCCGGCGCGCACCCAAGCCTCTTTCATTTCGTGTTGATGGGTGGCCATCAAGTCGAGCGTTTGGGCCGGATGCGCCGCGTGTCCCATGTGCTCAACGAATGAGATCAGAAGCTCTAGTTGAGCCTCTGCCGGCAGATCGGCAACCACGTCCCAATCCGCTCGCTCCGAGTCGTTCATCGTCGCCACCACTGCGTTACGCAGCTTGAGGTACATGTCCACTACTTCACCACTCCTGCGAATTCCTTGTTGCCGCCGATGCGATACTCCGACGTAGGCGCCTCTACCACTTTGCGCCCGCGGTACGATCCGGTATTCGCGTTCACCATGTAGCCCTTACCGTTCTTGTAACCGGTAAAGATCCCTACGTGCGTGATGTGCTTCGAGTCGCGTCCGAAGAACAGAAGGTCTCCCGGCTGCGCCGCGGAGAGGGCTATGTGCTTTGTCGCGTTGTACTGCGCCTGGGCAACGCGAGGAAGTGACTTGCCGGCCGACTTGTATGCCGCCTGCATCAAGCCTGAGCAATCCCAGTGATTCGGGCCCTGAGGATTGACCTGCGAGTAGCGGTCACCCATTTGTTTCCTGGCGTACGTAAGGGCGTTCTGCTTGGGCGTGGCGGCGTCAGCCGGAATGGTCCCGGCAATCATGAAGCCAAGTGCGAGCATGGAAACTGCGATTACTTTACGCATCGGAAACCTTTGATAGTAGGTACCAAAAAAGGCAGGCACCCCACGTATCGGGATGCCTGCCTTTAGAGGGTTGGATCAGCTTTCAGTCTGCGGAGGGAACCCGCACTGTTCGAGCGCGTACGTGAGGCTGAGTCCGTTGTTGATCAGGAGATTGACTGCCTGCGCACAGCACAGCAGTGCTTGCGCATTGGTCGCCTCTATCTCCGCTTTCAGCCTGGCACTGTGAAGTTCGCTATCTGAATCCATCTGCTTTTTCCCCACGCAAAGAAGTTCACTATCTGATTCCATCTGTCTTCCTCCCACGCAAAAGCCGGGCACCCCCCCATGATCGGGAATGCCCGGCTTTGAGTTAGTCAATCAAAGAACTACAGGAGGGAGGTCAGCTCAGCCTTCGCCGCGGCGTACTCAGCTTCGGCCTCAGCGAGGGGCTTGGCCTTGCGCGCCAGCTCGACATCGGTCTTCGCTTCCTTGACGCGCGCGATCGCGGCGTTCACCGGGTCAACCTTACGGCCCGGCTTGGAGCGGGGGGCATCGCTCTCAGGGGTCTCTACCTCAACAACGTCATCCGACATGGGAACATCCTCGTTAGTAACTTCCGGAGCCTCAACGACTTCCGGTGCCTGTACCTCTACCGTTTCGGCAGGGGCGGTATTGCGGGTCCTACGTGCTGCCATAGTAGGCATATCTCCTCTGGAATAGCAACGGATCCTCAGTGCGGATTACTGAGGGATAGTGGACGCGATCATACGCATCTGCTCATTGGACATCGGCACACCATTGGGCGCCACGTCAATCTGTCGGCTCTGGAGGAAAGCGACAAGCTGCGGGTCCTGCGCCACAGCCGGGGCGGGCTGATTGGTATTGCCCCACTGCTGCGCACCCGCCATAGGGTCGGGCGCCGGCGGAGCCTGTCCCCACTGCTGCTGAGCGGGCGCGGGCGGGGCTGCGGGAGCGGGTGCCTGCCACTGCGCCGGGGCCGCGGCGGGAGGCTGCTGAGCGGGCGCCTGACCCCATGCCGACGCCGCGGCCTGCGGTGCGGGAGCTGCGTTGACGCCTCCCCACACGTCCGCCGGGGGCGGGCTGAACTGCTGCTGAGCGGGCGCCTGCGGGGCCTGTCCCCACTGTCCGGCCGCGGGTGCGGCGGGCCCGCCAAAGGGCGCCTGCGGAGCCTGTACGGGCGCCGGCGGGGGCGGAGTCGGGACCGGAGGCAAGGGGAACTGCTGAATATAGCGGCCGGCGAGCTCGGCATCCGCATCGGAGAAGTTGGTTTCCAGCTTGAAAGCGGGATTCTTTCCCGGCTGAGGTTGACCCATACCGAGGCGACCCAACACCGCTTCGCCGAGGTGGTTCTCGATCTGAGGAACGATACCGGCACCGCCGATTGCCGCGCCGCTGATTACGGTAGGCAATCCGTCCGGGGCGATAAGGTCAAGAATCACCACGTGGGAGTTTACGATTTTCTTCGGGCCTTCCTCAGGCTTGAAGGTCACCATCTCTACGTAGTTCGGCCGAATGATGAACAGTTTGTTATGCCATTCGGGATGCTTGGACGGAGAGAAAATCTCGTTCGATGATGCGCGAACGAACGGGTTAGGAGTGCTCATGTCTCACTTTCCGAAAGGTACTGTGACGACTCGCCATGTGTTGTGTTGCGCTACTTCATCCGTAGCGGGGTCTACGTACTTATGACCCTCCGCGTTGATCTTATGTTCGGTATAGAAGACCTTGCCGCTGTCGATATAGATGTCTTCATCGACCGACACCAGGTTAGACTCAATGCCGTTGGCGATAAGCCAATTCTTGATGTACTCCTGCTGGTCAAAGCGCGCGATTAGCTCATCTCGCCATTCGGCATTGGTGAGATCGCTCGCCTCTTGACCGTACCAGATATAGATGGCATCGCCACTAGGTTCGGTATCCACGACCAAAGGAACGCCGGATCGGTCAGTCGACAACGGCCTGAACCTCGATCTCTCCGAGTCGGATCTTCCCGACGTGCGGAACGTTGGTTGCGGGGAGGATCCGCATACCGTACTGCCGGCCAAGCTCACGCCGACGCTCACGGTTCCGACCGGTGTGCGCAACCACAAAACCTGCGGTGTCGCGGCCACACTGCTGCTTTCTGGGCGTACGGGAATCCGACTCGGGAGGGATGGCATACCCAATGTCGTTGCCCCGGTCATCCTTGATGACGCGGTACTCCCAGGCGAACCTACGGAGTGCGCTCAGCGGCTTGGGCATTAGCTTCCCTTTCCAGACGTTCACGCCATCCGATGGTTACCGCATAGTCGGTAAAGAACCATGCCACCGGGCATACCCAGGCAGCTACTACGCCCAGGTAACTGGGATCATCCTGGGCGATAGTCCATCCGCCAGCCATGGCGGATATATAGAGCATCACCTTTGACAGAAGCGGTGGCTTCTTTCTCATCCCTCTTCTTTCCTCTGAATCAGGACGCCGGTTACGCCGGCGACCAAGCCGAAGGCAATGCCGGGCATCCTTTCGGTAAGGTTTTCACGAATGTCTTCGGCGTAGGATCCGTTACCGAAGTCAACCCCGAAGCACAGCAACACTTTGTCGCCGGCATGGAGTTCAACGATAGGGCTCGGTGTCGAGATGAGTTCAGCGTAAGGGGGTTCATCTTCTTTCTTGGTGGCGTGCCATTCTGCCTCAGTCAACAGGTCCGACAGTTTTTCGATCGTAATTCCATCCTCTCCCCATTGAACTTCCGCCTGAAAGTTATTGGCATGCAGGATGGTTCCCGGGGCGTCGTCGTAATAGACGCGAGTCCCTACCTTGAACTTGAACAACGGACAGCCCCGTATATGCCCGCCCGGGACGTCGGCATGAACAGGTGGACATGTACAGCTACGCTCTGCCATTGCAGCCCCTTTCCATATGCGGATCCTGCTTGGCGAAGAACGGGCAGAACGTGCAATCGTCGGCAACCTCGAACGTCTTAGCTGCCTGCAACTGTGTAAGTCCCTGCTGCTTGAGAACCCCGGTTTGCTGTGCGATCTGCTCAGCGCGCCGGATAGCCGTATGCGCTATATCGGGATCGTACGGCTCGACCACTACGTACAGGTCGGCAAGGGAGTTCTGTTCCCGCGGCCACGCAATCAAAGCAATGTGCGTAACCTTCTCGCCTTTGAGTCGCTGCCCGTATCCGTACACATTGAGCTGCGTCCGATACAGCGGAGAGATTCCCTGAGTCCGCAGCTTGTCCAATGAGAAGCGACCCATAGCCTTGTGGTCATCGACCATGCAAACCACGCGGTCAAGCAGATCAGACGTTCCCTTGGGGACTACTTCTGACGGAAACGTGAGCGGAACCTCTACCGCAAACCGCCCGGTATTAGCATCTGCCCATTGGAACATTTCTGCGAGTCCGGCATGGATGCATGTACCCACAAAACTTGCCCATCCGTCCATGCCTGGATTGACAGGAGCCACGTGCATGACCGACATTGCCAAACGCCTGTCACAAGGGGTTCCGATTTCAGAAGGCCCCAAAGTAGTCTGAGTACTGCGTTCCGTACGATTGACATAGGCGAAGAAGATCTCTTTCATCTGTGCCGCTATCTCTAGCGACTTCTCATCCATGCCGATCGTCTTAAGCGCGGCCGGCTGTTCATCGGCCTTGGCGAACTGGTTAAGGAACTGCCGCACCTTGGATGGCGCGTCGTCGGGATGCGGATCTGCATTGACGAACCTGGGATAGCACGTGTGCCGGCCGCGGAGTTCGGTGTTGCAGTACTGACAGAACTCACCCGATGCGCTGTCGCCCCTGACGTCCGTAAAGACAGACGGCTTGAGATCGAGCGTCAGACGACAGTTCCCGATTCCATGACCAGCGCCTTTTGGCTTGCCGCACGAACAGGACTTGAATTCGTAGTCATCAGTCCGTTGCGCAGTCGGGATAGGAGCATCGCTCGGGACATCCGGGGAGGCATCCCCCAGAGTCGTCCCGCTTACGGTCGGCACGGTCGCCGGCGTATCCAGGGCACCCGCAACCGGCGGGAGAGCAGCTCCCGTTGGCGTGCTGTCCCGGGTGGGGACAGTCTGCGGGAACGTCCGCGCCAGTGCCTCGAACTCCAGTCGCGCCGCCATCACCTCCGACGCCTGCCGCGCGATCTCCACTGAGTTCGCAACACCAGTCGCCGGCTGAACAGTCGACCCCTGAGGGCTTTCCGCAGGGAGACTTTCCGACGCTTGCCGCGCGCGCTCCATGGAGTTCACAACACCACCTGCCGCCGGGGCGGACACGCCCGACTGTTCGCCCACAGAAGGACTTAGCGTCTCTACCCGCTTCGGCGGTGGGGGAGGCAGGGGGTTTGCGGTAGCTTCCTCCCCGCTCAAGACTTCCGATGGGAAGAGCGGTTCGGTAACCGGATTCACGGCAGGACTCACAGAATCCCGATCCGGTATCTGCATCGGGGTGTCGGTAACAGACTTGCCTGACATCGGACATACAGTCTCGCCCCACTTCTCTCCCATGTGCGGGCCGAACATTCCGTTCATAACCTGAGGACTTCGGCCGCATCCCTCTTGGGGGCAGGGTGCGGTCAGAGGTTCGGTTGCTTTGGCTAGCTCCTTGGCATATTCCGTAGCGCCAAGGAGTACCGGAGTCTCGGGAGACTTGCCATTCTTCAAGCGCCCGGAGAACGCGCAGATCTCTGTGCCTCCTTTCTCGGAAAGGTGCTCCTTGAAAGCGCGGTTTTCGTCAAGCCGCGGGAGGCGTTCACACAACGGGCACTGATCATAGTCGCGACCCTTGACGGGTTCATCGCTCTTAGAGTCGGGCCCTTCCATAATCAATTTCATAGGAACATGCTCACCAGAATTGAAACAGCGGTTATCCTTAGGTCCATGCTGACGCCATTTCAGATTGGCGGTAACTGACACCGACTCCAAGCATTTAGGGCAGCGATATTTCACCACCTCGTTAGCCATCGTCTAGTAGCTCCCTTGCATACTCTCTCAATAGGGTGCGATAAGGTGGATCATTTAGGTAAGCAATAGCGCGACCAAAGGCGTTAGGGTCATCGCGGAAGTGTCCGAGGATCCGGTTGCACGTAGAGCACAGCAATCCCCGGACTTCCTCTGTTTGGTGATCGTGGTCAACCGCTAGACGTTTCGTCTTGCCAGTAGCACGCCGACATATGGCGCACTTGCCATCCTGTAGTTTGTACAGGCGGTCGTAGTGATCGGCATCGGCGAACGAATAGGTCTTGTTCACCGCCGCGGTATGCGCGCGCTGCTTCTGAGCTTTCTTTGCTTCGCGCCAATGGGTTGCGCATCGTGGCCCCGGATTTGGGGCCGGCCGCTTCGATCCAGGCAGGCAATCGACGCAGACTTTCAGCTTTGGCATTCCTGGTAGGGGGGTCGCCATCCCACTTCCTTTCCCGCGGGTCGATAAACCCTGGGCGCACGATCCCGCAACCTACGCACCAATCGCAGACAATGACGCGGGGCGGAACGCCTATGGATGAATTCCACAGATGCTCCGCCCCTTCGATGCCTCTGCACACTTCGCACCTACTCAGGCGGACGAATGTACGTCGTGTAACTCGTGCGCTCACACTCGGCGGCAATCTGAGGGTAGTTCTCCCTCAAGTAATCCAGGTCCATACGAGTGATGGGCTTGACCTCTACGCGCAACACACCCTTAATGACAGTGTCAGCGGGGCGAGTTTTGGGGTCGCGCTCGTAACCGAGCATGCCGAGTATCTTTGCTGTGGTCTGCTTCTCGTAACGCAACCACTGATTTTTGTTTTCCCCAGCCTTGCGCTTCTGTTCGAAGAGTTCGGCAAGGAGCTCTCGATTGATCTCTTCCGCCACGAGGATTAGTCCTTCCCCGAAAGCATCTTGCGGAGCATGCCGCCGATAGCGTTAAACTCGCGCTGCTTCGACCTGCGGCCGGAGCTGTAGGCGAACAGCCATACAACTACGCATATGACTACCAGTTCCATTTCATGTACCTCTTACTGTGAGGATTACGGACCTCCTGAGACTGGGCCCGTAAGACATGAGACTGACGTTGGGTTCCTTGCCGGACTCTTGCGCCCAGAGTTCGACCCACTGGGCGGCCTTGAGCATCGAAGGGAAGCGAACGTCGGTAAGGCCGAAGTTGTCCGGTTCCTTTTCGGCGCCGAAGCATTCCAGCACTTTGGGATGCAGCATAAGATCTCTCAATTGAACGCTACCCAAAAGCAAAAGCAGATCGTTCCCATGAACGCAAGGAACGCGATCATCCCCGGGATACCCATGGTCTGAGTGTCCGGAGGAGTCGACTTGCCATCCGACTCCGGGCCCCAAAGATCAACCATCACTCCGCCATTCTTTTGAGGAAGCGCGCCGCGGACGCGGACGCCTTGCGTGCTCGACTGACGCGCCTCGACTCGGTTGGCGAGTCGGAGTCCTGAGGGGTTTCATCGCGGCGCGTACGCTGGCGCTGACGCGTCTTTTGGATCCGCTTTTGGGTCACGCCAAACCCTCGCGCCCGTCGTACTCTGGGCCGGCGCCCGGCACTTCGAGGCGCGGCTTGCCGAGGCACGGTTCCTCAACCGGGTGGGTGCAACCCTTGTCGACGCGCTGCTGCACCGCGGGAATCGTCTTCCTTATGAGACCCGCTGGCGCATCGTTGACCATGACCGCAACCTGTCGAGGAGTCCACAGGGCAACCTCACGGATACCGATGCGCACCAAGGCGTGATAGACGGTTTCTGCCTCGAACTCTGTGCCGGCGGATACGCCCCCCACTTCTTTGGTAATGGGGTCGGTCCAGGTGACCATGTAAATCATTGGGTATTCCCTCCGATGGCTGTGAAGTGGGAGGCATCGGAGGGGAAGCAACTGAATCCGATGCCTCCCCGTTCCGGTAGCAGGGATCGAACCTGCGGCAACATCGCGCGTTCAATAGTTCGCGACTGCTCTACCAACTGAGCTATACCAGAGTGCAGAGAAGGGGGCGGAAATGGCGTCAACCCATGCCCCCTTCTCTCGCTATTCAGTTATTCACGGTGGTCGGAACACCGCCCCCCTGCCATTTAGGTAGGGAAGTCTTTCGGGCATGACTAAGCCCCCGCTGGCAGTGATACGCCAAACGGGGGCTTAGGTGTGTCGGAACTATGCGGGGCGCGGGTCGTCCGGGTTGTTGCGCGCGTACAGGTCTGCGATCTTCGGACTGAGTCGACCGCGGTCCGCAACCTCATGACCGTGCTTGCGTGCCCACTCCTTGGCGCGACGGTTCCATTCAGTCAGCGCCGGATTGGGTCCCTTGATCGCAAGCTGATGGTTGGCGCGCGGTACTGTCTTGCGCGCCACGCTGACGTAGGGGGTGAGCGCCTTCACCAGCTTGTCAAACGACGCCGACGCGAGATCGATTTCGTAGTGATCGAGACCGATGTAGGTTTCGCCTGAGTCCTCGTCTTCGGCCTTTGAGGGGGCGGCGAATCGAATCGTCTCGATATCCTCAGCCGGCTTGCCAGTGAGGTCATCGACGTACTCCGTACGGAAGTAGGTAGCCACCTCGCCGACTCCCGGAACGTTCGCCATCACCTCCTGTACGTTCTCAGGGTCCTTCTCGAAGTCTTCCTTGGTCGTCTGTGTTGCCTTGGTAGCCACGTGCTCTCCCTTGTTCTTTTTCACACCCTATCACTGGGTTTGCTCCCCTAGCGGGATTCGAACCCGCAACGCGCCCCACCGTATGAGACCGCTCTATCCGTTGAGCTATAGGGGAATCTATTTAGTTGTTTATCATCTCCACCCCGCCAACTACCGTCAGGCAGGGGGAAGTTCTTTGGCCGCTTGGATCAGCCTTTCGGCCAATCTCAATGCGCCTTCACCGGTCAACTCAAGCAGGATCGGCCGGTTGCGATCCTTGCTCTCGTTGACATACTGCGTAACAACTACCGTGTCTGGGTTGCCGGTTGCTCGACTCACTCCGGGTTCAACCGAACCCAAGTTGGCAGTATATGCCGTCTTACCCAAGGGGATGCCTTGTCTGCGAGACTTCGGACAGCGCCTTCTTTGTGATGACCTTTACGAGGTAGCCGGATCCGAATCCGATGTTCATCACTAGATACCAGAACTTCTCCGCCCCGGTCAGCGTCACGAGACCGTACTCACTGAGGGCTTTCTTCGCCGGCACCTTCGCGAAGTACGCTGCCCCCAAGGCAATGCACCCAAGCAGGTACCAGATGCTTTCTGCCCCGGTGGTTCTTCCGCTACCCAACTGCTGCGTCACTGTCCGCCCCCATTGGCTTCTTCGGTTAGGTACGCTTCGGCATCCAAAGCTAGCTGCCGCGTCTCGCTGTTCCGTTGCAGGCTATCGCGAAGCTTAGCAGTTAACTCGTTGTCTGGCGTGTTCGGATCCGCAAGATACTTACGGGTAATCTCGCTTAGAAAATCCAGTCCGGCGACCAAGTCAGCGATCGATTCTCGAAACCCGTCTTCATCCATCCCACTACTAGGAGTCATGCGATCCATCGTAGCGGCAAACATGACAGAGCGCCCCCATCATGCATGAACGGGGGCGCTCTGTTTTACGCAGACTACGCCTTGATGGACCTCACGAACTTTGTCCAAGCCGACGTCGGTACTTCGATGAGCGGGCCGTATTCGTCCTTAGAATCCAGAACGGCTACAGCTCTGGCCGATCGCGCCAACCCCACGCAGTTGTCTCCCGCAGTGGAGTATGAGGAGAACGCGAACGACTGCCCCTCGTGTGTTCGAGTGACTGCTTTCTTGCTGTCTGCCACGATGTCAGCGCCTCTTTGATGAAGTCACGAGTATGGGACTGAGACATGGACACGCTGACAATATCGCTGAAAGCGCTATGCAGTCCGGCCATTGCCTCCAAACGACTGGAGTAGTAACTCCCCATGATCGTTTCGACGTACCCTACACGATCCTTGCCGCCGAAGCCATACATCATGAAGCTACTGGCGAGGTGGGGCACCACCTCGATGTCCGGCAAGACCTGAATCGAGATCTTGTCATGCTTGGACAATTCGAGGATGTGCATCAGTTGGACAACGTGTGCGTCGGCCCCGTCGCTGAGTCCACTCGTGATAGCACGTTCGCCTATCACAAAGTATGCGGCTTCAAATTCGTCCGTCAGGCAACGACGGAGGAATTCCTTTGAGCGCCGATCCTTGAGCAGCACCCGGCGCCGAAGCTCGATCGACGCCATCCGCGGATGCGCGGCTTTGATGATGCGCTCCGAGTAACGCATGATTTGAAGATTGCCAGGGATGACCGTGCTGTCCCACGTACGCACAGTCAAGGCCGCTTGATCCAGGGCGGACAAGCGATCGATGTTGGTCAAGCCACCCTCTACGGTCTCTACCCGACCGGTCCCGCGCTGGTCAGCAGCCCGTAAGCTCCTGATCAGCTCCTCTGCTCCCATAGTTGACACTCCCTCTGTGGTGTGCGTTCGGCCATCATGCCCTACTAGCAGGGGAGTTGTCAGCCCATCGTGCATGGCCGGCAGCGCCCGGTACTCCGTGCTGGACTCGAACCAGCGACCGAAGGATTAAAAGTCCTTTGCTCTACCAACTGAGCTAACGGAGTAAGTACCGCGTGAGGGATTCGAACCCCCGGCATCCGCTTTGTAGGAGCGGCGCTCTACCACTGAGCTAACGCGGCAAGAGGGCGGGTAAGTCTCCTCAGTCCTTACCCGCCCGCAATCGTCTTTCCCTGAACGCGCGACGATTAGGCGCGCTTGGAGAACCGGACTGTCGCCCGGCTGCTCAGGGGCGAAAGGTGATACGTGGGGGACGTATCACCTCAGTAGGTGAGGGTGACAACACCCTTGTCGTTCGGCAGGAGACCGGACAGCAGCTCCTCCTTGTCCTTGTCGGTGAGGCCGCCGTTCGTCCACTCCTTCTTCATGTCGGCGAGCTTGAAGCCGAAGAAGTCGCGAACGGCCTTGAGGCCACCGGGAACGCTACTCATGGTGATTCTCCTCTTGTCGAACGAACCGCTCTGTGCGCGGCCCGAATCCTTTATGAATCATGTCGTCCCGTCGCCACACGATCGTGACGACTTCTTTCGTCTTGAAGTCCACAACGCAGGTAATGCGATCACGTACGTAATAGACGCACGTACCTTTATCGTCTGGAGTGGTTATCTCCGGAGACCTCAAACACAGCGCGATCTCATCCGTGTCCAGCGCCATATCGATAGCGCGAGACAGCGCATGCTGAGTGAACGTGAACTCCACTAGACGTTGCCCGTGGACAGCCAACCACCGCGGCTGTATGCCGGCGGATCCATGCCGTATGACGGTTCCTCAGGGGCCGGGCACGTGCACTTCCCGAGCCTGTGCGCCCGCTGACGGTAGTGTCGGACCGCGGCAGCACGTCCTACCGCTTCGGTGCGCTTGATGGCTTTCAAGCGCTTTGCCGCTCCCATCCCGACATGCACGCCATCGGGATTTGAAATTACTTCATTCCATCGGGACATCAATACCCTTTCTGTCTGGGCATATGAAAGGGCGCGGCTAGTCCGTGAGGGGGATTTTGCCGCGCCCTAGTGAGACTTAGAGGAATCGAACCTCAACCCTGGGCGCCCAGGGAGTTGCCGGTAGTCTCCCCCTATTCGGTTGTTAAGCATTGGCTTTGGATTGAGCATCCTCTATTAAGGCAGCACTGCTAGCTACCGCCAACTGACGTACTGAGTAGGAACGCGAGTGATTCCTATTCCGGCCATGTCGATCCACCACGGTGCGCAATCACCTTGCCGACGCGAGTTGTAATGAACCTCGTATCCGCGCATCTCCCTGAGCGGGTGGTTGTCTCCAACGATCAACGTCAGGCCCTGTCGCTTCATGGCCAATAAATCCCGAACGAACACCCTTCCTCCCATATGTACGGATTGGTAATGATTTGAAGTGGTGCCCCAGGACCCGTGCCGTGAAGGTGGTCGGCAAGCACGGGCCCCGGAGTTGAGGGTTTCCGCAGGTCAGGAGTGAGGTGCAAAACAAGTCAAGTTCTGGAACTTCATCGGGCGTTCACACGACGAAATCGAGGCGGCGCGCAAGGACTGGACGGAGGGTCCCCGCTTCGGCGAGGTGAAGGGGTACGACGGCAGCCGCCTCCCCGCCCCGGAACTCCCGCCGGTAGCCCTGAAACCACGCGGACGAGTGCGCTGACCTGGTGTTCCGCGGTGTCGTCTCCGTGCCCAGGCCTTCGTCCGTCCCGGGAACACGGTCGACGCGAGCCAGGCAGATGCCTGGCTCGCGGGGCACGGAGGAGGCGGAGTGTCAGAAACGGAAGCCGCCGCTTGCCTCGATGCGCTGCCCGGTGATCCAGCCCGTGCCGTCGCGCACGATCGCGGCGACGGCCGACCCGATGTCGGCGGTGTCGGCGATCCGACCGAGTGCGGTCAACCCGGTGGAGGCTTCCTGGACTTCCTGGCTGGCGCGCAGGTAGCCGCCCGCGAAGTCGGTCGCGACCGGGCCGGGAGCAAGCGTGTTGACACTGATCCCGCGCTCGCCGAGTTCGACGGCCCAGTAACGGGTCAGCACCTCGACCGCGCCCTTCATGGACGCGTAGACGGCGTACGGCGCGTCGACGAACCGAGCCAAACCGGTGGAGATGTTGACCACCCGACCGCCGTCGGCGAGCAGAGGAGCGGAACCCTCTGCCGCGGTGGCGAGTGCCTGGGTGAGGAGATAGACGCCCTTGAAGTGAACCGTGTACAGCTGGTCGATCGTCTCTTCGTTCGTCGAGCCGAGGGCGGTGCTTCCCGCGAAGCCCGCGTTGTTCACCAGGACGTCGAAGGTCTGACGATCCCAGAGGCCCAGCGTCGCACGCAGAGTGCCGGCGAAGGATGCGAAGGACGCGGTCCGCGTGGAGTCGAGCTGTACCGCTTCGGCCTTGCGGCCGAGGGCGGTCACGGCATCGACCACCCCCTGGGCCTCCTCCTTGTGGGAGTTGTAGGTGAAAACCACATCGACGCCGTCATGGGCCAGCGCTTCGACGGTGGCGCGGCCCAGGCCGCGGTTTCCACCGGTGACCAGCGCGATGCGCGGAGTGGTCGTAGACATGGCATGTGCTCCTTCACGTGGATGGAACGCCGGTGACGGCGCCTCGCTCGACTGCGACGCTGGTCGCATTCCGCCACGTGAGGGAGGGGGCGTTTACCCAGGGGATGACAGCCCCTTCTTCATCGCCGGTCGGTCGCCATACTGGGATGTATGGATCTCAACGCCATGGCTACCTTCCTCCGCACCCGGCGTGACCGAGTGCGACCCGGAGACGTCGGTCTGGCAACGGGGCCCCGACGCCGGGTGCCGGGTCTGCGCCGCGATGAGGTGGCTTACCTGGCGGGGGCATCGACGGACTACTACACCCAGCTCGAACGGGGCTCGGCCCAGCCCTCGGAGCAGATGCTTGCCGTCCTCGCGCGCGCCCTGCGGCTCAGCACCGACGAGCGCGACTACCTCTTCCGCGTCGCCGGACGGCTCAGGCCTTCCGGCGGCGGACCGGCCGCGCACGTGCAGCCCGGAATGCTGGATCTGCTCGAACGGCTGGGGAACACACCGGCGATGATCATCACTGATCTGCACGTCACCCTCGTGCAGAATCCCCTCGCGCGAGCACTGCTCGGCCCTTCGCCGCAGGCCACCGGGCTGCGGGCAAGCTTTCTCTACCGGTGGTTCACCGAACCGGACAGTCGTAGGGTCTATCCCGAGGACGAGCACGACCATCACTCGGATGCCTTCGTCGCGGACTTGCGTGCCGTCGTCGGTCGCCGAGGCAAAGAGACGGACGTCGCCGAGATCGTAGACAATCTCCTGCACTACAGCGAGGAATTCACACGCCTGTGGCAGCAGCAGGATGTCGCTGTACGGCGACAAGATCGCAAGCGCATCGTGCAGGCACAACTCGGCGTCCTCGACCTGAATTGCCTGAGGCTGGAGAGCGAGGACGGTCAGCAGCGGCTGCTGTGGTTCACCGCGTCGCCCGGCAGTGAATCCGCGGAACAGCTTGAATTGCTCTCGGTCGTAGGGCTGCAGGACTTTGACCCGGAGCCGCAGCGCTGATGATCCGCGCGGTCGGACGCGCTCCAGGAGAGGACCCTCGCCGGCGGCGTCGAGACGCTGGACGACAATTCCTGGACCAACGGAAGCGATTCATCATGGTTTACGTGACCGCTCAAACGGAGCGAACAGTTCTTATCACCGGCGGCGGCTCAGGCATCGGTCTCGGCCTGGCCGAACGGTATCTTGCCGCCGGACACCGCGTCATGATTACCGGCCGCGGCTCCGCCCGGCTCGCCGCAGTGGCTGACCGCCACCCCGGCATTCTGACCTTCACCAACGACGTCGCCACTCCTGCAGGGCGGGAACAGCTGGCCGACCACGTCCGGCGGACGCTGCCGGAGCTGGACGTACTGATCAACAACGCCGGTATCCAGCGACGCGTCGGCATCGCCTCGGACCGATCACCCTGGGCCGAGGCACAGAACGAGATCGACATCCTCCTCGCGGCCCCGGTCCACCTCGGGCAGCTGCTCGTCCCGCACATGCTGGCCCACGGCCGTCCTGCGGTGCTGGTCAACGTCACATCCGGCGGGGCCTTCTTCCCGCAGCCGTTCGCGCCGCTCTACAGTGCCGGCAAGGCTGCGCTGCACAGCTACACCGTGAACCTGCGCCACGCCCTGAAAGCCACCCGTATCCGCGTGGTGGAGCTCATTCCCCCGGCGGTGGCCACGGAGCTCGCCGGCTCGGGCCAGGCGCACGGTGCGCTCCCGGACGACTTCTGCGACAGCGTGTTCCCGATGCTGGACGGCACCCACCCGGAAGTCGGCTACGGTCCGACGGCGACCCCCGAATTCGTAGAGCAGCGCGCCGCCGAACGCGGTGCCTTCGACGTCCTGTCCGGTCGCTTCGAAGTGCCGCTCTACGGTTCCGGCGGCCGGGTGGAAGCCTGAGACGCCGGAGTCCGCAAGTCGGTGTACTGCTGGCCTGCTTGCTTGATCCTGGCTGCTGAAGAGGGCGCAGTGGGCGGAAGGGTGGCAAGCGCTTCGAGTGCTGTCGACTCATGCCGTCTTGGCGCGGCTGCGATAGGCGCGTGCCGCCATCCGGGTGCTGCATGCGGTGCTGCAGTAGAGGCCTGATGAGTTGCGTGTTTTGTCGAAGAAGCCGGTATAGCAGGTGGGGTTCTTGCACATCTTGAGGCGCGGCCAGCCGCCGCGTGCGGACAGGTCCGCAGCTGCGGCGAAGAGCGCGCCGAAAGCGCCGAGGACCCCGTCCTGTGCCGGCACCAGTTGGCAGCCGGCGGCGCTGAGCCGTGGTGCGAGGGGGTAGCGAGGGGCCATGCGCTGGAGGTAGTCCTCGGCGGCGGGCAGTGCGGCTTCCCCGTCCTCGCAGCCCGAGTGCGCTCGGAAGATCATCGTGAAGGCGTCACGCAGTTCACGGGCGGCGGCCACGTCCGCGCCGGTCACTGGCGTGTCGGCGTCGGCGAGATTGGTGCCGGCCAGCCAGGCGGACAGGTCTTCGGCTCCTGCCAGGCGGTCCATGGCCCCTGCCAAGGGCGCGGTGTTGACGAATCCGAGGAGCAGGGCGGAACTGTCGCACGTGGATGGTGGGCACTGCTCCGCCCCGGTCTGCTGCATGAGTCACGTACCTCTCTCCTTGACTGGCAAGCCACGATACGCCCAACCATGCGTCATGTGCGAATGCTATTAGGTAGCGATGTTGTAGTCCGGTGGCTGTTAGACGTCATGTTCTAACGTGTTACGGTCATGCTGTAGCGACGCCGGAGCCCGGATGGGCGGGTCGTTGGGCTCACATATTCATCTGGAGGTAGTCATGTCATCACTGCTCGTGATTCTCAGCGGAGCGACGAGGTGGACACAGCAGGACGGCACGCAGCGTCCCACCGGGTTCTGGAGTGAGGAGTTCGCCGAGCCGCACAAGGCGTTCACCGAGGCAGGGGTCGAGTTGACCATCGTCACGCCCGGCGGCAGGCCGGCTGTCGTGGACGAGCTCAGCCTCACTGTGGAGGCCAACAACGGGGACGAGGAAAAGGTCGCTGAACTCCGCGCCTACCTGGAGCGGGAGGACGTGAAGAAGCTGCTCGCCGCGCCCGGGCGGCTCGAGGACGTCGATCCCTCTGCGTTCGACGGGGTCTTCATCCCCGGTGGCCACGGTCCGATGCAGGACCTCGCCGTCAACGAGGACGTCGCCCGGGTCCTGCAAACCCTGCTCCCCGACCAGTCCAAGGTTGTCGCCGGGCTCTGCCACGGCCAGGCGGCCTTCCTGCCCGCCGGCGACGACGAGGGGCAGTGGCTGTTCAAGGGACGCCGCCTGACCTCCTTCACCGACGAGGAGGAGACACAGACCGGCCTTGCGGCCAACGCCCCCTGGCTCATCGGCAGTCGCCTCAAGGCCGCCGGGGCCGACTTCGTGCCCGGCCAGGCCTGGGCCTCTCACGTGGTCGTCGACGGCAACCTCGTGACCGGTCAGAATCCCGCCTCGGCCGCCGCCGCGGCACAGGCCGTCCTGAAGGAACTCGCCGCCCGCGCCTTGGTCGCGTGACAATTCGACTGTGAGGGCTCGCGGCACACCCGCCGTATAGCTCCGGCTGTGGTACGAGGAGGCCGAACTCCGTGTTCCACCGCCGCGCACGTCAGCCCGTGGACGCGAAACCTACATCGCCCCCACGGGCTGACGTGCTTGCATCGTGCCCTGTGTGGTGTTGGCTCGTTGGTCGAAGGCGCCGGGACGCAGGACACGCCTGACGAGACGCTGTTCGCCGTAGTCATCTATGTCCTGGTCAGCGGCTGCGCCTGGCGGGCATCGCGGCCGTGCCTCGAGATGTAGAAGTCGACGGCCCACCGTAGACCCTGATCTGGTCCAGAGCCGGCCGGGGGGCTCCACGAGGAGATCCTTTTCGGCCGAGCACGGGTGCCGGCAGTGGTCACAACTGGCGGTGCCGGCCGGATACCTGCAGAAGAGCAACGTGGGCCGGGCCTTTGCCGGGCGCGGAGTAGGTGCGCTCCTGCGGCGGTGGATGGTCTCGTGTGCCGCCCGGTCGGGAGCCGAGGTCGTGTGCGGCAGAGTGCGGACAGATAATCCCACTCTGTTCGTTTACCACATCCGGCAGGGATGGAAGCACGTAGGAACAGCGACCGTGAACAGGGCAGGTGTCCTGATCGAAACGGCCGCTCACGCCCCCGGTCCCACCTGTGCCCCGGCGGCGAACTCGTCCTGGTCTTTCAACACCTGGCTCAGCCCCACCGGACCACCTCGACATCTCGCGTCTCAGGCGATGCCGACCGGGCGGCAGGTGCGGAGAACCCGGCTCGGGTGGGGCAGCGCACAGGGTTCGATTCTCCCGCGCGATCGACGACGCCACTCGTACGCATCGCACTCGCCGGCGCGATCGTGCTGGACCCGTTCGCCGGCAGCGGCCCCCTCGCCCCGTACCGGCGCTGACCAGAACGCCCTACGGGCGCGGCGGCATCTCCCTGACCGTCCAGCCGCCCCTGACCAGGTGCTCAAGAAACGCCCAAGGTTCCAACAAGGTCGGTCGGAGACGCTGGAGCAACAAAGAAGGTGGTGAGTACAAGACCTGACCTGCACTCACCACGCGTGAGGCCGAAAGAAGACGGAGAAGCGACGTGAAGCACAAGAGCCTGACCGCCCTGTCCGCCCTCGTTCTGGGTGCCGGCATAGCTTTGCTGCCGGCCGGAACCGCCAACGCCAAAGACGCCTCGCTCGGCCAAAATCGTGCCTTCCACAGCCCCGACGGCACGGAACTGACCATCTGCGACGGCGAAGACGATGGCCGCTCAGTATGGGCCGGGCTCTACCTTGTCGGCTCAAGCACGTACTACACGGCCTCTGTCCAGTACGGAGAGGACACCAGTGGCGTGGACTGCACCACGTATTACTTCGACAGCCCCATGAGTAATCTCAGGGTGGTAGAGGACGTTCCCAATACGTCCACCAATTCCTACGGGGCATGGCACAACTACCCGGTGGCGGGAAACTGAGCCGGGGTCCGGCAGCCAGCGCGGTGCTGGTGCGGTAGGGCAACGTCACCGAACCGGTGGGCGCGATGGTCATCCCCGCCCAGCGTGGCGGCGAGCTGTACGTGAACGGCCGGGCGCTCACCCGGCAGTATGCCGACGAGCTGCGGACGAGTGTGCCGGAGCTGTCTTTCGACCTCGACCGGCTCCAGGTAATGCGCGCGGAGTGGCTGGACGCCCCGCCCGAGGACCGCACCCTCGCACCGACCGGCGCCTGCGCCGACCCCAACTGCCTCACCCCGCACTGAGCTTGTTGTTCAACGTCCGCCGTCGCGTCCAGCGAGCTCGGATGCCCAGGGCTTGACCGGCCTTTCGGGTTATTCGCCGTCTTCTGCCGCGCGGTGCGTCGTCGGCCGGGGCGGGGCCGTGCTGACGCCGCCGGACAGACGGTGGCCCTGGTGCGCGGTCCGTCCGTTTCCCGGCGTCCCGAAGTGAGGTGGTTGACGTGATCAGTGTTCGATCCGCGCGCGGCCGGCTTGACGTCGGCCGAGGTCTCGATGGCGCCTGAGGTCATCTGTGGCGGGAAGACCGCCACGATCGTGGGCCCCGAGGCCGGGGAGACCCTGCGCCCGGCGCCCGGCAACGACGTGATCGCCGCGCTGGGAGGGGACGACACCATCCAGCTCACGGCCGGGGACGCCACAGGGCGGGGTACCGATGCCATCTGTCTCGGCGAGGGCAAGGACATCCTCAAGGGCGTCCACAGCGACATGCTGACGGTCTACGGCGGGAACGGCGAGGACACGGTCAACATCGGCATCGGCAAGATCCTCACCGTCCACGGGGAGGACGGCAACGACGACCTCTACGCCTTGGGCGGCCCCAAAGCAAAGGTCAAGGTGTCCCTGTACGGAGCGGCGGGCAACGACACGATCAAGGCTGACCTGGGCGGCATCCCCGGCTGGGGCGGCGAGGGCGACGACACCCTCGCCCCCGGGAAGCTGTCGTGGTCCGCGCTCACCTTCCACGGCGGGGCCGGGCAAGGGCACCCTGACCGGCGGGAACTTCGGCGACGCCCTCTACGGCGACGACGGCAACGACCGCATCTGCCGCGACTGGCCCAAGTGCCCCACCGAGTGCGGCGAAGGAAACGCGGCCGGCGCGGACACCCGTTCGCGAGGCCCGCGTCGATGCGCACCAGACTTCCGTCGATGCCCTTCCACGGGTTCGCGCCGTCACAGGTGTCTTGGCGGGTAACGGGCCAAGGACGCGCAAGGCCGGGAAGCTTCGGCCGAAAGGGCTGTCCCCTCGACGAGGGATCGACATCACCTGTGACCTGTGCGGGGACGATCGGAGGCGGGCAGAGCGCTGTCACCGTGACCAGTCGTCACTTCTTCGGCGGGCAGGCCGAGCATGCGCAGGACCAGCTCGGCTGTCCCTTCTCCCGCTGTGGCCTCGAGGTCGTTGGTGGCTCCGAGCTGGACGAGCGCTAGTACGATGCCGCCTACGGCTCCGAGAGTGACCTGGGTGTCCTTGATGTCGAAGCGCCCGGACGCCTTTCCGGCCTCCAGGTCGCGCAGGGCCTGAGGGCCGAGGCCGGTTCCGCTGTGGACGTGCTGGAGTCCGCGGAAGCGGAGGATCCCGGTGATCTCCGGGTGGCTGGCTGCGAGTTGCAGCGTGAGGCGGACGCCGGCGGCGAAGGTCTCGGCCGTGTCCTCGATCTCCGCCGTTGCGGCGTCCAGCAACTGTCCGTACTCCTCCAAGGCATCGGCGACCGCCGCGTCGAAGAGAGCGTCCTTGGTCTCGAAGTGGTTGTAGAAGGTCCCGAAGCCGACGTCCGCGCGGTCGGCGATCGGCTGAATGCTGACGTCCGTGTTGCCTTGCTCGGCCATGACCTGGCGGGCGGCGCCGATGAGGGCCTGGCGGGTCATGGCTCGCCGACGCTCGAAGCGGTTCGCGGGCTGGGTGGTCGGGTGTCGCATGAGTGGATTGTGGTCGGCGGCAGAACTGATGAGGTCATCAATCCATCAGTATGATGAAATTCTCAGAACTGATCAATCGAGGCTCTCCGCTCGCCTGTCGGCACATCCGTCGGCTCGCCCGGCGGGCGCCGCACCACAGGAGGTTCCATGTCCTCGCCCCGCCACTTGCTACGACGCCGCATCGTGGTGCTCGCGGCAGCCGTCGCCATCGGGGGTGCCCTTGCGTCTCCCCTGATTGACAGCGCCGTCGCCAGCCACGCTGAGCGCAAGATCGCGACAGCCTTCCAGGAGGCCACCGGCACCCCGCAGGAGCCCGACGTGACGGTCCACGGCTTCCCGGTGCTGAAGCAGGTCGCGCGGGGTCGATTCGACCGGGTCGACATCGCCGCCCAGGGCATCCCCGCCGATTCCCGGAGGCCGCTGCCGATCAGTCGACTGGACGTTGCGATGGACGGGGTGACCGCCTCCGCCGACGCGCGGGCCGCCCGCGCACGCGCGGCGTCCGCGACCGCATACGTCTCCTACAAGGACCTGTCCCGGACCTTGGGGCTCGATGTGGGCCCCGCAACCGCCCCTGGCCGGGTCCAAGGGAGCCTGCTGCTCCCTTTCGGTGAGACGGTAACGGTCACCGCGACCGTCAAGATCGGCCATGGCAACGCCATCGCATTCGAGAACGTGAAGATCACGGGCGTCTCGCTTCCCGCCGGCATGCGCGAGACCCTCGCCGGGGCCTTCGAGCACCCCGTCCCGCTGCGCAACCTTCCGGCGGGACTCCACCTGACCTCGCTGACCACCGGGCAGCAAGGCCTTGAGGCCCGCTTCGACGGACAGAACGTGGCCTTCCAGCCCTCCGGTGAAGGCGCCTGACGCCGACGAACGCAGCGCCCGCTCTTCCCTCGGGCGCCCCTTCAAGGCCGTCTCCGGTCGGCCGTACGGCCCTCGCGCGTCCGCGCCTTGAGCCTCCTTGTCGTCCCCGGTTCGGGGTCGGAATCACCTCTGCCTCGGGTTCGTCCACACCTCCCCGAGCGCGAAAGCCTGCCCGGCCTGGAAGGGCCCAGCGTGTACCGGTTCCGACCCTGCGCGCGCCGCCCCGCCCGTGCCGTCGTCCGGTGCCCATGACGCATCCGATACTCAAGGGCGGGGGCGCCGCCTCGAGCGCCCCGTGCAGGTCAACCGGCGCACCCCCTAACGGAATTGATGAAACGATCAGTTACGATCCCTTCATCATCCGGGTGGCTGGAAGTGAGACCGGGCCGCCCACCGCTCCTATGACAGGAAAGTCATGACCTCTCCCACCCGGCGGCGGACCCTCCTGGGACTCGGCACCACCCTGGCGGCCGGACTGTTCGGAGTCACAGCACCCGCCTCGGCGCAATCCACTGACCCCGCGGAGCCGGAACAGGAGGCCGCCGACTCGGCCGTCGTCGGTGCCAAGGTGGATGTCCACTCCCACTACCTCACACCCACCTACCGCCAGGCGCTCCTCGACTCCGGCAACAGCCGGCCCGACGGCATGTCCTCCATCCCTGACTGGAGTCCGGAAGGAGCTCTGCGACTGATGACAACGACCGGGGTGGCTCATGCCATGCTGTCGATCTCGTCTCCGGGCGTCTCCCTGGGCGACGCGGCGGAGAACCGGCGACTGGCGCGATCGGTCAACGAGGAGGGCGCACAGATCGTCGCCGACCATCCCACCCGGTTCGGCCTGCTCGCCTCACTGCCCCTGCCCGACGTCGAGGCCGCTGTTGCCGAGGCCCGGTACGCTCTGGACCAGCTGAAGGCTGACGGCATCACCCTGGAAACCAACTACCACGGCGTCTACCTCAGCGACGAGCAGTTCGACCCGCTGATGGCCGAACTCCACGAGCGCCAGGCGGTGGTGCTGCTGCACCCCACCTCGCCCGCCTGCTTCGAGGAGACCAGCTTCGGACGCCCGCGCCCGATGGTCGAGTTCCTCTTCGACACCACCCGAACCGTCACCGAGCTCGTCCTGCGCGGCGTGATGGACACGTACCCGGGCATCCGGTTCGTCATCCCTCACGCCGGAGCGGCGCTGCCTGTCCTGGCCGACCGTATTGCCGCCTTCGCCCTGGAGGGGCAGGTGGACGTCAACGTGATGGATGCCTTCCGGCGTTTGCACTACGACGTCGCAGGCTTCTCCGCCACCCGTGCTGTGCCGGCGCTCCTGAAGATCACCGATTCACAGCATCTGCTGTACGGCAGCGACTACCCCTTCACCAGCGCCCCCGTCGTCACGGCGCAGGCCCTTGCACTGGAGGTGGGCGGAGCACTGACTGCGAGTCAGAAGGAGCAGATGTTCTCCTTGAACGCTCGCGAACTCTTCCCGCGCCTGTCCCAGGTGCCCGCCGCCTGACACGCGCCAGTCCCTCGGGCCCTGCCGATGAAGCCGCGGCAGGGCCCGAGGGACTGTCCATCCGACGCCTGGCGGACGCTGCTGCGGGTGTTGCCTCCCAGCTTCGCCGGACAGGAGGTTCCGTGCATCGAGGTTGCCGTCGGTGCTCGGACGCCTTTTTGGCGGTACCCGCCTCCCCGCCCCGAGCGGAACGCCCGACCGATCCCTTCTCTCAGTGGTCCGAGGGCGGGGCCGGATCGGGCTTTGGTGTCATGGGGGGTGCGAAGGCCGGGAGGGTTGTGGGAGCGAGGGTTCGCAGGCGGGGCCAGTCGGGGGAGCTGACGAGAGCAGCCGCCTTCCTCATGGTGGCGTGGCTGACGGTGTCGGCCACCTCTCTGCCGGTGCCCAAGTCCTTGGCCCTGACGTGCAGTACGCCGTTGGCGTCGAAGTCGGCGCTCACCTCGATACGGAACACGCTCGGGGGAGCGTGCGGAATCCGGTCCATCTCCAGCACCGCGAGGGTCCTGTTCTCCGCCGGGTCGTCCTCCTCGCCCTCCACGAAGTGCAACACCACCGTGCTCTGGTCGTCCGCGCTCGTGGTGAACGTTTCGCTGCCCCTCACGGGGAGTGTGGTGTTCCGTCTGATCAGCTTCTCCACGGTCTCCCCCCGTACCTCGACGCCGATCGAGGAGGAAGTGACGTCGAGGAGGAACACGTCCTTGACCCGGCCGGAGAGGACGCCGCCCTGAAGTGCGGCGCCGGTGACGATCCCCTCCGGGATGAGCCCGCGATAGGGCTCGCGTCCGCCGGTGAGCCGCCGTACGAGTCCTCCTACCGCCGGCATCCGGGTGGCACCGCCCGTCAGGATCACCAGGTCGATGTCGTGGAGCGGAACCCCGGCGTCGCGGACGGCCTGTTCGACGGGTCTGCGACAGCGTTCCAGGAGGTCCCGCGTGAGGGTCTCGAACTCCTCGCGGGTCAGGGTCTCCTCCAGGTGCAGCGGACCGTGCGGACCGGACGCGAGGTAGGGCAGGACGACGGTGGCGGTCCTCGCCGACGACAGTTCGACCTTCGCCGCCTCGGCCGCCTCCTGCAGCCGCTGCATCGCCCGTACGTCGTGCGTCACTTCCGTCCCGTACCGGTCCCGCACCCGCCGTACGAGATGCTGGACGACACGCCGGTCCCAGTCGTCCCCGCCGAGGTGGTTGTCGCCTCCGGTCGCCTTGACCTCGACGACGCCGTCGCCGACCTCGATGAGCGAGACGTCCAGAGTGCCGCCGCCGAGATCGAAGATGAGGACACGGGCGTCCGCCTCCTTGCTCAGGCCGTACGTCACCGCGGCGGCGGTGGGTTCGTTGACCATCCGGACGATGTGGAGCCCCGCCTCCTCGCCGGCCCGGACCAGCGCCGCCCGCTGGTCGAGGCCGAAGTTCGCCGGGACGGTCAGTACGGCCCCGCCGAGCGGGCCGCCGAGGTAGGCCTCGGCGTCCTCGCGCAGGCGGGCGAGGATCAGCTGGGCGACCTTCTCCGCCGTCAGCCGTACGCTGCCGCGGGTGATGCCCCAGTCCGTACCCAGCTTCAGCTTGGCGGACCGCACTGTGTAATCGGGATTGGTGACGGCCTGCCGCTTGGCGGGCGTGCCCACGAGGATCGTGCCCTCGGCGGTGACGGCCACCAGGCTCGGGGTGGTGAGTGCTCCTTCGGGGTTGGGGATCAGCCGGACGTCCTCCCCCTCGAAGACGCCGATCGCCGAGTTGGTCGTACCGAAGTCGATACCGACGTACGGCGAGGCGGTCGCGTTCGGCCGGCGCTCCGCCGGGCGGGGCGGGCGGGGCGCTCGCGCCGTGGGAATCTCGCCGAGTCCGCGCCCGTGCCACAACTCCCTTGCCTGGCGTGCGACTTCACGATCCTCGTCCGCGATCAGGCCCAGGAGGGCCGCCCGGGCCGCGTCGCGGGTCGGTTCGCGGACGCTGCCCAGGAGGTGGGCGACCAGGTGCAGGGCGCCGATCCGCTTCCAGGCCTGTACGTCGACCACCGCGGCGCGCATCTCGGCGAGCCGGTCGACGTCGCCGTGGCGGGCGCTGCGGGCCAGGTAGATAGTGCCCTGGGCGCTGTCCACACTGAGTGTCGGTGTCTGGCCCGCGATGCGCCGCCGTACCTGCTCGTGCACGTAGTCGTACAGCTCGTCGACCGACACGAGCCCGTCGCCGTCCAGGTCGGCCGAGCCGTCGCGCAGGCCGTTGACCACGGCCGACGTGAAGACGGACGGCTGCGCGGGGGTGCGGCTGTAGCGGACGTCCCGCTCGTTCTCGTGGGCGTACTGGAGGGCGGTGGACGCGGTGAGGACGACCCGGCCGTTGCCCGCGAAGGGCTCGGCGACGTCGACCGTGGGAGTGCCCGCTTCCCGGCGCAGCGCGCCCAGGGCGAACGCCCCGCTGTAGCAGCAGTCGAGCAGGACGACGATGCGCCGGGAGCGGCTCTCGCCCATCCAGCCGGCGACCGTTTCCGCGGAGACGGCGGTGGAGCCGGGGTAGTCGCGCTCGGTGTCGCGCATGACGAAGTGCAGGCGGTTGCGGATGTCCTTCCAGCCGTGCAGGGAGAGGTGCAGGAGCAGCAGGTCGTCCGGTTTCGCCCGGGTGAAGAAGGATTCGAGCGCGCGCATCGCCGTGCGCTGTCCGACGTCGGCCAGTGTCTCGACGGAGAAGCCGCCGATCTCCGCGTCACCGAGCACCCGCGCCAGTTCGGCCGCGTCAGCGGCCGCCGCCGGGAGCGGGGCGAAGTGTTCGTCGTCGTAACGGCTGTTGGCGATGATCAGAGCCCGGCTCGCCACCGCGGCTCACTTCCCGTGGCGGCGGAGGAAATCCTCCAGTGCGCGCTTCCGCATCTCGTCGGTGGTGGCGGTCAGTTCGATCTCGTCGTCGCCGATCTTGATGCGGATGGTGCCCGACCGGCGCCGGTTCAGCCAGTCCTGTACGAGACCGACGAGCACCGGGAGCAGCGCGCCGCCGCCGCCCAGGCCGATGACCAGCGCGCCCAGCTCCACGGCGCCGGAGCCGCGGGTGCCCGGCGGCGGTGGGAGGGGCGAAGGGGCCCGCTCGATGCTCGCGAGGTCGAGTTGGCTCAACTCCGCCAACAGGTACTGGAGTTGCTCCTCCGCGTACTCCCGATCACCGTCCCCGGTGTCGAGCACCAGCCGGACGGGACTTCCCTCGACCGCCACCATGCCTCCCCGTTCATGTGCGCAGGCGGCAACTTTATCCGCCTCGGGGCGAGTTGGTGCCGTACGGCCGTGATCGCCCCCGGCTCAGACGGTGTCGAGCTCCGCGCGTTCGCCGTCGGTGAGTGTGAGGTCGACCGCCGCCGCCGAGTCGCGTGCGGTCTCGGGGCGGGTGGAGCCCGGGATGGGGATGACGACGGGGGACGAGGCGAGCATCCAGGCCAGGACCACCTGCTGGGGGCTCACGCCGTGTGCCTGGGCGACGCGGTTGAAGCGGTCGTGGGTGGGGGTGCCGGCGTCGGAGCGGGAGACGCCGCGCATCGGGCCCCAGGGCAGGAACGCGATGCCCATGGAGTGGCAGAGTGCCCGTTCGGCTTCGCTGGAGCGGAACGCGGGGGAGAACTGGTTCTGTACGGCGACGAGGCGTCCGTCCAGGACGCTGTGGGCGAGTTCGATCTCCGCGGTGTTGGCGTTGGAGACGCCGGCCATCCGGATCTTGCCGGCGTCGAGCAGGTCGCGGAGGGCGCCGACGGAGTCCTCGTAGGGCACGTCCTGGTCCGTCTGGTGCAGGAAGTACAGGTCGATCGCCTCGACGCCCAGCCGGGCGAGTGAGCCCTCGCAGGCGGCTTTGATGTGCTCGGGGCGCCCGTCGACCGGCCAGATGTACGGGCCGGGGTTGAGGTCGGGCCGCGTGTGACCGCCCTTGGAGGAGACGAGCACGTCCGACCCGCCGCTGTGGGAGGCCAGCGCCTTGGCGATCAGTCTCTCGTTGTGCCCGACCTCGTCGTGCCCCGCGAGGTGGTAGGAGTCCGCGGTGTCGATGAGGGTCATGCCGGCGTCGATCGCCGCGTGGATGGTGGCGATCGCCCGCGCTTCGTCGGGCCGGCCCTCGATCGACAGGTTCATGCCGCCGAGCCCTACGGCACTGACCTCGGTGTCACCGATCTGGCGTGTCTGCACGGCCGGCCCGTCCTTTCTGGGGGAGATGTGTTTGATGAGGCTTTTGCGCCTGACTCTAGGGCCGGCTCCCCGGTTTCGCCTCGTACGGACGGGCCGTGTCGGGGCGGCGCCGTGTGGCGCCGCCCCGACCGGCGATCCGGCCGACGATCCGGGGCGGCTGACGCCGCCCCGCCCGTTCGCTCAGCCGGCCGTGACCCGCACGCCGTCGATCACCCAGTACCAGTTGTTGCTCCCCGTGTAGCGGAACCGGAAGCTGACACTGGTCGCTCCGGGCGGGACGGGCAGGGTCAGGGACTGGGGCTGGGAGATGACGTCCGTGGTGTACGACCTGGCGGCGACGGGGGTGCCGCCGTTCCAGGAGGCGAGGATCTGCGCGCTCTGGCTGCCCTCCTGGCGGTAGAAGGTGGTGAAGTCGAGCCGGACGGTCGCGCTGCCGCCGACCGCGTACGCCGGGGTGACCAGCGTGGAGTCGTACGTACCGGAGAAGGACTTGTCGGCCCACTCGTCGGAGTCGGCGACCGCGAATACGCCCCGCGCGCGCACGTTCAGTTCGCGGGACTGGTCACGCTGTGACCGGCTCCAGAACTCGTCGGTGGCGAACGACCAGCCGCGCCACTCGGTCATGCCGCCGGTGCCCATCGCGGTGTTGATGACGGACCACCCGCCGGGCGCCGTGTGGGTGAAGCCGATGATCCCGGCCGGAATCCCCGTCTCGTCGACCCGCCCGGAGAGGGAGGGGTACAGGGTGTCGAAGGGATCACCCGACCGTTCCTGTACGGGCTTGCCGTCCAGGCCCCACGCGGGGTCGGGCGCGATGCCCAGCTGCTTGAACACGGTCGCGGCGACATCCACCAGGCGGGTGTCCACGGGGCGCACGCCGGCGGCGATCCCGGGGCCCTGGGCGAGGACGAACGTACGCCGTTCCTCGATGGTGCTGCCGCCGTGCCCGCCCGGGTCCGTGTGGCCGTGGTCGGTGGTGACGATGACGGTCCACCGCTCGGAGGCGTACGCCGGGCGGGCCTTCACCGCCGCGAGCAGCCGGCCGACGTAGCCGTCCTGGACGTCGATCGCGTTCAGGTAGGCCGTACTGCCGGCGCCGGAGCCGTGGGCGACGATGTCGGTGTTGCCGAAGTAGACGAAGACGACGTCGGGGTTCTGGTTCCGCAGGACCGCCTCGGTCTCCGCGGCGATGGTGGCGTCGTGGCCCGGGTATCCGTCGGCGTCACCGTCGAGGACGAGGGTGGCGTCGGCGCCGGGAGTGACGGTGCCCTGGGCGTGCAGGGGCTTCCAGTCGACGGCGGCGTACGTGGAGAGCTGGGGGCGCACCTGGGCCAGGCGGGCCAGGAAGCCCGGGTAGGTGCCGTAGTTCTTGCCGGTGAAGGTGTTGTCCTTGACGCCGTGCTTGTCGGGCCAGACTCCGGTGGAGACGGTCGACCAGCCGGGTCCCGACGAGGTGGCCGCCATCGGAGGGGCGTACAGCAGGGACGTGCCGTACGTGCCGTTCGCCATCAGGGACTTGAGGTGCGGGGCCTTGGCGGCGGT
>NZ_WWJY01001237.1 GCF_009865405.1 Streptomyces sp. SID3212 | reverse complement strand
TCCTCGCTGTGTTTTGTTCTTCAAAGGAACCACCAACCCACCAACCACAAGGGTTGAGTAGGCCGGGGTATCAACATATCTGGCGTTGACTTTTGGCACGCTGTTGAGTTCTCAAGGAACGGACGCTTCCTTCGGTCCCGTCTCCGGGGCCCTCCGGGCGCTTCCCTTCGGTATTTCGTGTTTCCAACCTTACCAGATTCATTTGGCTGTTCTTGCCGCTTGAATTCCGATGGCCTTTGGATGGGCCTTTGTTTCTCTGCCTTTCGGCTGAACCGACTTTATCAGAGTTACCTGGAGCCGATTCCCCCACCTGTCGGGGAGTGCTCCGGGGTCATGATTAACCCGGGTTCCCGTTCGGTGGAGCCGTAAACGTACTGGAGCGGGGGGCGCCGATGCAAATCGGGCCCCCCGCTCCGGGGTTGAGCCTCGGACGGACCGTCGGACGGGCCGTCAGACGCCGTCAGACCTCGACGACCACGGGAAGGATCATCGGGCGCCGGCGGTAGGTGTCGGAGACCCACTTGCCGACCACGCGGCGCACGAGCTGCTGGAGCTGGTGCGGTTCCGCGACGCCGTCGGCTGCGGACTTGGCGATGGCCTCCTCGACCTTCGCCAGGACGGCGCCGAACGCCGCGTCCTCGATGCCGGAGCCGCGGGCGTGGAAGTGGGGTCCGCCGACGACCTTGCCGGTCGTGGAGTCGACCACCACGTACACCGAGATGATCCCCTCCTCGCCGAGGATCCGGCGGTCCTTGAGGGAGGTCTCCGTGACGTCGCCGACCGAGAGGCCGTCCACGTACACGTAACCCGCCTGGACCTTGCCGACGATCCTGGCCTTGCCGTCCACGAGGTCCACGACCACGCCGTCCTCGGCGATGACGATGTGGTCCTTCGGGACCCCTGTCATCGCGCCCAGCTCGGCGTTGGCACGCAGGTGGCGCCATTCGCCGTGGACCGGCATCAGGTTCTTCGGCTTGCAGATGTTGTAGAAGTACAGCAGCTCGCCCGCCGAGGCGTGTCCGGAGACGTGGACCTTGGCGTTGCCCTTGTGGATGACGTTCGCGCCCCACCTGGTCAGGCCGTTGATCACGCGGTAGACCGCGTTCTCGTTGCCCGGGATCAGGGACGACGCGAGGATCACCGTGTCGCCGCCGACGATCCGGATCTGGTGGTCGCGGTTGGCCATGCGGGACAGCGCGGCCATCGGCTCGCCCTGCGAGCCCGTGCAGACGAGCACGATCTGCTCGCCCGGGAGGTCGTCCAGCGTCTTCACGTCGACGACCAGGCCGGCCGGCACCCGCAGATAGCCCAGGTCACGGGCGATGCCCATGTTCCTGACCATCGAGCGGCCGACGAAGGCGACCCTGCGGCCGTGTTCGTGGGCAGCGTCGAGGATCTGCTGGATGCGGTGGACGTGGCTCGCGAAGCTCGCCACGATGATCCGCTTCTGGGCGCTGCTGAACACCTGGCGCAGGACGTTGGAGATGTCCCGCTCGGGCGGGACGAATCCCGGGACCTCGGCGTTCGTGGAGTCCGCCAGCAGCAGGTCGATGCCCTCCTCGCCCAGCTTGGCGAAGGTCGGCAGGTCGGTGAGCCTGCGGTCCAGCGGGAGCTGGTCCATCTTGAAGTCGCCGGTGTGGACCACCATGCCCGCGGGGGTGCGGATGGCCACGGCCAGCGCGTCCGGGATGGAGTGGTTCACCGCGACGAATTCGCAGTCGAAGGGGCCGATGCGCTCGCGGTGGCCCTCGGTGACCTCAAGGGTGTACGGGCGGATGCGGTGCTCCTGGAGCTTCGCCTCGATGAGGGCGAGGGTCAGCTTGGAGCCGATCAGGGGGATGTCGGCCTTCAGCCTGAGCAGGAAGGGGACACCCCCGATGTGGTCCTCGTGACCGTGCGTGAGCACGATCCCGTCGATGTCGTCGAGGCGGTCCCGGATGGTGGTGAAGTCCGGCAGGATCAGATCGATGCCGGGCTGCTCCTCCTCCGGGAAGAGGACGCCGCAGTCGACGATGAGCAGTCGGCCGTTGTACTCGAAGACCGTCATGTTGCGGCCGATCTCGCCGAGCCCGCCGAGCGGGGTGACGCGAAGGCCGTTCTTGGGAAGCTTCGGCGGTGCGCCGAGTTCGGGATGCGGATGACTCAAAAGACTCTCCTCACCACGCACGCCACGTGCCGCTGAGGCACGTGGCGCGCATGACATTGGTGCACTTGCTGTTGTCTGTGTGGACCGATTTCTCGGTGTGGTTCTGTCGTGCTCCGTGCTGTCGTGCTGTCCTGCTTGTTCAATTGTGAAGTCGGTGACGGAGTCCGCGTGGAATCCGTGCGGAGTCCGGTGTCAGAGCTGTACCCCGCCGGCCGCCAGATCGATCTTGAGCTGGTCCGTTTCGGGGGCCGACAGCTCGACGAGCGGCAGGCGCAGCGGTCCGGCCGGCAGGCCCAGCAGGGCGAGTGCGGCCTTGGTGGTGATGACGCCCTGGGTGCGGAACATGCCCGTGAAGACCGGGAGCAGCTTCTGGTGGATCTCGGTGGCCTTCTGGACGTCGCCCGTGAGGTGGGCGTCGAGCAGCTGGCGCAGCTCGGGGGTGGCGACGTGGCCGACGACGGAGACGAAGCCGATCGCGCCGACGGCCAGGAGGGGCAGGTTCAGCATGTCGTCGCCCGAGTACCAGGCGAGGCCGGACCGGGCGATGGCCCAGCTGGCGCGGCCGAGGTCGCCCTTGGCGTCCTTGTTGGCGACGATACGCGGGTGCTGGGCGAGACGGACAATCGTCTCGGTGTCGATGGGGACGCCGCTGCGGCCCGGGATGTCGTACAGCATGACCGGCAGGCCGGTGGAGTCGGCGATGGCGGTGAAGTGCCGGTGGAGGCCTTCCTGCGGCGGCTTGCTGTAGTACGGGGTCACGGCCAGGAGGCCGTGCGCGCCGGCGCGCTCGGCGGCGCGGGACAGTTCCACGCTGTGGCGGGTGTCGTTCGTACCGATGCCCGCGATGATGTGGGCGCGGTCGCCGACGGCGTCCAGGACGGCCCGTACGAGCTGGTCTTTCTCCGCGTCGCTGGTGGTCGGCGACTCGCCGGTGGTCCCGTTGAGGACCAGGCCGTCGTTGCCTGCGTCGACCAGGTGCGCGGCGAGCCGCTGGGCACCGTCGAGGTCGAGCGCGCCGTCCGCCGTGAAGGGCGTGACCATCGCGGTGAGGACCCGCCCGAAGGGGGTCTGCGGAGTGGAGATCGGAGCCATGGGTAACACGCTACTCGCTGCTCAGCTCGCCGTGTCCCCTTGGGGGACGGGACAAGAGGAGCCCGGCACTGCCTGCTCGGGGGTTCAAGCAGTGCCGGGTCCGTTTGATCAGCCTAGATGAACTTCTCGAAACCCCGCAATACGGACACTTCACCCCGCCGACCGTACATCTGTGCCCCGGACGGGCCACGGAACGGGCTCCGCGCCGCAGGATCGTTCTAGGGGGCGACTCGGCCATTGGCGTTGAAGGCCGCGTGTGTGAGGGGCATGAGCGCCGCCCAGTGGGCCTCCATCCGCTCGCCCACCATCTCGATCTCGCGCTGCGGGAAGGACGGCGTCCTCGCCTGTTCGTGCTGGGTGCGCAGGCCGAGGAAGTGCATCAGCGAGCGCGCGTTGCACGTCGCGTACATCGACGAGAACAGGCCGACCGGCAGCACGGCCCGCGCCACCTCGCGCGCGACGCCGGCCGCGAGCATCTCCTGGTACGCCTCGTAGGCCTGGACGTACGAGGTCTCCATCACGCGGCCGGTCAGATCCTGCTGCTCCCGCGTGCCGTCCACGAACACGTACTTCCCGGGGCGGCCCTCCTGCACGAGCTTGCGGTCCGCGCCGGGGACGTAGAAGACCGGCTGGAGCTCCCGGTACCTGCCCGATTCCTCGTTGTACGACCAGCCGACCCGGTGGCGCATGAACTCGCGGAAGACGAAGATCGGGGCGCTGACGAAGAACGTCATGGAGTTGTGCTCGAAGGGGCTGCCGTGGCGGTCCCGCATCAGGTAATTGATGAGTCCCTTCGAGCGCTCGGGGTCCTTCGAGAGCTCCTCCAGGGACTGCTCACCTGCGGTGGAGACGCGCGCGGCCCACAGCACGTCGGAATCGCCGGCGGTGTGCTTCACCAACTCGACGGTGACGTCGCTGCGGAAGCTCGGCTTGGTCTCTGCGGGGGTGTCGCTCACCGGCGGGGTCCTTCCAGTTACGTCGCTCGGGCGGCGCCCACTCTACGGCGCGGCACTGACAGCGCCTCCGCGGCAGGGCGCCGGCCCGCCGCTGTTCGGACCGCCGTTCGCCGGACTGCCCCCGCCGGAAAGGGATCAGACGGCTACTCATACGCACCTCACGGCGACGGTCCGCAGCCGTTCGGGCCCCGATGGCGCGCCCGGCCCCCCTCGGGTGGTCCGGGCGGGGACCTGGTCGATAGCCTCACCGGGCACAGCAATCGAGCGTGCTTGTGAGTGAGGATCAGTCGTGCCCCTGCCCTTCCTGACGGCCGACCGGGCTTTTGACGCGACCACGGACGATGTCGCGTTGCCGTTCGACGATCATGATCAATGGCGGCGTCCGTACCGCCCCGGCCCCTGGCGGGTGGCGGCGGCGGCGCTGCTCCTGCTGCTGGCCTCGTTCGTCCTGCTCGCGGGGACGGTCACCGCGGCCGCGGGCAGCGCCTCGGGCGCCTATCTCTGCCTCGCCCTCGCCGGCCTGGGCATCGCGGTCGCCCTGCGCCTGCTGCGGGTGGGCGCCTGGGTGAGCCGGCACGGCGTGCGCCGTGTCCTGCTGCTCAGGACGAAGACCGTGGCCTGGGACCAGGTCACCGAGGTCCGTACCGTCCAGCAGCCCGTACGGTGGCTCGGCCTGCCGCGCACCGTGCAGGGCCAGGCGCTCTCCCTCGTCCTGCGGCAGGGAACGCAGCTGCCGCTGCTGACGGACCACAACGCGGACTTCCTGTCGCGTACGGAGGCGTTCGACCGGGCCGCCGACACCGTCGAGGCCTGGGGGGACGAGTACCGCCGTCCCTGACGGCTCGCCGCGTCGCACCACCCACCGACCCTGAGCGGGGCCCGGCCACCCGGCCGGGCCCCGCTCGGGCGTGCGGGCGCTTTCCGTACCGCTCAGGCGCGTACGGGCTTGTTGTCGTGGAGCGCGATCGCGCGCTGCATCGCCTTGCGCGCGCGGGGCGTGTCGCGGGCGTCGTGGTAGGCGACCGCGAGCCGGAACCAGCACCGCCAGTCGCCCGGCGAGTCCTCCGTCTCCGCGCGGCGCCTGGCGAAGACGGCGTCGGCGGAGTCGCGGTCGATACGGCCGCTCGCCGTACGGGTCAACTCGTCCACCGGCAGGCCGCCTTCGGCGTCCAGCTCCTCCGCGAGGCGGTTGGCGCGGCTGACGAACTGGGTGTTCTTCCAGAGGAACCACAGGCCGATGACCGGCAGGATCAGCACCGCGATCCCGAAGGCGACGGTGAGCGCGGTGCCTTGTTCGATGAGCAGCACGCCACGGCTGCCGACCAGGACGAAGTAGACGACCAGGACGGCGGCCGTGACGCAGTAGGTGATCTTCGCGCGCATGGGTGCGGTCTCGTCAGCTCAGGTCGAGGAAGTGTTCCAGGCCGTAGGTGAGGCCCGGGGTGGACACCACACGGCGCACGCCGAGCAGGATGCCCGGCATGAAGCTGCTGTGGTGCAGGGAGTCGTGGCGGACGGTGAGTGTCTCGCCCTCGCCGCCGAAGATCACTTCCTGGTGGGCGAGGAGCCCCCGGAGGCGTACGGAGTGCACGCGCACGCCGTCGACGTCCGCTCCCCGCGCGCCCTTCAGCCCGGTGACCGTCGCGTCGGGCTGGGGAGGCAGCTGCGCCTCCTCGCGGGCCGCGGCAATCAGCTGGGCGGTGCGGCCCGCCGTACCGGAGGGGGCGTCGGCCTTGTTCGGGTGGTGCAGCTCGATGACCTCGACGGACTCGAAGTAACGGGCCGCCGACTGGGAGAACTTCATCGTGAGGACGGCCCCGATGGAGAAGTTCGGCGCGACGAGCACCCCGGTCTCGGGCGAGGCCTCCAGCCAGGAGGTCAGCCGCCCGAGGCGCTCGTCGTTCCATCCCGTGGTGCCGACGACGGCGTGGATGCCGTGGCCCACGCAGAACTCGAGGTTCCCCATGACCGAGTCGGGGTGGGTCAGGTCGACCGCGACCTGCGTCCCGCTCGCCGTGAGGGTCTCCAGCGTGTCGTGCTGGTCGAGGGCGGCGACCAGTTCCAGGTCCTGGGCGGCCTCGACGGCCCGTGCGGCCTCGGAGCCGATACGGCCCTTGGCTCCGAGGACGGCCACGCGCAGCTTGTTCATCGCTCTGCTTTCCTTACCGCGGTCAGGAGACCGCTTCGTCAAGACGGGCCGCCTGCTTGTCCTTGAGCGGTCCGATGACGGACAGCGAGGGGCGGTGTCCCAGTACATCGCGGGCGACCGCGCGTACCTCGTCCGGGGTGACGGCCGCGATCCGCGCCAGCATGTCGTCCACGGACATCTGGCTGCCCCAGCACAGTTCGCTCTTGCCGATACGGTTCATCAGCGCGCCGGTGTCCTCCAGGCCGAGGACGGTGGAGCCGGAGAGCTGGCCCACCGCGCGCCCGATCTCGTCGTCGCTGAGACCTTCGGAGGCGGCCTTGTCCAGTTCGTCCCGGCAGATCTTGAGGACGTCGTGGACCTGGTTGGGGCGGCAGCCCGCGTACACGCCGAAGAGTCCGCAGTCGGCGAAGCCCGAGGTGTACGAGTAGACGCTGTAGGCGAGGCCGCGCTTCTCCCGTACTTCCTGGAAGAGCCGCGAACTCATGCCGCCGCCGAGCGCGGTGTTGAGGACCCCGAGGGCCCAGCGCCGCTCGTCGGTGCGGGCGAGTCCCGGCATGCCGAGGACGACGTGGGCCTGTTCCGTCTTCCGGTTCAGGACGTCGACCCGGCCCGCGGTGCGCAGGGCACGGGTGCCCTCGCGGGGGGCGAGGGGGACCGCGTCCGTACGGGACAGGGCGCCGGCCCGGTCGAACGCCTTGCGGACCTGCCGTACGACCGTGGCGTGGTCGACGTTGCCCGCGGCGGCCACGACCAGGTGGGTGGGGTCGTAGTGCTTCTTGTAGAAGCGGGCGATCCGGTCGCGGTCCAGGGCCTTGACGGTCTCGACGGTGCCGAGGACCGGGCGGCCGAGGGGGGTGTCGCCGAGCATGGTCTGCGCGAACAGGTCGTGCACCACGTCACCGGGGTCGTCCTCGGTCATGGCGATCTCTTCGAGGATGACCCCGCGTTCGGCCTCGACGTCGGCGGCCTCGATGAGGGAGCCGGTGAGCATGTCGCACACGACGTCGATGGCGAGCGGCAGGTCGGTGTCGAGGACACGCGCGTAGTAGCAGGTGTACTCCTTCGCCGTGAAGGCGTTCATCTCACCGCCGACCGCGTCGACGGCGGACGAGATGTCGAGTGCGCTGCGCCGGTTCGTGCCCTTGAACAGGAGGTGTTCCAGGTAGTGGGTGGCCCCGTTGAGCGCGGGCGTCTCGTCCCGGGAGCCGACCTGGACCCAGATGCCGAAGGTGGCGGAGCGCACCGACGGCAGGGACTCGGTGACGATGCGCAGGCCGCCAGGCAGGGTGGTACGGCGGACCGTCCCGATGCCGTTCTCGCCCTTGAGGAGCGTTTGGGTACGGGCAACGGCCCGCGCCTCCGAGGAGGTGCGGGCCGTTGCCCTGGAGCCGGTTGTCACGAGGTCGCTTCGTCCTTCGCGTCTTCGGTGGCCGTACCGTCGGCGGACTCCTCGTCCTCCATCACGGGGATGAGGGAGAGCTTGCCGCGCTGGTCGATCTCGGCGATCTCGACCTGGACCTTCTGGCCCACCCCGAGGACGTCCTCGACGTTCTCGACGCGCTTGCCGCCGGCGAGCTTGCGGATCTGCGAGATGTGCAGCAGTCCGTCCTTGCCGGGGAGCAGGGAGACGAAGGCACCGAAGGTGGTGGTCTTGACGACCGTACCCAGGTAGCGCTCGCCGACCTCCGGCATCGTCGGGTTGGCGATCTGGTTGATCGTGGCGCGGGCGGCCTCGGCGGCGGGGCCGTCGGCGGCACCGATGTAGATGGTGCCGTCGTCCTCGATCGTGATGTCGGCGCCGGTGTCCTCCTGGATCTGGTTGATCATCTTGCCCTTGGGGCCGATGACCTCACCGATCTTGTCCACCGGGATCTTGACGGTGATGATCCGGGGGGCGTTGGGGGACATCTCGTCCGGGACGTCGATGGCCTCGTTCATCACGTCGAGGATGTGGAGGCGGGCGTCGCGGGCCTGCTTCAGCGCGGCAGCCAGGACCGAGGCGGGGATGCCGTCGAGCTTGGTGTCGAGCTGGAGCGCGGTGACGAACGTCTTCGTACCGGCGACCTTGAAGTCCATGTCGCCGAAGGCGTCCTCCGCACCGAGGATGTCGGTGAGGGTGACGTAGTGGGTCTCGCCGTCGATCTCCTGCGAGATCAGGCCCATGGCGATACCGGCGACGGGGGCCTTGAGGGGCACACCGGCGTTCAGCAGGGACATGGTGGAGGCGCAGACCGAGCCCATGGACGTCGAGCCGTTGGAGCTCAGCGCCTCGGAGACCTGGCGGATCGCGTACGGGAACTCCTCGCGCGTCGGCAGCACCGGCACGAGCGCGCGCTCGGCCAGGGCGCCGTGACCGATCTCGCGGCGCTTCGGCGAACCGACGCGGCCGGTCTCGCCGGTGGAGTACGGCGGGAAGTTGTAGTTGTGCATGTAGCGCTTGCGGGTCACCGGGGAGAGGGTGTCCAGCTGCTGCTCCATGCGGAGCATGTTGAGGGTGGTGACACCCAGGATCTGGGTCTCGCCCCGCTCGAACAGCGCGGAACCGTGCACGCGCGGGATGGCCTCGACCTCGGCGGCGAGCGTACGGATGTCCGTGACGCCACGGCCGTCGATGCGGACCTTGTCCTTGATGACGCGCTCACGGACCAGGGTCTTGGTGAGCGAGCGGTACGCGGCGGAGATCTCCTTCTCGCGGCCCTCGAACTGCGGGAGCAGCTTCTCGCCGGCGAGGCCCTTGACGCGGTCCAGCTCGGCCTCGCGCTCCTGCTTGCCGGCGATGGTGAGCGCCTTGGCCAGCTCGCCGCGGACGGCGGAGGTGAGCGCCTCCAGGACGTCGTCCTCGTAGTCGAGGAAGATCGGGAACTCGCCGGTGGGCTTGGCGGCCTTGGCGGCGAGGTCCGACTGCGCCTTGCAGAGCGCCTTGATGAAGGGCTTCGCGGCTTCCAGGCCGGCGGCGACGATCTCCTCGGTGGGAGCCTCGGCGCCGTCCTTGACCAGCTGGATCGTACGGTCGGTGGCCTCGGCCTCGACCATCATGATCGCGACGTCGCCGTCCTCCAGGACGCGGCCCGCGACGACCATGTCGAAGACGGCGTCCTCGAGCTCGGTGTGCGTCGGGAAGGCGACCCACTGGCCCTTGATCAGGGCGACGCGGGTGCCGCCGACGGGGCCGGAGAAGGGCAGGCCCGCGAGGATCGTGGAGCAGGAGGCGGCGTTGATCGCGACCACGTCGTACAGGTGGTCGGGGTTGAGCGCCATGATCGTCTCGACGACCTGGATCTCGTTGCGCAGGCCCTTCTTGAAGGACGGGCGCAGCGGGCGGTCGATGAGACGGCAGGTGAGGATCGCGTCCTCGGAGGGCCGGCCCTCGCGGCGGAAGAACGAGCCGGGGATCTTGCCGGCCGCGTACTGGCGCTCCTCGACGTCCACCGTGAGGGGGAAGAAGTCGAGCTGGTCCTTGGGCTTCTTGGAGGCGGTCGTGGCCGACAGCACCATGGTGTCGTCGTCCAGGTAGGCCACGGCGGAGCCGGCGGCCTGACGGGCCAGGCGGCCCGTCTCGAAGCGGATGGTGCGGGTGCCGAAGGTTCCGTTGTCGATCACGGCTTCGGCGTAGTGGGTCTCGTTCTCCACTAGTGTTCTCTCCTCGTCTTCGTCCGGTGCCCGTGTGGCAGGGGACGTGGCGGAGAAGCGCTCCTTGGTGCGGGCCGGTCTTCGATCGAAGCACCCGGGGCCGCGGCGTGGGCCGCGCGCCTTTCCGGGCGCCACTACCGAGGACCGGCGGCGGCGGAGTTCGCTTCTCCTCTTCAGTTGGTGCTCTTCGGTGGTGCTCTTCTTCTGTGGTGCTCTTCTGTACTGCTCTTCTTGGTGCTCCCGCACCAGATTACGTGGTGCGGGTCGTCATACGGCGAAGGGAGCGGTCCCCGGGATGGGGGAACCGCTCCCTGTCACGGCGTCGGGATTACTTGGCACCGCCGGCGGCACCGCGGCGGATGCCCAGGCGCTCCACCAGCACACGGAAGCGCTGGATGTCCTTCTTGGCCAGGTACTGAAGGAGGCGGCGGCGCTGGCCGACCAGGATCAGCAGGCCACGGCGGGAGTGGTGGTCGTGCTTGTGCACCTTGAGGTGCTCGGTCAGGTCCGAGATCCGGCGCGACAGCATGGCGACCTGGACCTCGGGGGAGCCGGTGTCGCCTTCCTTCTGGCCGAACTCGGTCATGATCGTCTTCTTTGTAGCGGCGTCGAGCGGCACGCGTACTCCTCGTGGGTCTTCGTGGCCATCGAGTGCCCCAGGTCGAATACTCTGGGGAGCTTCCGTGACTCGGGAGGCTGGGGATCCGTCGTGTGCCGACCGGGGAGCCTTTGGATCGGTGAGGATCTGTCGGGGCGCCGGGGTCACGTACACAGACGGCCGTCGCCCAGAGTACCAGCCGGTTCACGCACTTCTCACCCGGGTACGGGCGGCCCGCTCTGCCATGACGTCCCTAGGAGGTCATGGCCCGGATCGAGTGGTAGACGTCGAAGACGGCGAGGCACAGCGGTACGAGCGTCAGCAGCACGCAGGATTCCGCGATCTCCAGAAAGCGGCCCCAGAACGGGGTGACGCCCTTGCGCGGCACGATCAGCCCGACGGCCGTGATCAGCGCGGCGACGGCGGCGACCGCCGTGGTGAGCCAGACCGTACGGATGTCCAGGGCCCGGCCGTCACCGGTGAGGGCCTCGCGCATCAGGCCGGCGGGCGGGTTGAGGCACAGGCCGAGCACGAGGAGCACCAGCGCGCCGAGGCCCGCGGCCAGGGCGCAGCCGACCTGCGCGGTGTAGCGGAAGAGGTGGGCGCGCATGAGCATGGCGACGCCGGTGGCGAGGGCGAGGAGCTGTCCCCACACGTCGTCGGAGAAGCCGAGCACCGCGGCGGCGGCGACGGCCACCAGCGCGCAGCCCCCGACCAGGCCGACGAGCAGTTCGTGGCCGCGGCGGGCCTGGGCGGCGATCCGTGCGGCGTCGACGGTGCCCTGGGGCTCGGGGTCGGTGCCGTACCCGCCGACGGCGGTACGGGGCGGTTCGAAGCCGATCGGGAGCCGGGCGAAGCGGGTGGAGAGGCCGGGCAGGAAGGCGAGGGCGCCGACGGCGAGCGGGGCGCAGAGCGCGGCGGTCTCGGCGGGCTCCAGGTGGCGGGTGATCGCGACGAAGGTGAGCAGGAGACCGGTGGCGGCGGCGAGGACGAAGGCGACGAAGGGGCCGTCGCCGCCGGGGGAGACGATCACCAGGATCACGGAGGCGACCAGGACGGCGGCGCAGGCGAGCAGGAACTGGAGCCGGCCGACGCCCTGTCCCGCGTCGAGGGGCAGCAGTCCTGATCCGCCGACCGCCATGTTCGCGAGGGAGCCGATGCCGAGGGCGACGGAGGAGGCGCGGTCGTCGTACACCCGGGCCCGTACGGCGGAGAGGGCGAGCAGCAGGACCCCGGTGACGCCGGCGAGGACGCCGGGCAGGCCGTGCATGTCGTGCCGGGGGTCGGCGGTCCAGAGGACGAAGCCGAGCAGGACGAGGAGGACCGAGCCGCCGAGGAGTCCCGCGGCGCGCATCAGCCGGTCGGTCCACAGGGCGCGGTCGCGGGCGACGGCGGAGGCGACGGCGTCGGACACGTCGTCGAAGACGGCGGGCGGCAGGGACTCGGCGAAGGGGCGCAGGGACAGCAGCTCGCCGTCGAGGATGCGCTGGGCCGCCAGGGACAGGGCGCTGTCCAGTACGGTGCCGTCGCGGCGTACCAGGTGGTAGCCGACGGGGGCGCCGTCGGCGGGGCTCTGGCCGGAGAGCCGGAGGATCTCCGGGTAGAGGTCCGCGACCGCGATGTCCTCGGGGAGTGCCACGTCGACGCGGCTGTCGGGGGCGACGACGGTGACCCGGCAGAAGCCGGTTCCGCCGCCGGACGGGGCCGGGGAGGTGGGCCGGCCGGTTCCGGTGGCCGCCGCTGGGGCCGTGATACTCACCTGCTGCTTCCCCTCGTGGTTCTGGTCGTGCCCGCCGTGGAGATGTGGTGTGCGGTGTGGAGACACCGGTCCCGGAGGCCTCGTGGCCGCGCCCCGAATGCCCCTCTTCTTGCGGTAGTTCACGAGTTGGCGAGGGGTGTGAACGCGTCGGGTCACACTACCGCCAACCCCTGGGTGCGGACGCAAGTAGGATCCCTGCCGCGGATGGAACCCGTCGCCACGGGGGCGCCGACAGAAACATTCCGTCCGGCGAGGGAATGGGTGAGCTGTGAGTCAGATCGTCGTCAAGCGCCCACCACGGGTCCTGCCGTCCGAGGTGCCCGGCGACCAGGTGCAGCTGCAACCTCCGCCCGAACTGCCGCGCGGGCAGCAGGAGGGCGCGCTGATGCAGCTGCTCCCGATGCTGGGGATGGGCGGTTCCGTCGTCTTCTTCTTCATGACCCCGAACCCGATCATGCGGATCATGGGCATGGTGATGATCGCGTCGACGGTGGCCATGGCGATCGCGATGCTGGTGCGCTACCGGCGCGGCACCCAGGGGCAGCTCGCCGACATGCGGCGCGACTACCTCAAGTACCTGACGCAGACCCGGCGTTCGGTGCTGCGCACGGCGCGTCTCCAGCGTGACGCGCAGTACTACCTCCACCCGTCCCCCGAGCAGTTGTGGGCGCTGGTCGCCGAGGGCAGCCGGGTGTGGGAGCGGCGGGTCGGTGACCACGACTTCGGGCAGGTACGGATCGGTCTGGGCAGCCAGGAGCTGGCGACGCCGCTGATCGCGCCCGAGACCGCGCCGGTCGACGAGCTGGAGCCGCTGACCGCCGGCGCCATGCGCCAATTCCTCACGGCGCACGGCACGTTGGACGGCCTGCCGATGGCTGTCTCGCTGCGCGCCTTCTACCACGTGACGGTCGGCGGCGAGGCCGGGTCGGTGCGCTCCACGGCCCGTGCGATGGTCGCCTCGCTCGCCTCCCTCCACTCCCCCGACGACCTGGTGATCGCGTTCGCCACGGGGCGCGAGGAGGCCGCGGCGTGGGAGTGGGCGAAGTGGCTGCCGCACGTCCAGTCCGCCGGCGCCACGGACGGGGCGGGCAGCCGCCGCCTCATCACCACGGACCCCTGGGAGCTGGAGACGCTCCTGGCCGGACACCTCGAAGGCCGCCCCCGTTTCCAGCCGGGCGGCCAGCCGCTGCTGGACCAGCCGCACGTCGTGGTCGTCCTGGACGGCAGGACCGTACCGCCGGCGTCGGCGCTCGCGGCGGCCGAGGGGCTCCAGGGGGTGACGGTGATCGAGGTCGTGCCCGGCGAGGTCACCGGCGCGCGGGGCAGCCTCTCCGTCGTCGTACGCCCGGACGCGCTCCAACTGGAGGTGGGGAACGGCCTGGTGTACGACGGGGAGCCCGACCTGCTCAGTGTGGCGGCGGCCGAGGCGCTGGCCAGGCAGCTCGCCCCGCTGCGGGTGGCGTCGGGCGGCGACGACGACGAACCGCTGCTGGCCAACCTGGACTTCACCGATCTGCTGAACCTGGGCGACGCGGCGTCCGTCGACGTCACCCGGACGTGGCGGCCCCGCTCGCAGGCGGAGCGGCTGCGGGTGCCGATCGGGGTCGGTGAGGACGGCAGCCCGGTGATGCTGGACCTCAAGGAGGCCGCGCAGGAGGGCATGGGGCCGCACGGCCTGTGTGTCGGGGCGACCGGTTCCGGCAAGTCCGAGCTGCTCCGCACCCTCGTACTGGGTCTGGCCGTCACGCATTCCTCGGAGACCCTCAACTTCGTCCTGGCGGACTTCAAGGGCGGCGCCACCTTCGCGGGCATGTCGCAGATGCCGCACGTGGCGGCGGTGATCACCAACCTGGCGGACGACCTGACGCTGGTGGACCGTATGGGTGACTCCATCCGCGGTGAGCTGAACCGCCGTCAGGAGGTGCTGCGGGACGCGGGGAACTACGCCAACATCCACGACTACGAGAAGGCGCGCGCGGCGGGCGCGCCGCTCCGGCCGATCCCGTCGCTCGTGCTGGTGATCGACGAGTTCAGCGAACTCCTCACCGCCATGCCGGACTTCATCGAGATGTTCGTGCAGATCGGCCGCATCGGGCGGTCGCTGGGCGTCCATCTCCTGCTGGCGTCCCAGCGGTTGGAGGAGGGGCGGCTGCGCGGCCTGGAGACGTACCTCTCGTACCGCGTCGGTCTGCGGACCTTCTCCGCCGCCGAGTCGCGGGCGGCGCTGGGGGTGCCGGACGCCTACCAGCTGCCCAACGTGCCGGGTTCGGGGTATCTGAAGTTCGGCACGGACGAAATGGTGCGGTTCAAGGCGGCGTACGTCTCCGGGGTGTACCGCACGGGCGCGCAGCGGGCCGCGGTGCCGGGCGGGCCGCTCCCGGTGGACCGCAGGCCGGTGGCGTTCACGGCGGCGCCCGTACCGGTGCGGTACGTGGAGCCGGCCCCGGGGCCCGTCGTGCCGGAGGCGCGGGCGGCGGAGGACGACGCGCTCGCCGACTCCGTACTCGACGTGATCGTGCGGCGGTTGGAGGGGCGCGGCGCGGAGGCGCACCAGGTGTGGCTGCCGCCGCTGGACAACCCGCCGTCGCTGGACGAGGTGCTCCCCGGGCTCGCGGACGTGCCGGGCCGGGGGCTGACGCAGCCCGGGTACGAGGGGGCGGGGCGGCTCGTCGTACCGCTCGGGGTGGTCGACAAGCCGTTCGAGCAGCGGCGGGACACGCTCTTCCGGGACTTCTCGGGGGCGGCGGGACACATGCAGATCGTGGGCGGCCCGCAGTCCGGCAAGTCCACCCTGCTGCGGACCCTGATCTCGGCGTTCGCACTGACGCACACGCCGCGCGAAGTCCAGTTCTACGGACTGGACTTCGGCGGGGGCGGGCTGTCGTCGGTGGCGCGGCTGCCGCATGTGGGCGGAGTGGCCTCCCGGCTCGATCCCGAGCGGGTGCGGCGTACGGTCGCCGAGGTGTACGGCATCCTGACGCGCCGCGAGGAGTACTTCCGGGCCGCCGGGATCGACTCCATCGCGACGTTCCGGCGGATGCGGGCGCGGGGTGACATCTCGCCGGCGGACCAGCCGTGGGGCGACGTGTTCCTGGTGATCGACGGCTGGGGCAACTTCCGTTCCGACTACGAGGGTCTGGAGCAGGCGGTCCTGGAGATGGCGGCGCGGGGCCTCGGGTACGGCATCCACGTCGTCCTGACCGCGTCCCGCTCGATGGAGGTACGCGCCAACCTCAAGGACCACCTGATGAACCGGCTGGAGCTGCGGCTCGGCGACACGATGGACTCGGAGCTGGACCGCAAGTCGGCCGTCAACGTGCCGGCGGGGGTGCCCGGGCGCGGTCTGACCCCAGAGAAGCTGCACTTCATGGCGGCGGTGCCGAGGATCGACGGCATCAACTCGGACAGCGACCTGTCGGAGGCGACGGCCGCGATGGCCCAGGAGGTCACCCGGCACTGGACCGAGCCGGGGGCCCCTGCCGTACGGCTGCTGCCGCGCGAACTCCCGGCGGCGGAGCTGCCCGGGGGCGCGGAGCGGCCGGACCACGGGGTCGCCTTCGCCATCGACGAGAACAACCTGGAGCCGGTCTTCGTCAACTTCGAACGCGACCCGTTCTTCCTGGTGTTCGGGGAGAGCGAGTCCGGCAAGTCCAACCTGCTGCGGCTGCTGATCAAGCAACTGTCCGAGCGGTACGACGGCGACTCCTGCAAGCTCTTCGTCATCGACAACAGGCGCGGGCTGCTGGGTGTCACTCCGCCGAGCCACCTGGCGGAGTACGTGCCGATGTCCAACAACATGGAGCACCACGTCGACGCGCTGGCGAACCTGATGCAGCGCCGTACGCCGTCCCCGGACGTCACGGCGGAGGAGCTGCGCGAGCGCAGCTGGTGGCGGGGCCCGACGGTGTACGTGGTGGTGGACGACTACGACCTGGTCTCCACGTCGAGCGGCAACCCGCTGGCCAAGCTCGCCGAGCTGCTGCCGTTCGCGCGGGACGTGGGAGTGCGCTTCATCATCGCCCGCAGCACGGCGGGCGCGAGCCGGGCGGCGTACGAACCGTTCATGCAGCGCATGCAGGAGCTGGGCGCCCAGGGCGTCCTGCTGTCCGGGGACCCGAACGAGGGCGACGTCCTGGCAGGCGTACGCCCCCGCCCGATGCCGGCGGGCCGCGGGGTGTTCGTCTCCCGGCGGCGGGGGAATCCCCTGGTCCAGACGGGGCTGGTGGCGGAGGGGCCGCTGTCGTGACGGGCCGGCGGTGGAAACGGTCCGGGCGGGCCGGGACGTGTGAGGCGGAGGATGGCCACGCTCGTCGGACGGTGCCGCGCTGGGCCGGTACGGGCACGGCTGTCCTGCTCGCGGCGGTCGGCTGCTCCGGCGAACCCGACCACAGCGCTCCCCCGGGCGTCACGGCGGAGCGGGTCTGTGACAGCGCCCTGGACACGGCGGGGGCCGAGGCGTTGAAGCGCCTGGGCGGCACCGACCGGTTCACCGAACTCACCGGGACGACGGAGGCGGGACAGCCGAACGCGTTCTCCGTCGCGCGGGCGGCGAAGCACCTGCACGACGACACCGCCCTGCGGAGCAGGTGCACGGTGTACCAGGCCGGTGACACGAGCGGCCGGCCGCTGGTCGAACTGGACTTCAAGGCGGCGAGCCGCTTCCCCGGCCGAGGCGATGTGGAGAGCGGCGCCCGGGACCTCACGTACTACCCCATGGGAGTCCTCGCCTACACCAAGCAGGAGAACTCCACGTCGCTGTACTTCCGGTGCACCACCACGGGCAAGGGGAACGCCGCAGCCGCGACCCCGTACGTGAACGCGGGTCTCTTCAGCACCCCCGCCCAGATCGAGGGGGACAGCACGGGCAAGGACAGGATGACGGTCCTCAACTCCGTGTCGCGGCGGCTCGCGGACGTACTGGCGTGCGGGGGCGAGGCCGGGCTGCCCGAGCGGATACCCGTACCCGAGGAGCCCGGCGCGTGAGGATGAGCTGAGATCGGCGGTCGGTCCGAGTGAACGGCGCGCACCGGAGTACGGGGCGCACGGGGGAAGGAGCCCGCACATGGCGTGGGACGAGTGGGAACAACTGAAGACCGCGGCGGCCGAGAGCCGGTCGACGGGGATGCGACTGAATCAGCTTCCGGGCGACCAGGGCGGGGGCGGCGGAACCGCCGGCGACGCACAGGGCGATCTCAAGGTCACCCAGTCCGATCTCGCCGCGATCGGGGACAAGGCGTTCAAGCTGTACAACCGATTGTGGAAGGAAGCGCGGGTCGCCGTACCGAGCAGCGACAAGGCCGCCGGCGATCTGACGACGCAGGGCTTCGCCCTGGGTGCGGCGCTCCAGCATGTCTCCGTCCGCTGGGAGGACCAGCTCAAGTCGCTGATGGACGCGTGTGCCCATATCTCGAACCACATGGACTACACGAAGAACGCGCACGCCGGTGACGAGCACTTCATCCAGGGGCAGTTGAGCAGTATCGCCATGCTCGACCAGGGCTTCGACGAGGCGTACGGCGAACCGGGCAAGAAGAACAAGGGGGACGACTGATGAACCTGGAGGACCTGCGCTTCGCCCGCTTCAAGCCGCTCGACGACGCGATCGCCGACTGGACGACGATGGTACGCAACCTCGTGGATCTGGAGACGGAGGCGCACAACGGGCTCAGGGGGCAGGCGAACAAGGCCAACTGGACCGGCGTCAACGCGACCGTCTCGCGCAAGTTCATCGGCAGGACCGCCGAGGAGTTCAAGGACGCCCACACCCAGGCAACCTCGATCAAGAACATTCTGAGCGATACGCGGGACGAGCTGAAGGAGCATCAGCGGGCCCTGGAGGCGGCCCTCGACCGCGCGCTGAAGAAGAACCTCACCGTGACCTCGACCGCGGGCGGCGGTTTCACGGTCACCATGAACATCCACCCCGACCGGGCCGCGAAGGGAACGACCGTCCCCGAGCACAGCGAGAGTGACGTCACCCTCTTCCGGGACGAGATCCAGGGCATCCTCGACCGGGCGACGCAGAGCGACAGCTCGGCCGCCACCGTGCTCAGGGCGCTCGCCGACCAGAGCAGGTACGGCTTCTCCGGGGCCGCGTACAAGGACCGGGACTCCGCGGACGGCGCGATCAAGGAAGCGGACCGGCTGGCACGGCTCGCGCGGCAGAAGCCGGGGGATCTCAGCGTCAAGGAGTTCGACGAACTCAACGCGGGACTCAAGAAGTACGCGGACGACGAACTCTTCGCGGAGCGCTTCGCCGCGCAGTTGGGCGCCAAGGGGACGCTGGAGTTCTGGGCCGGCGTCAACGACCCGCACGACGGCGCCCGGTTGGGCCACGAACGGGTGGGACAGTACGGCGAGTTGCAGAAGAACCTCAGCCTGACGCTCGCCACGGCCAGCCAGAGCGACAGCCAGAGCATGACGGACTGGAAGCGGGACATGACGGGCCTCGGCAGCCAGCCGGTGGGCAGGCCGGGCGGTCCCATGGGGTTCCAGGTCATGAGCAACCTGATGCGGTGGGGCGATTTCGACGACGGGTTCCTCAAGAGCTACGGCAGTGAGCTGATCAAGACCGAGAAGAAGATCACCGACAACGGCGGGCACGCGCCGCTGGCCTGGCAGCGCATGGGGATGGACCCGTTCCTGAACCGCACCGGAACCGACTCCGGATCGGACCCGATGACGGGCTTCATGAAGGCCCTGTCGAACAGCCCGGACGCGGCGACCGACTTCTTCAGCGACCCCTTCGTGACGAAGGACGAGGACCACGACTTCAAGCGTGAGGGCCCTGACGGCAAGGAAGTGAAGGCCGGGCTCAGCAATTTCGACTACCTCTTCGAGGAGCGGGACTGGCCCCAGGAACAGAACAGCGAGGGCGAGCGGAGCAACACGGGCCGCAACGCGATGGCCCTGGCCCTGGAGGCTGCCACCACCGGCCACCCGGCCGGCGAACTGCCGGGCCCGGACACCCCGGCCCACAACGCGCGGCAGGCGAATCTGATGAAGAGCCTGGTGTCGTCCATCGCGGACGACCCGGAGCGTCTGACGAAGCACGGCTACATGTCGGACAGCGTCGGGCAGATCGCGGCGGAGTATTTGCCGGACATCACGCTGGCCACGACGGACGACACCCGAGGCAGCGCCAAGAACCTCTTCCCCATCGCCGAAAAGAGGGCCGATCTGAGTCACGCCTCCGTGACGCGTTTCCTGGTCAGCGTGGGCCAGAACCCGGAGGGATTCGCGAATGTGGAGGTCGGCCAGAAGGCGTACATGGCAAATCTCCTCGATTACCACATGAATCCCGATCTGCCTGACGATCTGCGCTATCCCCACTCACCCGAGGACACCGTCAAGGAGATCGCACGCAGGTCGGGTGAGGTGGGCGGAACCATCGCCGTCGGCAGGCAGGAGGCGGTGCTGGGCCCGGCGAGCCAGGCGGACGGCGATTTCGAGGACGCGGTGGCCCAGAAGAAGAACACCTGGTCCGGTGCCATCGGAACAGGTGTCGGCGTGGGGGTCAGCTTCATCGCGACGCCCGTCGGCGGCGCTGTCGCGAGTGGCGTCGCCGGGACGGTGAGCAGCGTGGTTCTTGAACACATATTCCAGCAGTCCGAGCCGGACCAACTCCAGGAAGCCGGCAAAAGCGCCGGAGCGATCTGGGAAGCCAGCACGAAGAGCAACGTGGGCATCAGCCAGCTGGCAGCGGAAACAGCGGTGAAGGCCCATGGCGCACCGTACGGCGACCAGGCACTCGAATGGGCAAGGATCGGTACCCTGGACGGTTTCGGGGATGCCTCTGTGAACGTTGCCCAGATGGCCGATGACCTCGAAACGGAGATTCAGCCGGGATGACCTTCTCCTTCCGAGAAATAGCTCCTTCCACCTCAGGGGACGCCTTGAAACACCCGGAGAGAACCGGCGGACGCGGCCGGCGCGGAACCCTCGCACTGGCCGGAGCACTGCTCCTCGCGGTCTGCTCGGCCTCCTGTTCGTCACCGCCGAAGAAGGAGTACGAAACACCCGACGCCCTCTGCGGAGTCTCTGTCGACCCCGGACTGGTCGCGCCCTTCCTGCCGGCGGGAGAGAAGATCTCCATGCACCCTGACAACAGTATTCAGGGATGGATGCTGTGTGACGTGGGCGTCGACGGCACGCGGGTCCTGTCCGCGAACACCAAGTGGGGGGAGGGCTCGCTGCGCGAAGTGGCGGGCGATCCGTTGAACGGTGTCGACGTGAACAGCACGACGACACCGGACAAGCGCTATACGTATACCCGCCTGGGCGGAATCGGGCTGGTCGACTGCCAGGACCCCGAACGGCCCGACCAGCAACTCATCGCTTCTGTACGCGTCATGAAGAAATCCGGGAGCGAAGCGGAGATGAAGAAGCTCATCACCGCGTACACCAAAAGCGTGGCCACACCGGAAGAGTGCGCACGGCGGAAACTGTGATCACCGCGAGGACTTCCAGGGAGACAAAGTCGTACGGCAGGCGAGCGGCGGCTTCTGTGGTCGGATTGCTCGCCCTGGGTCTCCTGGCCACGGGCTGCTCGTCACCGGAGAAGGAATACGCGACGCCGAGCAGCCTGTGCGACGTTTCCGTACCGCCCGATCTGCTCGACCCCTTCCTCCCCGCGGGGAAGAAACTCTCTTCCGTTCCGAAGAACGACGTCCAGGGCATTACGCGGTGCCGGCTGGTCGTGGACGAGAAGACGGTCGTCTCGGCGAGCACGGAGTGGTACGAGAAAACATTGCGGGAGGTGGCGGGCGCCCCCTACAACGAAGTCGAACTGGACAGCACCACAACACCGGACAAGCGCTACATATACGCCGTCAAGGGCGGCATAGGGCTGGTCGACTGCCAGGATCCGAAGCGGCCGGACCAGAGGCTCATCGCCTCGGTGCGCGTGACACAGGGAGCGAAGGACGAGACTCGGATGAAGGAGCTGATCACCGCGTTCACCGAGGGAGTGGCAGGCTCGGCCGAGTGTGAGCGTCGGAGGCTGGGGTAGATCCCGCACCCCCGCACCCGTACGCGAAAACGAGGCGGGGTGGGCGCCTCCCGCGTGTGCCCACCCCGCCTCGTTTTGCTCGTTCGGCCCGGTCCGCTCAGTGGAAGTTCGAGGCCGCCTTCTGGTCTCCGGCCTTGTACGCCGGAGCCGCTTCCTGCACGGCGCGGGAGATCTGGAGGAGCGCCGTGTGGATGGCCATCGCGTCCTTGTCCCACTTGGCCTGGGCGCCGTTGTACGCCTCGCGGGCCTCGCCCTCCCAGAGGTCCGACACCGAACGGATCTTCGCCTGGATGGCCTTGAGGCTCTGGTCGAGCCGGTCGGCCTGGGTCTTGATGTCCCGGGCGGCCTCGTCGAGCCGCGTGTACGTGACGATCATCGTGCCGTCGTTCTGCGCCATGGAAGTCCTGCCTCTCTGCTTACTGGTTCACTCGGTCGGGTCGGCTGTCAGTAGTGGTTGAGGTTGGACGTCGCCTTCTCCGCGCCGGCGTCGCCCGAGTAGCCGTCCACCACGTCCACCCCGCGCAGGGCCGCCTCGACCTCGTCGTCGGTGTTGCCGGCGATGGTGCGGGCCGCCTCGATGGCTTCCTGGAAGTTGAGCAGCAGGTTGCCGATGCCGACCATGTTGTTGTTGATCTGCGTCTGCTTGGCGTTGAAGGCCCCGGCGCCGATGCCCGCCCAGTGGCCTTCGAGGCTGTCGATCGTCGCCTGGAGCCTGTGGAGCTGGCCCTTGACGTCGTCGAAGCTCTTGGTGAGTTCGCCCTGGAGCGACTTGAGCGCTACACCGTTCACCTTCTGGACTGCCATGCGATGTTCCTTTCCTGGAGCTGGGGTCGCGGTGGGGGTGTCCCACCGGTCGAGGAGTGTGTGTACGTACGTACGTGGCCGTGGCTTGCGTACGTACGGTCGTCAGGCCGTACGGCGCCTGCGGAGCACGGCGAAGGTCCCTCCCGCGAGGACCACCACCACGGCGACCCCGCCGAGAATCAGCCCCAACTGCCCGTCGTCCGACGTCTTCTCGGCCGAGCCTGCCACGACGGCCTCGGAGCCGGGCTTGCCCTTCTCCGGCTGTGGCGAAGGTGATGCGGAGGGGGACGCGGAGGCTACGGGGTAGACCTCGTCGGCGAGCAGCTTGGCGTCGGGTGGGCCCGGGTTGCCCTTGCCGTTGAGGATGATCTCGCGAGGGCGGATCAGGCCGTGGCCGTAGTAGTTGCTGAGGGATTTCTTCGAAGCGTCCCGGCTGGCGGTGTCGAAGACGGCGCGGAGTACCTGGTTCGCGGTCCAGTCCCGGTGTGCCGACCAGACCAAGGCCGCTGACGCGGAGAAAAGAGCAGCGGCGGTGGTCGAGCCGCCTCCGTCATCGCAGTAGCTCTGGAAGGTCGCGTCGCACCAGCGCGGAATGTCCTTGCCGGGAGCCGCGACGGATACGGTCGTACCGTGCTGGGAGTCCGCGGTGACGGCGCCCTCCTGATCGGCGGAGCCGACGCCGACGACCTCAGGGAATGCGGCCGGATACTGCGGTTTGTTCCCCTTCTTCGCGTTGTCACCGGTGCCCGCCACCAGCAGCTTTCCCTTACTCACGGCGTATTCGAGCGCGGAGTGCTGCCCGAACATGTCCAGCCCGATCGCGTGCTCGTTGCCGATGGAGATGTTGATGATCTGGGCGTCGCTGTCCGCCGCGGCCCGGATGGCGCGCTTCAACGGATCGTTGATCTGTGGCAGTTCATCATGCTTGAGAAGGGGCAGCTTGATCGGGATGATCTTGGCGCCCGGCGCGAGGCCACGCAGTCCGCCGCCCTTGCCCGTGCCGGCGATCAGTTCGGCCGTGGTCGTTCCCTGGCCGTTCGTGTCGGCGGTGGAACCGCTGCCGTCCTCGGTGGTGGCGTTCACCCCCTCCAAGACCTGGCCCTTGAGCGACGGTGTGGACGGGTTGACGCCGGAGTCGATGACCGCGACCTTGATGCCCTCACCCGTGGTGACCTTCCACATGTCCTCGGCATGCAACGCGTCCAGGTACCACTGCTTCGAGCGCTCGTCTGCCGAGGCGTCCGGGGCCGTACCGACGATGCCGAGGGTCCACGCGCTCAGCGCGGCCACCACGCAGAGCAGTTCCCGCCGCACCGGACGGGACCTGCTGCCGCGCTTCCGGGCGGGGCTCATTCCTGCCGTCATCCTGACTTCCGAACCTTCCTCGGTGCCTGTTCGGCGCCTAATCGATCACCGGCGGCCCGGCGGGGCGCCGGCCGGCCGTCCATGTTTCTTCGTCTTCCGTCAGGTAGTCGGGACGCGACACGGCCTCGTCCTGTTCTTCTTCCTCCGGCCGCCGTCCGCCGGGACCACGGACCAGGCCCGAGCCCCCCTGGGTGAAGCCCGCACCGGGGCGGGACCGGGAGGCGGCGCCGCGCGGGGTACCGACGACCCCGTTCGTACTGGCGGTGCCCCGCGCGCCGGACCGGGGTGTGTTCGCCGGGTTGGCCCCGACCACACCACCCCGACCGGTCCTTGCGCCGGTGGCGCGGCCCGAGGCCGCTCCCTCACCGCCGATGACGTTCCCCCGTGGCATACGGGAGCCGGTGGAGCCGGCGGCGCGCTGCGGATTCCCGCCCACGATGCCGTTCCCACGGCCTGCTCCCGCGCGACCGGCAGGAGTCTGGCCCGTACCACCGGCACCTGACGCGCCGGCGCGTCCTGCCGCTCCGGAGCCGCTGCCGATCGTCCCCGCCCGGCCGGCCGTACCCGAACCGCCCGATGCCGTCGGCGCGCGTCCGGCAGGGCCACCCCCCTTGCCGAGTGATCCGCCACTCTGTCCCACGGATTTGGCGTAGCTCTGCGGACCCTTCGACCCGGATCCGCCCCGGGAGACGAGGTTCGCAGGTCCGCCGGCCGGGGGAGGCACGGTCCCGCCGCCGGAACCCGGTCCTCCTGTCGAGGACGGGAGCGTCGACGCGTCCGGGAGCGCGGGAGGAGCCGGCGGTGCCACCGCGTTGTCGATCTCCACCGATGTCTCCCGTTCGGGAGCGGGGGTGATCGGGCGGACGGTGTCCAGATCCCTCTGCGACCGGTCCGCGTCGCCGAGGGAGTCGGAACGGGACGACACCGACGAGACCTCGGACTCGTCCGCCGGGCCGTCGCCGACGTTCCTCGCACCCTTGGCGCGGAGCACCGGGCCCACCTTGCTCGGCGGGGGCACGTTCGCCTTGAGCACTCGGTCGAACCTCGGTGGTTCCTGGGCCGCCAGGGTTTCCTCGGAGACCGCGTAGAACGACGCCAGGCGGTTCATCTGGTTGATGGCCTCCTGGCGGTCCCTCTCCACCTTCTTCGCGGCCTCGTAGTCCGGATTGCCGTCCACCTGCGCGACGATCTCGATGTCCTCGACGCTCTGCTTGTGCAGCCGGGTGTCGCGGGGCGGCATGGACTTGTGCACCGACGCCAGGCCGGTACCGGCGGCGGTGATCTGCGTCGCCGCCACATCGGCGAACGCACCCAGACCCCGGGCGTGTTCGGCGAGTCCTCGGCCGAACGAGCGGAACTCGTCGCCCGATTGGCCCTTCCACTCGACCTTGTCGACGTAGTCCTGGAGTTCCTGTGCCGCGTCGGCGAGCGCGTCCCTGGCCTTCCACAGGGCGTTGCCCGCAGTCTCGAGATCCGCCGGGTTCGCGGTCTTCACCAAGTCGATCATGGCGTTGAGGTCGTGGCCCTCGAAGCTGGTCCTGGCGAAGGGGCCGGGGCCGCCGCCGGATCCGAAAAAGCCGCTCATGATCGACGACACCTTCTGGGTGATGTCGATGGCGCCGAGCTGACCCTGGACGCGTGCCTGGTCCTGCTGGTGCTGTTCCTCGGGGGTGAGTTCTTCGGGCTTCCCGTCAGCCATGGGTCACCATTCCCGCTTCGAAGAGTCGTGCCGCGATCCGTTCTTCGCCTTCTCCGCCTGGTCCTGCTGAACGATCCGCTCCTGCTCGATACGGTCCTGAATTGCCGCGTACCGCCGCCGCACGTCTTCCTCGACGTTGTCGAACCCGACCTCCGCCGCGTGCACCCCGATGCTCAGCGTCTCGATCTGATCGCCGAGCGTCCGGGAGAGCGAGACGAGCGACTGGTGCACTCGGTTGTACTGCGCGTACAGGCCGTCCGCCTCGGCGAATGTCGCGTTGCTTCCGCTCAGCGAGGTCCTGGCGACTGTCTGCGCCGCCACCTTCGTGCCTCCGGCCGCCCCGCCTTCGAGGTCCGCCAGCAGATCCTTCACCCGGCTCTGGAAGCGTTTCAGCGCGCCGACACCGCGTTCGAGGTCGCTCCCACCGGTCGAGGCTCCCCCGCCTCCCCCGCCGTCCGCAGGGATCACCATGCCTTTGTTCCTCTCCCCGTTTACCTCGACTGCCTCAGTCACCTCAGTGGTCCTACGTTGCGATCGTGGCGCCGCACACAACAACCGCACCTGTGGATCTCACTCTAGCGATCGGCTCCGACAGCCCCAAGGGCGTTGTCCGCGGCGGGACTTCCTGTTACGGGTTCGGTGCGGGAGTGCGGGGAGTGTGCACTCGCAACTCCTCACGCGGTATGTCCCGCACGCCGCGTACGCCTCCGCGCGTCGCGCAGGGCCACCGCGCCGCCCGCCGTCGCCGCGACCAGCACGCCCGCGCCGACGAGCACGTACGTCGCGAGGCGTGTCGCGCGTTCGTCCGGTGTCTCGCCGACGTGGAACCGGGCCGCCGCGGGCGCCTCGACCGGGTCGGCGCCGCGGTCCGCGACCGGCGCGTCGAGGGGCTTGTCGTCCTCGGTCAGGGCCCGTACGGGGTCCACGACTCCCCAGCCCACCAGGCGGTCGTGGCCCGCGATGGAGCGTTCCGCGGTCTGCTCGATCTGGGCGACGATCTGCTTCGGCGTCCAGTCCGGGTGCTTGCCCTTGATGAGCGCGGCGACTCCGGCGACGTACGGGGCGGAGAAACTCGTCCCGTTGTCCGCGCAGTGGCCGCCGCCGGGAACGGTGGAGACCATGTCGACGCCGGGGGCGGCGACCCCGACGAACTCGCCGGACTGGGAGAAGGCCGCCCGTTCGTTGTTCCTGTCGGACGACGCCACGGCCAGCACACCCTCGTACGAGGCCGGGTAGGTCTCCTTGACGTTCCCGCCGAGGCCGTCGTTGCCCGCCGAGGCGACCACGACGACGTCCTGGTCGAGGGCGTTGTCCACCGCCTGCTTCAACTCGGGTGCGGGTTCGACCGCGTTGGCCGTGTCCTGGGAGATGTTGATGATGTCGGCGCGCGCCTCGACGGCGTAGGTGATGGCGTCGGCGAGGGTCTCGGCGGTGCCGTGGCCCTCGGCGTCGTTCTGCTGGATGGGGATGATGGTGGCCCCGGGCGCCAGGCCGACGAAGCCGGTGCCTTCCCTGGGGCGGGCCGCGATGATCCCGGCGACCTTGGTGCCGTGGCCCACGGTGTCGCTGGTGCCGTCCTCCTTGCCGCGTTCGATCGTGCCGCCGAAGTCGTCCTTCAGCCCGCGTTTCATCTTGTTGCGGCCGCTCTTCACGTCGACGGCCGGGGTGAGTTGGGGATTCCTGACGTCGACGCCCGTGTCGATGACCGCGACCCGTACCCCTTTGCCGGTGGACTGCGACCACAGTTCGTCGAGCAGCACCCGTTGCAGCGCCCAGGGGCGGCCCGCGTACGGCTTGCTGGGGAACGTGCACTGGGTGTCGGTGGGGCCCTCGGCCGCGGCGGACGCGGGCAGGGCGAGGAGGGCCGCCGCGGCGGTGACCACGGTGGCGGTGGCGGCGAGGAGCCGTCGGTCGGCCATGTGCGTTGTTCCCCTCACGCGTCCCGTCACGCCCACTCTCACACTCCCTCTCACGAGCCCTGGATCTGCCGGGCCGCCGCCGTCGACAGCCGGGGCCCCGTCGGCAGGAACGTGGCCCACGCGGCGGGGACCGGCGCCGGGGCGACATCCTGGTAGCCGAGCCGGTTCTGCGCCTGCTGGGCCTCCTGCTGCCGTGCCAGGCGCTCCTGGGCCGTACCGGCTCCGATGCCGGGCTCGTCCGCGGCGCTGTCGCCGTTGGACTGCATGCCGTAGCGCAGGCCCGTGTCGGTGACGAGGAAGACGAATCCCGAGGCGGTCGACGATCCCTGGAACTGCCGGAACAACTGCCCGGAGCCCGGGGTGACATAGGCGCTGGAGCCGGTGGGCAGCGGCTTCGGGAAGTCGGTGCCCGCCCAGGTGCTCAGTGTGGTGGCCCCGCCGTCGGCGTCGTCCACGTCCCGCAGCACACTGCACACGGTGTTACGGCTTCCGGCGTCGGTGCCCGCCTCGTTGACCGGTGTGGGATCGCTCCGCGGCCAGTCCTTGTCCTGCCCGAACGGCTCCCCGGGCTCGATGGCGCCGGGGCTCACCGACATGGCCCGGCCCGCCTGGCCGACCGTGACCAGTTCCTTGCTGCTGAGCAGCAGCTTCGCCGTGAAGTCCGTGACCGGGGCGACCCGGCCCGGCAGCACCACGTACTGCTGGTTCTTGGAGTTGACGGGGGCGACGAGGACCATGCCCACCTTGTTCGCCTCCTTCGGCAGCAGCGCGCCGGGGGCGTTCGGGTCGGCACCGGGGGTGCCCGTGATCGCCGGGAAGTCGATGGTGCCGCCCTGGTGCAGGGTCTCCAGCCAGGCGGCCGTGACGCGCTGCGGCTTGCGGTCGGCGCCGACCACCTGGCGCAGGAGCAGCTCGTCCTTCTTCACGCGGTACGCCTTGCCCTCGGCGTCCACGACGTACCGGACCTTGTCCGGGCCCTCGACGTAAAGGAGTTCACCGCCGCGCAGGCGCTCCGCCCCTTCGGTCCTGCCCTGTTCGCGCTTCGCGAGGACGAACGCGGCCTTCTGGATGGCCCGCCCGCCCGCGCTCGGCCGCTCGCAGACCGCCCAACGCTTCGCCGCCCCGGCCTCCTTGGCGTCGGGGAGCCGGTCGGGGGCGTACGGGATACCGACGGTCGGGCCGTGGGCCAGGTCGCTGCGGTCGATGACCGATTCGCTGACGTTGATGACCTTGCCCTTGTCCTGGTCGAGCAGGAGTTTGGCGGAGGCCATGTTCAGCACCGGGTGCAGCTGCTTCGTCCTCCCCGTCCGCAACACCACATAGCGGGTGGTGGACTTGCTGGCGATGATGACGTTCTCGTTGACCGCGTCCCATCCCTTGGGCGCCACGGGCTTGAACATCCCCCACGCGCCGAAGGCCGCGAGGATCACCACACCGACGATGACACCGGGCAGCACCGCACGCAGCGGACGGGGCGCGCCCTCTTCCGAACCGGTCGAGTTCGGCTGCACGAACTGCGCGATCAGCCTTCGTTTCGCGAAGGTGTAGGCGTTGAGTTCGTCCCGTCGTGATGCCATCTGTCCGCTGTCCCTCTTCCCCCACTGAGCGACCGGGTTCCCTCGTGCACCGGAGGGACCTGTGTGTCGCGCCGGCCCCCTACTATGCATGCCGGCGCTCGCGTCCCACCGCTCAGGTAGGGTGATCGACCGGTCAACGCCCAGGGGCGGACGGCAGTTACGGCGCAAGGGGGCACGGCGGCGATGAGTACGGCGACGCGCGAGCGCGACGGACGGAGCAGCCCCGCGCGGGTCCCCGCTCCGTCCGGCCGGCGGCGCGGCAGACGCGCGGAGACCGGCGTGGTGAGTACGGCCCCAGGAGTCGCTCCGGCGCGGACGACTCTGCGCTCCCGCCCCCGCGCCGGTCACCTCGGGCCCTTTCAGCTACGGCAGTTGGTGCTCGTCGAAGTCGCTCTCGCGCTGACCGGGATCGGCCTGGCGCTCGGTGGGCTCCGGCTCGTGCCGGCCGCGACCGTGGCCGGTGTGCTGGTGCTGGTCGCCGTGTCGCGCCGCCGGGGCCACGCCGTACAGGACTGGCTGTCGACGGCTCTCGCGCTGCGGGCGCGCAACCGGCCCGCCGAGCCGTGCGGCCCTGATGTCGACCCCTCGCTGGCGCCCGTGGCGGAGAGTGTGCCGGGATTCCGCCCGTACACCTACGTCGACCGGAACCGCCGCACGGTGGGCATGCTCGGCGACGGCACGTTCCTGACGGTGGTGGTACGGATCGAGGCCAGCGGCGACGGGCTGCGCCCGGTGTTCGGCGCGCGCTCGCTGCCGCTCACCCTCCTCGCGGACGCCCTCACCGTGGACGACATCACCCTGGAATCCGTGCAGTTGGTGCAGCAGGTGCGTTCGGCGCCCGCCCCGCACCTGCCCCAACAGGCCGTGGCCCGGCTCTCGTACGCCCCCCTCCAGGAGCAGACCGGCGCCCCCGCGCTGCGCCTCACCTGGGTGGCGATCAAGCTGGATCCCGAGCTGTGCCGGGAGGCCGTGGACGCGCGCGGCGGTGGGATCGAAGGGGCCCAGCGCTGCCTGGTGCGGGTGGCGGACCATGTGGCGAGCCGGCTCACCGGCGCCGGGTTCCGGGCCGTGGTGCTGGACCAGGAAGAGCTCAACTCCGCCGTGGCGACCTCGGCCTGTGCCAGCCCCGCGCTGGCGGCCCGC
>NZ_WWJY01001236.1 GCF_009865405.1 Streptomyces sp. SID3212 | reverse complement strand
TGCCTCCGGCGCCCCGCGCCGGGCCGCCCGCGAGCGTTCCGCCGGGTGCTCCGCCTGCCACCGCGCCCGCCGCCCCCTCAGCCGTGCCCCGGACCGCCGGTCCGGCAGGTTGTCCGGACGGGCCGCTCCCGGTGCCGACTACCTGTCCCGTCGGTCCGGACGAGGAGGAGACCCGTACAGGAGGTGCGAGTGGCGCGGGCGCGGGACGGCGGGCCGGGCCCGGGACCCGGGGCGGACCGGCGGTGACGTATCGGATGCCCGGTACGCCGTGTTCCGCGGCCAGGCGGCGCAGTTCGCCCTCCCCGCTCATCAGCTTCCCGCGCACCAGCAGCGTCGTCCTCGCGCGGACGTCGGACCCCAGGCCCGCCAACAGCCGGGAGAGCGCGGGCAGGACGGAGTTGTCCAACGGCCTTCCCGGCGCGCCCAGTTCGACGGCGCACCGGTCCGGGTCCACCGCCAGCGCCGCCAACGGCGGCCGGGGGCCGTCCCGTTCCCACAGGGCCAGCCCGGCCCGGGTCACCGTGGCCTGCCAGCGGTCCGTCAGCAGGACGGTTCCCGGGTGGGTGCCGCGCGGGATCCAGGCGGGCGGATAGCTGCCCAGCGGGCGCGGGGCGGGGGTCCTGCCCTCCGCGTCGGCGGGCCCACACATCACGGAGGACACGAACGGCTGCCAGCTCGGCGCGCCGTCCGCGCCCACCAGGGTCGGCCGGGGAGCCGTCCCCGGCGGCGCGTGGTCGGCGAGCAGCGGCAGACCGGTGAGGACTTCCACCTCGCCGCCCAGCAGACCGGCGACCGCGTGGCCGAGCCGCAGCAGATCGCGCCGGCCGCCCGGCGCGAGGCGTACACGGGACCGCTGTCCCACCGGCAACGCCGCGAGCACGGCGGCCACTTCGTCGGCCGCCACGTCCTCCGCCCGGGGAGCGCCCACCACGACGGTGGGGCGCTCGTGGTCGGCGGGCACCGCGAAGCACAGGTCGTCGAGGTCGGGCGTGGGGGCGCCCGCCGGGCGCATCACCACGCCCGCCGGTATCTGCTCCACCACACAGCCGCCGGTCGTACGCGCGGGCACCCGGCCCAGCGCCTCCTGCCAGGCGGGGGCCGGGGCGCGCGGTCCCAGCTTCCTGGGCGCCTCGCCGGGCGCGAAGCGCCACCAGCCACGTCCGCCCGGCCGGGCATCGCCGGGGACGAAGAGCCCGCCGCCCGGGGTGATCAGGACGGCCCCGTCGGGGGCCAGCACCTCCAACTCCCAGGCGTCCGCGATCCTCCGGGCCACACAGGGCCGGCCCGGCCGGTCGTCACCGGCACCGGACATGACGAGCCGCACCCGGCCGACGCCCGTCGAGCGCAGGGAGTCGAGGAGGGCGCCCAGCCGGGCCCAGAGGTCGTCGTCCGCCGGGCCACCCCCGGCGGCCGAGCCGACCATCACGGTGACGATGTCCGCGTCCACGCCCACGGCGTGGGCGACTTCGGCCAGCGTGGTGAGCGGGAACGAGTCGTCCTCGACGGAACGCACCAGCAGGAGGCCGTCGATGTCCTCGACGGGCGGGGCGCCGACGGCGCCCTGGCGCCCGGCGCCGCCCGGGGCCGCGGCCGGATCCCGGGGGGCACGCTCCGGGGCGGATCTGCCGCGCCTGCGGTGGATGGCGGATGACCAACGGCTCACGCGTCCGTCCCCCGTGACCGAGGGCCGGCCTCGCGGATCTCGGCGGGAACGGGGGGAACGGGAGGAAGCCCGTCGTCCGGGCCGTCGCTCTGGGGCATCGCTGTCCTTACTCGTTGGTTCGGTGGCGGGTCGTGCACACGACGGGGGCGGCGGCCGTCGTACGGCGGGAGGGGCGAAGGCGGAGGCCCGCGCGGCGGGTCCCCCCGAGGGGCGGCTCGCGAACGGCCGTACGCGAGAACCCGGTTGTCCGGTACGGCGATCTCACGTGGCCTTCTCCACCACGCGGGCGGCCTTCGTCCGCGCCGTGTCGTCCGGCGTCGGTGACGTGTCGTACGGTGCCCGCGCCGAGCCGTCCGGCGTACGTGCCGCGTCCTCCGGCGTACGCGCCACGCCCTCCGGCGTACGTCCCGCGCCGTCCGGCGTCCGCACCACGCCGTCCGCGCCGTCGTACCACAGGAGGCGCCGCGCCGTGGTCGCGTCCGTGACCACGCGGGTGAGGAGCCCGGACTTCAGGACCGCGCGAATGGCCCGGGCCCTCCGCACACCGCCCGAGACACCGATCAGCTCGGGAATTCCCCGGAGTTGGCCGGCGCTCAGGGCGATCGTGCGGGCGTCCGGACCGCCGGGAAGCGCCCGGCCGTCCCGGTCGAAGAGGTGGCCGGCCACCTCGGCGCACGCCCCGAGTGCGCGGTACGTGTCGCGCTCCCGCTCCGTCAGGGCGTCGTACACCGCCGAGAGGCCGGCCTCCCACGCGCCGATGCCGACCACGGCCTTGGTGACCCGGCCGAACCGGCCGAGGGTCTCGGCCGTGTCCGGCTGGCTCCTGAGGAGGGCGGCCGTCGGCGCGTTGGGCAGGACGAACGGGGCGTGGAGCGGAAAGGCCCTGCCCCGGCCGGCCGCGGCGGTACGGTGGACCGCGTCGATCGCCGTGTCGTGCGCCAGGTCCGGCCCGTGCACCCCGGTCAACTGGACGACCTCGCGGGAACGCAGCCGCGCGACCGCCTCGCTCAGCGCCTCGACCGCGCGGCTCGCGTCCAGCCCGAGGACATCGCTCTCCTCGCTGATCTCCGAGACCAACCGGGCCGCCGCCGTCCCCAGCCAGCGGCCGGCGCGGCGCGTGTCCCCCGGGGCCACCGCGTCGCCCTCGCTCCGGGTCAGGTCGACCACGACGGCCTGGCGGAGGCCGAAGCGTTCGGCCAGGGCGTGCGAGAGCGGCGCGTCGATCTCGGCGGGGACGGTGATGTCGATCCTGACGATGTCGTGGGCCACGGCGGCGTCGAGGAGACGCGCCACTTTGAACCGGCTGATCCTGAATTCCTTCGCGATGCTGACCTTCGACTGGTGCTCCAGATAGAAACGCCGGGCGACGGACGCGGCGAGCAGTTTGTCGACCGTGGCGAAAGGAGCCTCCGCCTCGCGGTCCTCCTCGCGGTCTTCGCCCAGGTTCATGAGGTGCCGTCCGCTGCTAACACGTCTCTCCTCCTCCGGGAATGCCGTCCTCCGCGGGACGCGCAGCACCGGAGTCCGGTTCCCGGGCCCGGCACGGACGACTCCCCGCGTTCGGACCGGCACACGGAGCAGTGGTCACGAGCGGGGCGGCCGTGTCCTCGGCCCCGTGCGGGCAGACGTCCGGGGCCCGGCCGGCCGGCTGCGCCTTCCGCACCGTGCGTTCCACAGACAACTCCCGCCCCACGGTCATCAGTTCGATGCTACGCACCCGGTGTTACGCCAGGGGTACAGGGGCACCACGTGAGGCGGAAATCTCGCCGTCGGGGGGACGTCTTCGGCGCGACGGGCCTCCGCCGCGCCGCGCACCCCGTTGTCAGTGGCACTGTCTAGCATCGGCGAGGCCGGGTCGGCGGCTCAACTCCGCCGCCCTCCAACCTACTTCGATACGTCGGCGGTCGTTGCGACCGTCATACCGGGAGCACAGCGTGCGAGCGACCTTCGCGGACTTCACCACCGATCCGCCCCGACGGGGGCCCCGCGCGGCCCGGTTGGAGAACTGCCGTCCCGCGCCGGACCATCTCGCGATCGACGCAGGCGGCAGCGTGACGTTCGACTTCGTGCCGGCCGACATCCTCCCGCCGGGCGAGGACGGGGCGCCCGGGGAACTGACCCTCACGGTCACCGCACCGGTCCCCCCGATCGGCAAGTCCCCGGACGACGCCCCGATCGAGGTCACGGTCAACGGCCGTGCGGTCGTGGCCGATTCCGCCGCATCGGGCGATGTCGTGCCCGGGGAGACGGTGTTCACGGTGCCCGCCGCCCTTTTGGTGCCGCACACGAACACGCTGCGCCTGCGCCACCCCGCCGGGGCGAAGGACGGCCTCCGGCTGTACCGGATCGCCCTGGCCCCGTCCCGTACGACCGACGACGCGTCCCGTACTACCGGCGGCGCGGACCGCGCCACCAGCGGCGCGGACCGCACGGAGGGGGAAGTGGCCGCCCCGGAGCCGGTGTTCACCTTCCGTACCGAGCGGCGCGCCCATACGTCCGCCGGCTGGCGGCCCGCTCCACGGCTGACCGTCCACCTCGGCCGGGCCGAGCGCCCGCTTCCGGAACAGCTCTCCTGGCGCGGCGAGGACGGCGCGGAGGCGGCGGTCGCCTTCCCGCCGGCGAGGACGGAGTTCTACGGACACCACCGTGCCGCCGACGGCTCGCTCACGGAGTACCGGGGGGTGCTGGAGGAGCGCGCGGCGCTCCCGGAGGGCACGTACGCCGACATCTATGCGGGCACGGCCCCGCACCGGTTCCGGACGGAGGAGAGGCGGGGCGACGGCGACTGGCACCCCTCCGGCGAGCTGCGGCTGCTGATCGAGGACGGGGGCGCGCCCGTCGAGCGGGTGACGTGGCACGACCGGGCCGGCGATTCGGGCTCGTTGGCGCTGCGGAACGGCGGGCCCGACCCACGGGAGGAGGTCACCGGGCTGGTGACCGGGGTCCGGGTGAGTGACGAGTTCACGGAGGCCGGCGAGATCGCCCGGAACCTCCTCGACCCCACCTGGCACAAGTGGCTGGGCGACGGGCACACCGCCTGGCTGGAGTTCTCCCTGAGCCGGCCGGTCGCCGTCCTCCACTACGTACTGGCCTCGGCGAACGACTGCGACGACCGGGACCCCACGGACTGGACCCTCCGGGGTTCGCACGACGGCGAGCACTGGGTCACGCTCGACTCCCGCGCCGGGGAGCGCTTCCGCGAACGCCACCAGCCGCGTGGCTTCACCCTGTCCGCCGGCCCGGCCACGGCCTGTCATCACTACCGTCTTGAGATCACTCGCAACGCGGGGGCCCGCCATGTCCAGCTCTCCCAGGTGCGATTCTTCGCGTCCGCCCCCGAACCGCGCGGGTTCTTCGGCTATTGCCAGCGGGAGAACGAGGGTCCGACGGCTTACCGGGGCACAGCGACATCAACCGCCCCGGAGCAAGAGCCGGTGCCGGTGCCCGTGCCGGAGCCCGCGACCGGCCCGGCGGCGGCACTGCGTACCGTCGAGCAGTGGCGGGGCTACCTCGCCGAGCACAGCGCCGACTTCCTGCACGTGCCGGGCGACGAGGAGCCGGAGGACGTCGCCGCCCAGCGGCGAGCCGTCGGCCGGCTGCTCCACGGGGGCGCCGACGACGGGCGGATAGCGGCCCTGGAAGAACGGCTCGGTACCCGGCTCCCGCCGAGCTATCGCGCGTTCCTGGCCACGTCGGACGGCCGGCTGAATCTCAGTCCGTTCATGTGGGAGATGCGGTCGGCCGAGGCCGTCGACTGGTTCCGCGGCGAGTCCGACCTGTGGGAGATGCTCCGGATGGACGGCGAGGAGGGCTTCGAGGACCAGACCGCGATGATGGACCGCGCGCTGCTGATCTCGGAGGACGGTGACGCGCAGTACTGGCTGCTGGACCCGGGGGACGTGTCGGAGGACGGCGAGTGGGCCGCGTACATCTGGGCGAGCTGGTACCCGGGCCTGGGTGAGAGGTACGGGTCCTTCGCGGAGCTGGTCGTCGAGGAGCGCGGCGGGTTCGAGGACGCGTGAGGGACTACGCGTGACGGGCGACGAAGTGACGGACGACGCCGAGTGACCTGCCGACCGGAGGCCTGAGGCCTGAGGCCTGAGGCCTCCGGACGCCCCTGCCGCTCAGCCGGTGTTCCCGGACCGGGCCTCCAGGACCGC
>NZ_WWJY01000123.1 GCF_009865405.1 Streptomyces sp. SID3212 | reverse complement strand
GTGGCGGCGACCGGGGAGGCCGGGTCGTGCGGGGCCGCGTACGCGCCCGGCGCCCCGCCGAGAAGCCCGCCGATCACGGCCATCGCGACCGCCGTCGCCGTCCGTCCTGTACGCCCGAGCCGCACGCCGTGCCCCTCTCGTGTTCCCTGGTCCCCCCAAGACTCGCGAGGATTCGCGCCAAGCGGGGACGAGCCCACCACCCCGTGGTCGGGGTGTCAATGCGCGTGGCCGCTGTGTCTCCTTCGCCCCTTGTGATAGGCAGGGGTTCCAACTGCCGGGCGGGGGACGGATCGTGACACGCGGGAGACGGACCGTGACCCGACACCTCCGCACCGGCACAGGTTCACCCGCCGTACGCGCCTGCCTCCGCCTACGCTGGGTAGGGCTGTTGTGTCCTGTCCCCCAGCCCTTGGAGAAGCCGTCATGGCCGCACCCGCACCGCGCCTGCTCTCCGGCCCCTCCGAACAGCCGATCCCCAGACCGTCGGTGCCGGGCCCCGCGCCGTCCGCGCCCGGCCCGCTGACCAGCGAACCGCCGCTCGCCGACGCGGAACCGCTGACCAGCGAGCCCCCGCTCGCCGACACCGCCCCCCTCACCAGCGAACCGACAGCTCCCGGCACCGCCGGGGGCACGGAGTCCCCAGGAGTCTGAATGGGCCTGGCCAGGCTCGCCGCACTGCACGGTGTCGCCACCTCGTACGCCCCCTCGCCCGACGTCACCGTCCAGGTCCCGGACGACACCGTCGTGGCGGTGCTCGCCGCGCTCGGGGTCGACGCGTCCACACCCGCGGCGGTGACGGACGCGCTCACCCGCGCGGAGGCCACCGCCGCGGAGCGGCTGCTGCCCCCGACGGTGGTGCTGTGGAGCGCCCCCGAGGGGGAGCGGCCCGAGGCCCCGGCCGCCCTGGCGGGGCTGCCGCCCGGGACGACCCTCCAGGTGGAGCCGGAGGGCGGCGGTGCGCCCTTGCC
>NZ_WWJY01001235.1 GCF_009865405.1 Streptomyces sp. SID3212 | reverse complement strand
GCCCCCGTTGTGTAGCGGCCTAGCACGCTGCCCTCTCACGGCAGTAGCGCCGGTTCGAATCCGGTCGGGGGTACGGTAAGACGTAAGTCACCATGGGCTATGGTGTAATTGGCAACACGACGGTTTCTGGTTCCGTTGTTCTAGGTTCGAGTCCTGGTAGCCCAGCTGGACCTCTTGGTCCTCGCCCCCGTTGTGTAGCGGCCTAGCACGCTGCCCTCTCACGGCAGTAGCGCCGGTTCGAATCCGGTCGGGGGTAC
>NZ_WWJY01001234.1 GCF_009865405.1 Streptomyces sp. SID3212 | reverse complement strand
ACGGTCTCGTACGCCGCGCAGTGCGCCGCGTCCCCGGGCGTGAGCCCGGCGGAGCGTGCGGTGACGCCCAGGACGACGGGCTGGTGGGCGCCGCGCGGCCGGGCGGCGGCGAGCGCGTCGAGTTCTCCTCCCGGCCAGGTGGCGCGGGCCGCGCGCATCAGCTGGCGGCCGAGTCTGCGGGCGGTGGCGCGCAGGGCGGGTGAGGGGGTACGGGCGTCCGCCGCCTCGTCCAGGCCGAGCGGGTCGAGGCCCC
>NZ_WWJY01001233.1 GCF_009865405.1 Streptomyces sp. SID3212 | reverse complement strand
CCTCGACACCGGGGGCGGTCCGCGCCCCGGAGCGGGGGGCAACGCCTTCACCCCGGGCGGGACGACGCCGCCGGGCGGTTTCCGGCCGGCCGGGGACGGGCCCAGCGGCCCGACCACGGGACCGGTCACGGGCAGTTCGCCGCTGACCACCCCGCCCTCGGCCTTCACCCCGCCGGGGACCGGCCGGGGCGCCCCCGGCGGCGGGCAGGGTCCCGGCGCGTTCGGCGGG
>NZ_WWJY01001232.1 GCF_009865405.1 Streptomyces sp. SID3212 | reverse complement strand
CGCTTCGTGGCCGACCCGTTCGACCCGGCGGGGGGCCGGATGTACCGCACCGGCGATCTGGTGCGCTGGACCGCCGACGGGGAACTCGTCTACGTCTCCCGCGCCGACGACCAGGTCAAGCTGCGCGGCTTCCGCATCGAACTCGGAGAGATCGAGGCCGCGCTCACCGACCTGCCCGATGTCGCCGCCGCCTGTGCCGTCGTCCGCGAGGACCGGCCGGGGGACCGGCGCCTGGTCGCGTACACGGTGGGCGGGACGGAGGCCGATCTGCGCGCCCACCTCGCCGGAACCCTGCCCGCGCACCTGGTCCCGGCCGCCTTCGTACGGCTCGACGCCCTGCCCGTCACCCCCAACGGGAAGACCGAC
>NZ_WWJY01001231.1 GCF_009865405.1 Streptomyces sp. SID3212 | reverse complement strand
ACGACGGTCCCGTTCCACGTCTAGGGGCGTCCGGAGGACAGGCCTCAGGGGGCGTCCGGGCAGGTCGCGTACGCGCGAACCCTGGCTGGTTCCGGATTGAACTTCCGTATTGAAACATCAACTATCCGGCCAATTGGCCGATTTGCCCACCTATGTCTAGAGTTGACTGTGTCATTGCCGTACGGGCAATCGCGTCTACACGAGGAGCTGACATGCTTTCTCAGACCATGAGGGCCGGAGAAATCACCCTGGACGGGCACGCGTTGGGCGTGGCCATGACCGAGCCGGAAGCCCCGCAGAGCGACGCGCCTGTGTACTCGCCCGAGGCCGCGGGACTGTTGCTGCTCGCGCTGCTCCTCTCGCCCAAGGAGCCGAAGGAACCGAAGGGCCGGTGATTCCGGACCGGTCGCGGACCACATACCAGGAATCGGCGGCCGGCCTGGCACGACGTGCCCTCGATGCCCTGCGGGGCACCGGGGGCACGGCCATGGTCGCGGAACACGTCGAACAGGCCGAGGATCCCGGCGCAGCGCTCGCCGCCATCCGGATCCTGGGCGCGGACACCTTCGCCCCCGTGCTGCTGACGGGTGAGGCGCTCCCTCCCCAGGACGCCGAGGCCGTCGCCCTCGCGCTGACCGCGCTCCCGCCCTCGCGGGACGTGGCGCCCGCGCCGCCCGCCGGCCCCGAGGGGCCCTGGCTGATGGCGTGGCGGGACTGGGGCACGGCGACGCTGCTCGCCGTGCTCACCGACGGCGGTACGGGCGTCCCGCCGACGGCCCCGGCGCCGCTGCCGCCTCCGGGTCCCGGGCACGGGGCACCCGCCGTGAGCGACACGGGCGCGGTGGGCTGGCCCGGCTGGTCGGTCCGGATGGGCCAGCTGTACGCGCTGGCGCTGCCCGGGCTGGACGGACCGATCCACGACGCGGCC
>NZ_WWJY01001230.1 GCF_009865405.1 Streptomyces sp. SID3212 | reverse complement strand
GGAGCCGGAGCCGGTTCCGCCGCCGGGGCGGGAGCGGCCGGAGCGGCACCCGGGGCGCCGATGACGGCGAGCCGGCCGCCGACCTCGGCGGTCTCGTCCTCGGCGACCACGATCTCCAGCAGGACGCCGGCGACCGGGGCGGGGATCTCGGTGTCCACCTTGTCGGTGGAGACCTCCAGGAGCGGCTCGTCGGCCTCGACCGACTCACCGACCTCCTTGAGCCAGCGGGTGACGGTGCCCTCGGTGACGCTCTCGCCGAGCGCGGGAAGGACGACGTCGGTGCCCTCGGCGCTGCCGCCGCCCGCCGCCGCCTGCGCGGTGGGGGCGGGAGCCGGGGCCTGGGTCTCGGTC
>NZ_WWJY01001229.1 GCF_009865405.1 Streptomyces sp. SID3212 | reverse complement strand
CCCGCCCCAGGCGTTCCGCCCCCCGCCGCGCCTCCGACGCGCCGCTCACCCCCGCCGAGTTGGACCGGTACGCCGACGAACTGCGTGAGCTGCTCGACCAGGGCATCGCCGCCGCCGAGCGGCAGCTGTTCGACCTGCGTACCGTCGCCGCCGACGACTCCCGGATCCTCGGCGCGCTCGGAGACGGCGGGTTGCTGCCGCCCGGGCCCGACGTCCTGGCCACCGTCGAGTACCTGGGCGAGCACGGCATCCCCGCCCTCCCCGGCTGGCGTTACCTCGCCCAGGCCGTCGACCCCGGCGACCACGCCGCCGTCCTCGCCGCCCGGCCAGAGCTGGTCGACGGCGTCGTGATCACCGACCCCGCCTCGCAC
>NZ_WWJY01001228.1 GCF_009865405.1 Streptomyces sp. SID3212 | reverse complement strand
GACCTGGCGGCCGTGCTGGGCGAGACGGGCTCGCGGGACGCGGTGCTGGTCGGGCACTCGGGCGGCGGTTTCGCGGCGATGGAGTACGCCACCGCGGAGCCCGCCCTCGCGCGGCGGCTGCGCGGGCTGGTGCTGCTGGGCACCGCCGCGCACGACCAGGACACCCCGGACAGCGAAGTGCGCATGATGGGCAGCGCGTTGTTCTCCCGGGCCCTGGCGCGGCCCGCGCTGGGCCGCCGGCTGCTGGGCCAGACGATGGGCAAGAACGTCGACCCGTACGCCCTGGAGGTCAACCGGCAGATGTTCGCCGCAGCGTCCCCCCAGGTGCGCGCGGACTGCTTCCGCTCGTCGCGCGGCATGGACCTGCGCGCGAAGCTGGCCGCCGTCACCACGCCCGCCGTGGTGCTGGCCGGCGAGAACGACCGGGTCATCGCGCCCGAGCTGGGCAAGGCGGTCGCGGCCTCGCTGCCGGACGCGCGGTTCGAACAGCTGCCGGGCGCGGGGCACATGCTGCCGCTGGAGCGTCCCGGAGATGTCGTACGGGCCGTGGCCGGGCTCCCGGCCCGACCCCGGCCGTGACGCCGTCCGCCCC
>NZ_WWJY01001227.1 GCF_009865405.1 Streptomyces sp. SID3212 | reverse complement strand
CAAGCCCGTCCGGCGATTGAGGACAATCAGTAAGCGCAACGGACACCGCGGAGCGATGCGCCGACAGGGTGCCGTCACGGCCCCCCGTGCGTGCCGTGGCAATAAGGGCGGATTGCCTGATTAAGTTGTGAACGTGTCGGAACGCAGATGGATGTCCGCCCAGGAACCCGATGAATCCGAACCGAGCACGGCCGGGACGGCCGCCTGGCCCGTCTGGGAGGTGCAGGGATACGGCACCGTCACCACGGCCGGAGATCCCCTGGTGGGCCCGGCGCGCCGGGAGGTCCGGCCGCCGTGGGTGGACATCCGGCTCACCTTCGCCGACGGCGCCCGCATCGACGTGCTGGCCGTGGTGCACGAAGGGCGCATCGCCATCGAGGACGCGCAGGCCGACCCCCCACTGGCACTGGACGGATTCGCGGCGCTCGCGGGTGTGATCGAGGCGCCCTTGCAGGACGCATGCAAGCTGGTGGTGGCGCAGGACGGCCCACCCGCGCCCGAGCCCCTCCCCGCGCCCGAGCCCCTCCCCGAGCCCGGCCCGCTTCCCGCGCCGGCCACCCCGGAGCTGCCCGTACTCGACCTGCCGGACC
>NZ_WWJY01000122.1 GCF_009865405.1 Streptomyces sp. SID3212 | reverse complement strand
CGCCGGTGCCGCCGGCCGCCTCGCCCCCCGCCCCTTCCGGCGCGCCGTCCGCGCGCCCAGGCGGGACACGTCCTCCGTCGGCTGCGCGAACAGCTCCGTGTCCGTGACCCGTACCTCCGTGCCGAACAGCGTCGACAGCGCCGGGCGCGGGCGCCCCGTCTGGAGCGACACGACCTCCCGCAGCACCCCCGTCAGCTGCTCCGCCATCTCCAGCGCCGAGGAGAACCGCCGCGCCGGGTCCGGGTCCGTCGCCCGGACCAGCAGGCGGTAGAACGACTCGTACGTACGGAACACCTCGATGGTGTCCGGGTCCGGGAGCGAGTCCACGAACACGTTCGTGTAGCCGTGGAAGTCGAAGGTCAGCACCGCGAGCGTGCGCGCCACCGTGTACAGGTCCGAGGCCACCGAAGGACCCGTCTCCGCCACCTCCGGCGCCTGGTACCCCACGGTGCCGTAGATCGCCGACTCGTCGTCGTCCACCCGGCGGACCGCGCCCATGTCGATGAGCTTGAGCTGGTTCTCGGTCTGGATCGCGTTGTCGACCTTGAAGTCGCAGTACAGCAGGTTCCTGCTGTGCAGGTGACCCAGCGCCTCCAGCGCCTCGATGCCGTACGCGCACGCCTGCTCCACCGGCAGCGGATCCCGCTGACCGGTGGCCGTCCGCCGCTCGTTGGCGATCTCCTTGAGCGACTTCCCGCCCACGTACTCCATGACGATGTAACCGTCCATGGAGCCGGTCCGCTGGTCGAGGTGCTCCACGAAGTTGTAGATGCGGACGATGTTCGAGTGCTCGATCTCGGCGAGGAAGCGCCGCTCGGAGATCGCCGCCTCCATCGCGTCCTGGTCGCCCGTGTCCAGCAGGCCCTTGAGGACGACCCAGCGGTCCGAGACGGCACGGTCGATCGCCAGGTAGACCCACCCCAGACCGCCGTGCGCCAGGCAGCCCTTGACCTCGTACTGCCCGTGCACCACATCGCCCCGGGTCAGCTTCGGCACGAACGAGTACGGGTGGCCGCACTTCGTGCAGAACCCTTCCGTACGGCCCGGCCGGTCACCGCGCGAACGCCCCACCGGCGCCCCGCAGTCGGAGCGCGAGCAGAACCGCTTGCGCTCCGGCACCTCCGCGTTCTCCATCACCGCCGCCCGCGGATCCGGACGCGGCACGTCCGGTACGGAGACCAGCCCGGCGCCCAGCCTGCCGCGCCCCGAGGTCGTGGAGGACACACCCGAGCTGCGGACCGACACCGACCGGCCGCTCGGTGTCGTGCCCGACTGCGCCAGCGAGAGCCGGCCGGACACCGAACGGCGGGAGGTGGCGGAGCGCGAGGACGCCCGGGAGGAGGCGCGCGACGACGAACTGCCGCGCGCGGAGCGCCCGCTGGCCCGGCCGCCGCCCGAGACGCCCGTGGCCGGCGAGGACAGCTCGCCGCGCGCGCCCACCACCGGGGCGAGACCGCAGGTGTCGCAGTACAGCTCACCGCCGCCCATGTCCTCGTACGAGCCCTCGCACCCGGGGCGCTGGCATGTGCCCGTCCCGCTCATCGGTCCCCTCCTGTCCGTGTTCCTGTCGGTGGATCTGCCGCTCGATCTGCCAGCAGATCTGCCGGTGGATCTGTCGCTCGTACGGTCGGCCGCACCCGTCCCGCTGCCGTCGCCGTCGTGGCTCCGCTCACGGCCGCCCCCCGCCGTCCGCCGGGCCCGGCGCGCGCGGGACCAGGAGGTC
>NZ_WWJY01001226.1 GCF_009865405.1 Streptomyces sp. SID3212 | reverse complement strand
AGCCCGTCCGGCGATTGAGGACATCGGTAAGTCGCGCCCGAGCACCGGGCACAGGCCACAACCAAGCCTGTCCGGCGATTGAGGACATCCGAAAGGCTAGGCCGTCGCAGGGGGCGCCCCCTCCGACACCCGGCCATCGATCTCGCGCCAAAACCCCGCCCGGATCGCATAGCGATCATGCTCATCGATCTGGTCATCCTTGTGCGCCAGCAACCCGAACCGCGCCGCATACCGCAACAACTCCCCGTCGATCCGATGCGGCACCCTCGGGTACATCACGGACAGCTTCTGCACCTGCCCCGGCTCCGGCAGCCGTGCCATCCAGCGTCGTGCGAAGACCTGGCCCACCTCGAAGGGGTCGCCCCCCACCGTGGTGATGTCCTCCTCCCGGTCCGCCCACCGCTGCTCCGCGCTGGTGAGCTGCGCCAGCGTCGGCAGTGACGCGGTCTCGGGCGGTTCGGCCGCCGCGCCGCCTCCACCACCGCCACCGCCCCCCGGGCGCTCCACCCACCCCTTGTCCGAGGACCACCGGAGCGTCGCTCCCGCAGCCGCGGCCGCCGTGC
>NZ_WWJY01001225.1 GCF_009865405.1 Streptomyces sp. SID3212 | reverse complement strand
CGGGGAGGGGGCCGGGGAGGTGACGGCCGCGGGCTTCGGGGTCCGCTTCGGGGCGGGGGTCGAGGGCCGGGGTGACGGTGAGGCGGTACGGGCGGCCGGCGGGGCCGCCGCCCTGGCCTGCCCCGCGCTCCGGCCCGGGAAGGCGACGTCGGAGCAGGAGTAGTACGTGTCCGGCGTGCTGGAATTGCGCCAGACCGTGTACAACACGTGCCGGCCGGTCCGGCCGCCCGGCAGGCGGGCCGGGATGCGGTAGGCCCCGTTCTCCAGCGCCGGGTCCTTCACGGTGAGGAACGGCTCGGGATCCAGGTCGTCCCACGTCAGCGGGGTGTCGGGGGAGTAGCCCTGCCGGGTGAGGTAGAGGCTGAACGTCCCCTCGTGCGGGATGGAGGACCGGTAGGTGAGGGTGAACCGGGCCCCCGGGACCAGCGTCGTGGCGGGCCAGTCGGAGCGGGGCAGGTCGAGTCCCGCGTACGCGGCGAGGCCCCCGCTGCACAGCTTCCCGTCCGGAATCACCTGCCGGTCCCTGCCCCCGACCTCCGCGACCCGAAGGTTGTCCCAACTGCCGAGCTGCTGGCCGCCGTTGGCGGCGACCGCCGCCCGGCACGCGGGCGAGCCGGTGAG
>NZ_WWJY01001224.1 GCF_009865405.1 Streptomyces sp. SID3212 | reverse complement strand
GGGAGAGCGGGGTGGCGGGGTCGGCGGCGGCTGCCTCCAGGGCGTGCGGGAGGGTGTCCGCGAGCCAGTGGACGAAGCCGGCGTCCAGGGTGTCCTCGCGGTACTCGAAGGTGAGGGTCAGTCCGTCCGGGGTGCCGTCGGGCGCGGTCGAGTCCGTGACGTCCACCAGCAGTTCGAACCGGGCGGCGCCGGTACGGACGACCTCGACGCCCTGGTCGGCGCCGGGGAGCGCGACCTCGGCGCGGGCGTTGTTCTGGAGGGCGAGGACCACGTCGGTGAACGGCTGGCGGCCGGGTGTGCGCGGCGGGTTGAGGGCGCCGACCACGTCCTCGAACGGCACGTCCTGGTGGGCGAAGGCGGTGAGGTCGGTCTCCCTGACGCGGGCGAGCAGCTCCCCCGCCGTGGGATCGCCGGACAGGTCGGTGCGCAGCACCAGCATGTTGACGAAGAACCCGACGACGTCCTCGACACTGCCGTCGCCGGACCGGCCGGCGACCGGGGCGCCGATCGCGGTGTCCTCGCCGGCGCCGGCCCGTACCAGCACGGTGGCCAGGGCGGCGTGCAGGGCCATGAAGAGGGTGGCGCCCTGCGCGCGGGCGGCGTCGACCAGGCGGGCGTGGGCCGCCGCGCCGAGATGCCGTACCACCACCCGGGCTGCGGGACCGGGGACGGCGGGACGTCCGGAACGGCGGGGCAGCAGAGGGCCGTCGGCGGCCAGTCCGTCCAACTCCTTGCGCCAGTAGGTGAGCTGGCGGGCGGCGAGCGCGTGCGGGTCGGCCGGTGAGCCGAGCCGGTCGAGCTGGTGGCGGGCGTGTTCCGCGTACGGGACGGGGAGCGGGGGCAGTACGGACGTGTCCCGGCCGTCCTCGACCCGGGCGCGGTAGGCGCGGGACAGGTCGCGGAACAGCGGGCGCAGCGACCAGCCGTCCCCGGCGATGTGGTGGACGAGCACCAGGAGCGCGTGCTCGTC
>NZ_WWJY01001223.1 GCF_009865405.1 Streptomyces sp. SID3212 | reverse complement strand
ACAACGCCGCGAGCGCGCGTGCCAGACACCGCGAGCCAGACCCCACTTCACGGACACGCCCTAGCCCGTTCCGCCAGGGGGACGACCCCGCCGCCCGGCGGGCAGACACGGGACCGTGGTCCGGCCGGCGAGGCGGCGCCCGCGGTCCCACTACGGGCGGCCCGGGCTCCGGGGCGGTGGGCCGGACGGCCCAGGGGCGTCAGCGGTGGACGCCGCCCTCCGAGTTGATCACCTGACCGGTGATCCAGCACGCCTCGTCCGTCGCCAGCCAGGCGATCAGCCGGGCCGGGTCGTCGGGCATGCCCCACCGTCCGGCCGGGAACCGCGCGGCGATCGCGTCGTACGCGTCCCCCGTCATATAGCCGGTGTCGACCGGCCCCGGATTGACCGCGTTCACCGTCACCGCGAGGTCCGCGAGGGAGGTGGCGAGCGTGCGGGTCGCGGAGGCGAGCGCGCCCTTGGCCAGGCTGTAGGCGATCTCCTCCGGCATGCCGCCGCCGAGATCCTGACCCGAGGTCATGAGGACGATCCTGCCGCCCGGCGTGCCGGCGGGCAGCTCGGTGCGCAGCCGGGCGTACGCCTGGACCAGCAGGATCACCGACCGGGTGTTCACCGCCCAGTGGGCGTCGAGCATGGCCGCGTCGACCGCGTCCAGGGGGCCGTCCGAGCCGCTGAGGGCGTGGTTGGCGACGAGGATGTCGAGCCGCCCGCCGAGCGCCTCGGCCGCTTCGGCGAGGAGCCGCCCGGGCGCGTCCGGCGCGGCCAGGTCGCCGGGCCCGTGCAC
>NZ_WWJY01001222.1 GCF_009865405.1 Streptomyces sp. SID3212 | reverse complement strand
GGCCCCTCGACGAACTGCTTGACCACCGCCGGCCCCCCGGCCAGCTCGACGCGCCACACCCGGGAGCGGGGGCTGCTCTCCAGCCGGTGCGGTTGACGCGGCGGTCCCAGCTCGGCGCGCAGCCCTTCCCCGAACGGCAGTTGTCTCCACATGGGCCCCATCCTGCCCGGCGTCACCGGTCCACGTCACCCGTCCGCCCCACCGCACGTGACGACCGGGGGCCGGACAGGTCTCAGACGGCCGCCCCGCCGCGCCGGGCGCGTACCGCCAGGACGGTCGCCCAACCGAGGCCGCCGAGGGCGACCGCCGCCAGCAGCCCTTCCGGAAGGGTGCCGAGGCGGGTGGCGGGGGTCAGCGAGGAGCGCAGCGGCACCGTGTCGACCAACGTGTCCGGGGTGAACATCTTCGTCTGCCGGACGATCGTCCCGTCCGGCCTGATGATCGCGCTGACCCCGCTGGTGACGGGCACCACGACCGTCCTGCTGTGCTCGACGGCGCGCACCCGTGACATCGCCAGCTGCTGGTACGTCATCTGGCTGCGGTCGAAGGTCGCGTTGTTGCTCGGTACGGAGATGAGCTGGGCGCCGTTGGTGACGGTGTCCCGCACCGCCCAGTCGAAGGCCGCCTCGTAGCAGGTGGCGAGGCCGACCTTCGTACCCGCCATGTCGAAGACCCCCGGCTTTGAACCGCGGCCGAAGTCGCGGGCGACCATGTCGGCGTAGCCGGGGGTGATGGATCGCAGCAGGGAGCGCAGGGGCAGGTACTCGCCGAACGGCTGGATCTGGCGTTTGTCGTAGGTGGCCGTCGGCCCCTTCGCGGGATCCCAGAGGATCTGGGTGTTGCGCAGTGGTCCGGTGTCCGGGGTGATCACGGCCCCCACCGAGATCGGCACCCCGATCGCCTTCGCCGCCTGGTCGATGACCTGGCGGGCGTCCTCGTTGCGGTACGGGTCGATGTCCGAGGAGTTCTCGGGCCAGAGCACGAAGTCGGGCTGGGGCACCTTGCCCGCCTTGACGTCGGCGGCGAGCCGGAGAGTCTCGCGGACGTGGTTGTCGAGGACCGCGCGGCGCTGGGCGTTGAACTCCAGGCCGGCCCGGGGCACGTTGCCCTGGACGGCGGCGACGGTCGCGGTGCCGTCCTCGGCCGCGTCGGACACCAGCGGCAGGGCGGCGAGCGCCCCGAGCACCGGCACGAACACGGTGGCCGCCGCGACGGCGGCGGCCCGTCGGGGCAGC
>NZ_WWJY01001221.1 GCF_009865405.1 Streptomyces sp. SID3212 | reverse complement strand
CGTCGCCCGGGGCGCCGGGGGCGCACGCGAGGACCGTGACGCTGGTGAAGCCGGCCGCCGCCAGGCCGGGGCCGAGGAGCCGGCCCACCCTCTCGCTGTCGGCGCCGACGGGCAGGTCGTCCTGGCCGACGACGGCGTAGCCGCCGTCCTTGCCGTGGGACGCCCAGAAGAACGTGCCCGTACGGCCCGTGGCGGGCAGCGGGCGGCGGCGGGCCACCCGTTCCCCGCCGGGGCCACGGCTCCACTCCGTGTACGTGGTGGCCGCAGGCAGCCGGCCGTACGAACGCTCACGCAACGACCAGTCGTGCCGCGAGAACGACGCCTTGCCGACCGTCCGCCCGTCCGCGCGGATCTCCTGGACCACCGTCCGGTCCAAGGGCAGGGACGGGGACAGGGACGGAGACGTGGAGGGGGAAGGGGACTGGGACCGGGCGGTCTCGTGCCCCTCCCAAGGCGCGTTCCAGTAGTCAGGATCCGGGTAGTCCGGGGCCTCGGAGGCCCCGGCCCCGGAGGCCGTCGGAGGGGCGGCGAGGGCCTGGCGGGTGGCGGCGGTCTCGGCCAGCAGGACGCGTTCGTAGCGGCGCCCCGTCTCCGGATGCGTACGGAAGGAGCGGCGAAGCACCGTGAAGTCGGCCGGTGCGGGGTAGACCACCGGCTCGTCGCCCGGGTCCCCGGCGAAGACCGAGACGTCGCGGCCCGAGGAGCGTTCCACCCCGAAGATCACCGGGTGCCTGCCCGCCGGCGCGTTGCCGCCGGACGCCAGCAGGTCCAGCGCGGTCGCCTCCGTACGCCGCGCCACATGGAACGCGGAGACGGAGACCCCGTCCAGCGGACCGGGCGGCTCCATGCCGTCAGGGTCGGGCGGTTCCATGCCGTCACGGTCGGGCGGTTCCGAGCCGTCAGGACCGGACGACTCCATCCCCTCAGGACCGGACGCGTCCACGTCGTCAGAACCGGCCGCCAGATCCCCCGGCAGCCAACCCGCCCACCACACCGGAGCGTTCACCGCCGGCAGCCGGTCCAGCGCCTCGGACCCGAACGCGCTGTGCTGCGACACCTCCGCCCGGATACGGGGCGCCAGTTCGCCGATCCGCCGCCCCATCGCGGTGAGCAGCGCCGCCAGCCGCTCCCCCCGGTCGGGAGCGGTCTCCGCGATCGCCTCGGCCCGCGCGGCGAGGCCGCGGAAGCCGGGGTCGTTCATCAGCAGGACGGGGAAGGCGGAGCCGCCGCCGCGGAGTTCGCCGGCGACGAGGGACCCGGCCCGCCCCACGGGGT
>NZ_WWJY01001220.1 GCF_009865405.1 Streptomyces sp. SID3212 | reverse complement strand
ATCAGTAAGCCGCGCCCGCGCACCGGGCAGATGCCAAAACAGAGCCCGTCCGGCGATTGAGGACAAAAGGCCAAGACCACGCCGACCCGCCCCGTGGACGTGAGCCAGCGCACACCTGTCGTATCGTTGAGCCCGATCCACGACAGATCGGCAGGACTGTGCGCAGGGAACGGGCAGGAGGCGGCTGGTGACCGTCGACGACGCGGGCGGAGCAGACGCGCAGCCGCCACAGCCGGACCCCACCCCGGACCCCTCTCCCCACTCCACCCCCCACCACATCGTGGACCACACGGCCGAACCGACCGACGACCCGCTCGCCATCCGGCTCGAGCAGCTCATCCTCGGCGCGGACCGCCGCTACACCCCCTTCCAGGCCGCCAGGACCGCCGGCGTCTCCATGGACCTCGCCTCCCGCTTCTGGCGTGCCATGGGCTTCGCCGACATCGGGCAGGCCAAGGCCCTCACCGAGGCCGACGTCCTCGCGCTGCGCCGCCTCGCCGGGCTCGTGGAGGCCGGGCTGCTCAGCGAGCCCATGGCGATCCAGGTGGCCAGGTCCACCGGACAGACCACCGCCCGCCTCGCGGAGTGGCAGATCGACTCGTTCCTGGAGGGGCTCACGGAGCCGCCCGAGCCGGGGATGACGCGGACCGAGGTCACGTACCCCCTGGTGGAGCTGCTCCTGCCCGAGCTGGAGGAGTTCCTCGTCTACGTGTGGCGCCGCCAGCTCGCCGCCGCCACCGGGCGCGTCGTGCAGGCCGCCGACGACGACGAGATGGTCGACCGGCGCCTCGCCGTCGGGTTCGCCGACCTCGTCGGGTTCACCCGGCTGACCCGCCGGCTGGAGGAGGAGGAGCTGGGCGAGCTGGTGGAGGCGTTCGAGACGACCTCCGCCGATCTCGTCGCCGCGCACGGCGGCCGGCTGATCAAGACGCTCGGTGACGAAGTCCTGTTCGCGGCGGACGACGCCGGCACCGCCGCCGAGATCGCGCTGCGCCTCATCGAGACGATGACCCATGACGAGACGATGCCGGCGCTGCGCGTAGGGATCGCGTTCGGCACGGTCACCACCCGCATGGGTGACGTCTTCGGCACGACCGTGAACCTCGCGAGCCGGCTCACCTCGATAGCTCCCAAGGACACGGTCCTGGTGGACGGAGCCTTCGCGGAGGATCTGATCCGTACGGGCGAGGCCCCCGCCTCCGAGGCCGGGGCCGCCGAGGCCGCCGCCGAGGCGGAGAAGGAGGGGCGCGAGACCCCCTCGTACCGCTTCGGGCTCCGGCCGATGTGGCAGCGGCCCGTCCGCGGTCTCGGTGTGGTGGAGCCCTGGCTCCTGGCCCGCCGCACGACCTGAGCCGGGCCGGCGGCGCCGGACGCACCGGAGCCGGCCCCCGGTGCACACGAGGGCCGGCCGGTGTA
>NZ_WWJY01001219.1 GCF_009865405.1 Streptomyces sp. SID3212 | reverse complement strand
CCTCTGCGTCGCCACCGTCAGCCCCCGCAAAGGCCAACTCCGCCTGGTCGAGGCCCTCATCGACCTCGCCGGGTTCGACTGGCGGTGTGTCCTGGTCGGGGGGCTCGGGCAGGATCCCGGTTACGTCGCCCGGGTCCGGGAGCGGATCGACGCGGCGGGGCTCGGAGCGCGGATCCGGCTCGCCGGGCCCCGCGTCGGGCCCGCCCTCGCCGCGACCTACGCGCAGGCCGACCTCCTCGTCCTCGCCTCCCACGCGGAGACGTACGGCATGGCCGTGACCGAGGCGCTCGCCCGTGGCATCCCCGTCCTCGCGACCGCCGTCGGCGGTGTCCCCGAGGCGCTGGGGCGCGCGCCCGACGGCACCCTGCCGGGCGTGCTCGTACCACCCGACAACCCCGCCGCCCTCACCGCCGCGCTGCGCGCCTGGCTCGCCGAGCCCGGTGAGCGGCGCCGGTCGAAGGAGGCCGCGTACCAGCGGCGTACCACCCTCGCCGGCTGGGACACCACCGCACGGAGTCTGGCCGAGGTGCTGGAACAACTCCCCCACGGACCTCGGAGGACCACGTGAACACCACCGACACCACCGGCACGAGCGACACGAGCGACACGAGCGAAGAGCCGCGCTTCACGCCCGAGTGGCTGGAGCTGCGGGAGGGCGCCGACGCCGCCGCCCGCGCCACCGAGTCCCTCGACCCCCTCCACCGCCACCTTCGCCAGCTCGCCAAGCGCCCGGCCAAGCCCTCCAAGCCCACGGCCGAGCAGCCCGCCCAGGACGCCGCCCAAGAGGCCGCCCAGCCCTCCGCCCAACGCCCCGCCCAGAACACCCCTCTCGTCATCCGCGACCTGGGCTGCGGCACCGGCTCCATGGGCCGCTGGCTCGCCCCCCGCCTCGACGGCCCCCAGCACTGGATCCTGCACGACAAGGACCCCGCCCTCCTCGCCCTCGCCGTCGCCCACATGCCCGCCCAGGCCGCCGACGGCAGCCCCGTCACCGTCGCCACCGAACAGGGCGACATCGCCGGCCTCACCGCCGCCGACCTCGCGGGCACCTCCCTGGTCACCGCCTCCGCCCTGCTCGACCTGCTCACCCGCGACGAAGTGGACGCCCTCGCCGCCGCGTGCACCCAGGCCGGCAGCGCCGCGCTGTTCGCGCTGTCCGTCGCCGGGCTCGTCGAGATCGCCCCGCCCGACCCCCTCGACGCCACGATCGCCGCGTCGTTCGACGCCCACCAGCGCCGTACCGAACACGGCCGCCGGCTGCTCGGCCCCGACGCGGTCCCCGCCACGGAGGAGGCGTTCGCCCGCCACGACGCGACGGTGTTCACGTACACCGCGCCCTGGCGGCTCGCCGCCGCCGAATCCGTACTGACCGCGCAATGGCTGCGCGGCTGGGTCGGCGCCGCCCGCGAACAGCGCCCGGACCTCGCGCCCCGCGCCCACGCGTACCTGCGCCGCCG
>NZ_WWJY01001218.1 GCF_009865405.1 Streptomyces sp. SID3212 | reverse complement strand
GTACGGGCCCCCGTGCTGCTGGGCCGGCGCCACCGCCACCCCCGTCGGCCAGCCGTTGACCAGGACGCGGCCCGCCAGCGGGACCAGCTCGGCCAGCAGTTCGGCGGCGCCCGGAGCCGTGCCCTCGCCCTCCGCGTCCGACAGCTGGAGCGTCGCCGTGAGGTTGCCCGGCAGCCGGGACAGGACCGAGCCGATCTCGTCCGTCGACGTGTAGCGCGCGACCACCGTCACCGGGCCGAAGCACTCCTCCAGCAGGAGGTCGTGCGGGCCGCCCTCCGCCGTGAGCAGGTCCGCCGGTACGGTCAGGAAGCCCGCGCTCACGGTGTGCTCGCCGCCCGCGCCGGGTGTGATCGGGGCGTCGACGCCGGGCAGCGCGGCCCGTTCCCGTACCCCCGCGACAAACGCGTCCCGCATCCTGTGGTCCAGCATCACGCCGGGCTCGGTCTCGCTCACCGCGCTGGTCAGCGTCTTCAGCAGGCTGTCCCCCGCCGCGCCCGCCGGCGCCAGGACGAAGCCCGGCTTGGTGCAGAACTGCCCGGCGCCCAGCGTCATCGAACCGGCCAGCCCCGCGCCGATCTCCTCGGCCCGCTCGGCCGCCGCGGCCTCGGTGATCACCACGGGGTTGAGGGAGCCCAGCTCGCCGTAGAAGGGGATCGGCGCGGGCCGGGCCGCCGCCGCGTCGAAGAGGGCGCGGCCCCCGCGGATCGAGCCGGTGAAGCCCGCCGCCGACACCAGTGGGTGCCTGACCAGCTCGACGCCCGCCTCGAAGCCGTGCACGACGATCAGGACGTCCTCGTCCAGGCCGACCCGGACCGCCGCCCTGCGCAGCACGGACGCGCACAGCTCGGAGGTGGCGGGGTGGTCGGGGTGCGCCTTGACGACCACCGGGCAGCCGGCCGCCAGCGCGCTCGCGGTGTCGCCGCCGGGGACGGAGAAGGCGAGCGGGAAGTTGCTCGCCGAGTAGACGGCGACGACCCCGAGCGGCACCTTCCAGCGGCGCAGGTCGGGCCACGGCGGGGTGCGGGTCGGGTCGGCGTGGTCGATACGGATGTCGAGGAAGGCGCCCTCGTCCACCACCCCGGCGAAAGCGCGCAACTGGGCTGTCGTACGGGCGAGTTCGCCCCGCAGCCGGACCGGCCCGAGGGCGGTCTCGGCGTCCGCCGCCTCGATGACGTGCTCGACCGCCTCGTCGAGGAGGTCGGCGGCGGTACGGAGGAGGGCGGCGCGGACGGTACGGTCGGCGAGCCCCGCTCCGGCGGCCCGTGCCCGGCGCACCGCGGAGTCGACCTCCTCGGCCGTCGCCTCGTCGGCAACCTGCTCGCGTGGGTTCCCCGTTCGGGGGTCGACACTCCAGACTGGTGCTGCTGTCACGACGGCTTCCTTCCCGGCCTTGCGAATCCCGGCCTTGCGAACCTCTGCCATCCACCAGGAGTTGTTCGGTATTCTGAACACAGTTCCTGATAGTGAATCCACAGGGACTCTATTTCCGGGCGTTCTGTGTGGTCAAGAGCGGTCCGCCGGGCCGGAAGCCCGTCGGTCCTGAAGGGCGAGAGACGATGTCGGCTGCGGAATCCGGTGGGGCACAAGTCAAGTCGGCGGTCAGGACGGTGGAGCTGCTCGAATACTTCGCCGGACGGCCCGGCATGCACTCCCTCGCCGCCGTCCAGGAAGCGGTCGGCTACCCCAAGTCCAGCCTCTACATGCTGCTGCGCACCCTGGTCGAGCTGGGCTGGGTGGAGACGGACGCGACGGGGACGCGGTACGGGATCGGCGTACGGGCCCTGCTGGTCGGCACGTCGTACATCGACGGGGACGAGGTCGTCGCCGCGGCCCGCCCCACGCTGGACCGGCTCTCCGACGACACCACCGAGACCATCCACCTCGCGCGCCTGGACGGGACGAACGTGGTGTATCTCGCCACCCGCCAGTCCCAGCACTACCTGCGCCCCTTCACCCGCGTCGGCCGCCGGCTCCCCGCGCACTCGACCTCGCTCGGCAAGGCGCTGCTCGCCACCCACAGCGACGAGCAGGTCCGCAAGATGCTGCCCGAGACGCTGCCGGCGCTGACCGAGCACACGATCACCGACCGCGAGAAGCTCATCGAGGACCTGCGCCTCATCCGCGAGCAGGGCTACTCGGTGGACCGCGAGGAGAACACCCTCGGGCTGCGCTGCTTCGGCATCGCGATCCCGTACCGCACCCCGGCGCGGGACGCGATCAGCTGCTCGGTGCCGGTGGCGCGGCTGACCCCGGGGCACGAGCAGCTGATCAAGGACGCGCTGTTCGACGCCCGCGACCGGCTGACGCTCGCCACGCGGCGGCTCTGACCCGGTCCGCCCGGCTCCGGCGCCACGACATGAAGAGTTCCTGAGAACGGCGGCCCGGGGGAACGCGCGCCGCCGCCCCGCTCGTCTCCCGTACGGGATGAACAAGACGATCAGACGCGCCTCGGTGTTCTGCCTGCTGCTGGTCCTCGCGCTCCTCGTGCGGGTGACCTGGCTCCAGGCGTACGACGCCCGCGCCCTCGCGGACAGCAAGTACAACCAGCGGAAGGCCATCGCGCAGTACGCGCAGCCGCTGGGTGACATCGTCGTGGCCGGTTCGCCGGTCACCGGGTCCCGGCGGACCTCGGGCGGGAACCTCGCCTACGAGCGGACGTACACGGACGGCGAGCTCTACGCCGCCGTCACCGGTTTCAGCTCGCAGGTGTACGGCTCCACCCAGCTGGAGGGCATCTACGGCGACGTCCTCGACGGCAAGGACCCCCGGCTGGGCAACCCGCTCGACGCGCTCACCGGCGAGCGGACGAAGCCCGGTGACGTGCTGACGACGATCGACCCCGGCGTGCAGAAGGCCGCGTACGACGCCCTCGGCGACAAGAAGGGCGCGGCGATCGCGCTCGACCCGAAGACCGGGCGGGTCCTCGCGGTCGTCTCGACCCCGTCGTACGACCCCTCGACCATCAGCGGGACGACGGACGGCACGGCCTGGCAGCGGCTGAGCGCGGACAAGGACATGCCGATGCTCAACCGCGCGCTGCGCCAGCCGCTGCCGCCCGGGTCGACGTTCAAGCTGGTCGTGGCGTCGGCGGCGCTGGAGAACGGGCTGTACGGCTCCGTCGACATGCCGACCGACAGCCCGGACCCGTACACCCTGCCGGACACGACCACCGTGCTGCGCAACGAGAGCGCCTCCGACCCCTGCGAGAACGCGACGATCAGGAACGCCCTGCGCTACTCGTGCAACACGGTCTTCGCGAAGATGGCCGACGACCTGGGGCAGGACAAGGTCGCGGCGATGGCGAAGAAGTACGGCTTCGACAACGCGGCGCAGGACATGCCGGTGCGGGCGGCGAAGAGTGTCTACCCGACCGGCATGGACCGGGCGCAGACGGGCCTGTCGGGCATCGGCCAGTTCGATGTGACCGCGACCCCGCTCCAGATGGCGATGGTGTCGTCGGCGCTGGCGAACGACGGGCTGCTCGCGACCCCGCACCTGGTGTCGAAGGTCGTGACCGGCGACGGCGACACCCTCCAGTCGTACAAGGACGGGGACACGACCCGGATCGTCTCCGCCTCGACGGCCGAGCAGCTGCGCAGCGCGATGCGGACGGTGGTCGAGTCGGGTACGGGGACGAACGCGCGCGTGCCGGGCGCGGAGGTGGGCGGCAAGACGGGTACGGCGCAGCACGGCGTCGACAACAGCCAGACGCCGTACGCGTGGTTCACGTCGTACGCGAAGGACGGCGCGACCGGGAACGAGGTGGCGGTCGCGGTGGTCGTGGAGGACTCGGACGCGGCGCGCGGGGAGGTCAGCGGCAACGGGCTGGCGGCGCCGGTGGCACAGAAGATGATGGCGGCGGCGCTGAAGTAGCCCGCGGGTCGTACCGCCCGCCGGACGGGCCGTTCCAGCCCGTCCGGCGATTGAGGACACCTCCGGCCGGAGGCCGGGCCGCCGCGACGGCCCGCAGCCGTTCGCCGACGTGGACCCGACAGACCTGCGGGGCGGCACCCCTCCCTACGCGCTCTGCGCCGCCGCCTCCTCCGCGCTCAGACGGGGGCGCGGGGTGGCCGCCAGGCGCTTGCCCGCGGCGGCCGGTGACGGGTCGGCCGGGCGGCGAGTGTGCCAGTCGGTCACCGCCTGGTAGGCCGCCGCGACCTCCAGCAGCCGGTCCTCCTCGTACGGCTGCCCGCCGAGGATCACGCCGGACGGTATCCCCGCCACGAACCCGGCGGGGAAGGCCAGTTCGGGCAGCCCGAGGATGTCGAAGGGCACGGGTCCCGTCTGGAGCAGGACGTCGCAGCGGGCCATGACCCCGTCCAGGACCTCGCGCAGCAGGTGGTTCTTGGCCCGCTGCGCGGTGATCCACTCGTCGCCGGACAGCATCAGCCCCTGGAGCCAACTGAGCAGCGAGACACCGAACTTGGTGGGGTCCTCCTGGAGCCAGTGCCGGAACGGCTCGGTGCGCTCGGACAGCCGGGCGTCGTTGAACGTGCCGGTGAGCAGCCCCCAGTCGGCGGGGTACGTGACGTCGACCAGCGTCACCCCCGGGATGGCGTCGAGCGTGGCGAGGAAGGCCCGGCGCACGTCGGCGGCGCTGTTCAGGAAGTCCGCGGGCACGCCGATCCGGGTCGCGCGGCGCAGCTTCGCCTTGCCCCGCGAGAGGACCGGGGTGGCGGCCCGTACGAGATCCGGCAGGCGCGGCAGTCCGAGGGTGCGCGGGTCGGCCGGGTCGGGGCCCGCCATCACGGAGAGCATGAGCGCGGCGTCCATGGCGTCGCGCGCCAGGGGGCCCGGGTGGTCGCGGGTGTACGAGAGGGGGATGACGCCGTGCGCGGAGACGCGGCCCATCGTGGGCTTGAGTCCGGTGAGGTTCTGCCGGTTGGAGGGCTGGACGATGGATCCGCCGGTCTGGGTGCCGATGGACGACGACGCCATCCGCCCGGCGACGGAGCAGGCGGGCCCGGTGGACGAACCGCCGGGATCCGTGGCGGGGTTGTCGGGGGTCCAGGCGTTGACGGTGGTGACGGTCCCGTTGGGCGTGGTGGCCCGGGTGGTGGCGAGCGGGCCCATCTGGCCCTTGCCCAGGACGATTCCGCCGGCGGCGGTGAGCCGGGCGACGGCGGTCGCGTCGTGGTCGGGGACGAAGTCCTCGAAGATCAGGGAGTTGCAGCGGGTCGGCACCCCACGGGTGAAGTAGTTGTCCTTGATGCAGAGCGGAATGCCGCTCAACACCCCGCGTCCGCCCTCGCGATCGGCCTTGCGCGCGGCGGTGAGGGCGGTCGCGCCGGTCACCACGGCGTACGCCTGGTACGTGGAGTCGAAGGTGTCGATCCGGTCGAGGTACGCCTCCACGAGCGTCGTGGATTTCAGCTTGCGCTGCCGCATCAGGACGGCGGCCTCGGCGAGCGTCGCCTCGGTCGGATCGCGGCGCGCGGCGTCCCGTACGTGGATGTCGGGGACGTACGGCGCGGCCCCGGCGGCGGTGGCCGGGCTCGCGGCGGCGGGCG
>NZ_WWJY01001217.1 GCF_009865405.1 Streptomyces sp. SID3212 | reverse complement strand
GGACGCCCTGGGCCACCTGGAGACGGCCCGGCTCGACGTGGCGTCGGGGATCGACGCGGGGGCGCGGCTGCTGGGGCTCGCGGTGCGGCCGACCGCCGTGTTCTGCGCCAACGACCTGCTGGCGCTGGGGGTGCTCCAGGCGATGTACGGGGCGGGTGTGAACGTCCCCGGCGACATTTCGATCGTGGGGTACGACGACATCGAGTTCGCGGCGGCGGCGGTGGTCCCGCTCACCTCCGTACGGCAGCCGGCCGAGCGGATGGGCCGTACGGCGGCGGAGATGCTGCTGGACGAGACCGAGCCGGACCGGGAACACCACACCCACCGGTCGGTCGTGCTCCAGCCGGAACTGGTGGTACGGGGTTCGACACGACCGCTCGCCCGCTGACGGTCCTGAGATCGGCGGGGTGAGGGCGGCGGGGGTTCGCCGGCCCGGTCAGTCGGGCGGCAGGGTCTGCTCCGCCCAGATGGTCTTGCCGCCGCCGGTCTGCCGGCTGCCCCAGCGCCGCGTCAGCTGCGCGACGAGCAGCAGCCCGCGGCCACCCTCGTCGTAGGCGTGGGCGCGCCGCAGGTGGGGCGAGGTGGAACTGGCGTCGGACACCTCGCAGATGAGGGCGTGGTCCCGGATGAGGCGGAGCCGGATGGGAGGTTCGCCGTAGCGGATGGCGTTGGTGACCAGTTCACTGACGACCAGTTCGGTGATGAAGGAGATCGCGGTCAGGTCCCACGCGGCCAGCTGGTCGGTCGCGGCCTGCCGGGCGGTGGCCACGCTGGCGGGGTCGGCCGGGATCTCCCAGGTGGCCACCCGTTCGGTGCCGAGTACCTGGGTCCTGGCGAGCAGCAGGACCACGTCGTCGTCCGGCTGCTCGGGCAGCACCTCGCGCAGGACGGTGTCGCAGAGGGCGTCGAGGTCGCCGGCGGGGGCCGACAGCGCCGCGCTCAGCTGGGCGGTCGCGTCGTCGAGGTCACGGTCGGGGCCCTCGATGAGCCCGTTCGTGTACAGGGCGAGGATTGAGTCCTCGGGAAGGAGGACCTCGGCCGACTCGAAGGGCAGGCCGCCGATGCCGAGGGGCGGCCCCGTCGCGACCTGGACGAGGCGCCCGGCCCGGCCGGGCCGTACGAGCACCGGCGGCGGATGCCCGGCCGAGGCCAGGGTCAGACGCCGGGCGACGGGGTCGTAGACGGCGTACAGGCAGGTCGCGCCCAGTTCGGCGATCTCGGCGCTGTGCTCGTCGGCGGCCAGGTGGGTGACGAGGTCGTCGAGGTGGGTCAGCAGTTCGTCCGGCGGCAGATCGACGTCCGCGAGAGTCCGTACGGCGGTGCGCAGGCGTCCCATGGTGGCCGAGGACTGGATGCCGTGGCCCACGACGTCGCCGACGACGAGGGCGACCCGGCTGCCGGACAGCGGGATGACGTCGAACCAGTCGCCGCCGATGCCGGCCGCCGACCGGGAGGGCAGGTAGCGGTGCGCGACCGTGACGGCCGCCTGGTCGCCGGAGGCCTTGGGGAGCAGGCTCTGCTGGAGGGTCAGCGCCGTCGAGCGCTCACGGGTGTAGCGGCGGGCGTTGTCCACACACACCGCGGCCCGGCTCGCCAGTTCCTCCGCCAGGTCCATGTCGTCGGCGGTGTACGCCTCCGGGTGGGTGAGGCGGGAGAAGATCGCGACGCCCAGCGTCGTGCCACGGGCCCGCAGGGGCACGACCAGGAGGGAGCGGATCCTGTCGCGGAGGGCGCGCCCGGCCGGATGACGCCTGTTGTTGTAGTCCATCCACTGCGCGAAACCCGGATCCCCCGCGTTCACCAGCATCCCCCTCCCCTCCGCGAGCGCCCTGGCCGTCGGGGAGAAGGACGGATGGACGCTCGTCGCACCCAGCTTGAGGCCCGGCGGGGGCGCCTCCTTCATGCTGGAGGTGTACGCGGCCCGGCGCAGGGTGACACCTTCCGCCGTCGGGTCCGAGGGTTCGCCCGGTCCCAGCACCCAGTCGAGCAGGTCGACACTGGCGAAGTCCGCGAACCGGGGCACCACCAGCGCGGTCAGCTCCTCGGCGGTGCGCACCACGTCCAGGGTGGTGCCGATCCGGGTCGCCGCCTCGTTCAGCAGGGCCAGCCGGCGGCGCAGCCCGCGCTGCTCGGTGCGGTCGAACGCCACCACGGCCACCGCCGACACCTCACCGGCCGGATCCAGGACCGGCCACATGTCGATGCTCCAGGCCCGCTCCACGCCGTCGGACGGCGCGGGGGCGTCGATGTCGTACCGGACTGCTGCTCCGGTACGGGTGACCTTGACCAGGTTGTCCCGCAGCGTCTTGCCGCCGTCGCCGTCCGGTACGGCGTCGGAGGAGCGCCGCCCCAGCAGCTCGCGCTCGGGGACGCCCAGCACGTCGCAGGCCGCGTCGTTGGCCAGGAGGAACCGCTGGTCGGTGTCGAACACAGACATCACGACCGACGCCTGCCGGAACGCGCGCGCGGCCGTCGGGGACTCCAGGGCGCCTGCCGGCGCGCCTCCGACGAGGTATCCGAGCGGCTCCCCGGCGGCGCCCGTCAGGAGGGAGGCGGTGAGGGTGAGCCGCAGAGCGTGACCGTTCCGGTGGCGGAGCACGACCTGGCCGGTCAGCGCGGCCAGCGCGGCGGCCGGTACGTCCTCGGCGAGCAGCTCCCGGGCGGGCCGCCCCACGGCCTCCTCGGCGGTGTGGCCCGTGAGCAGCCGCGCCCCCTCGCTCCACCCGGTCAAGGTGCCCTGGGGATCGATGATCGCAGCGGCGCCGGCATGCTCCATACGCCCAGGGTGCTGCCTCGGCGTCCCGCCCTCAACTCCGGAAACGCCGGTGGCGGGCCTTCTCGCGGTCCCGTGTCCACCGCCTCGCATCGACCGGCCCGGGCGACCGTGGCGCGGCGCACTCGATTCGTACGCTAATATTGATCATGTGCTCGCGACCGGAACTCCGGTGGTGGGGCCTCGCGTTGGTGGTCCAAGGAAAGACGCCCCGCTTCCTGCGGGGAAATGCAGGTGCAAGGCCTGCCCAGCGCTCCACGGGGAAGCCCCGGACTCGTTCACCGGGTCCGGGGCTTTCCGCTGTCCGGAGTGCCGGACGCCGATACGGACACCGGCTCCGGGCCACCACGCCTCCCGCTCACCCTCCTCCCGCTCACCCCCCTCCGCTCACCACCCTTCCCAGTGGAGGACTTCCTCGCGAGGGATCCGGTGGGCGGGCCGGAAGTCCGTGCCGACGGTGAAGGCGAGCGGCAGGAACGCGGCGAGCATGACCTCGTCGTACGGCGCACCCAGCACACCGGCCAGCTCGCGTTCGAGGGGCCCCTGGGCCGTGGTCCACACCGTTCCCAGCCCGCGGGCGCGGGCGGCGAGCATGAAACTCCACACCGCGGGGAGGATCGACCCCCAGGTCATGGACTGATCGAGCACGGAGGCCCCGTCCGTACGCCCCTCGACGGCCGGGATGACGAAGGCGGGCACGCGGTCGATGTTCTCGTACAGGTGCCGGAAGCCGTCGGAGACGCGTTCCATGGAGCCCGGGTGGACGTACATGCGCCGCAGGTCCCGCTCGGTGGGTCCCTGACCGCCCCCGGTCGTCACCGCCCGGCGGTAGACGTCGGCCACCGTCCGCCTCAGCTCCGGCTCGGTGACGACGAGGAAGTGCCAGCGCTGCCGGTTTCGCCCGGTCGGCGCCTGCGTGGCCAGGTCCACACACTCCTCGATCAGGGCGCGGGGGACGGGGCGGGTCAGGTCGAGGCGTTTGCGTACCGCACGGGTCGTGGACAACAGCTCGTCGGGGGTGGAGGGAAGGGTCACGGGGCTGTCCTCGGGATCATGGGGCTTCTCCTTGGGGGTTGGGGGCCCGTAGATAATCTGCGGGCAGATTATTGGCGAGCGTACGATGAGCTTCTGTTTGCGGTCAAACAATCTGGGCGAAGACGGTTCTGGTACGGTCGTGCCGAGACGAAGGAGGCCCCATGACGGCCAGGACCACCACGAGCCGGCGCGGCGCGGCCTACTTCCCCCGGCTCGCGGCGGAACGTCTTGACATCGCGCTGTGCCGGGCGTCGGCGGCCGTCGCGCGGGCCGCGGACACCCGCGCGGCCGAGCTGGGCATCGGGGTCGGCCAGCACCTGGTGCTCAAGATGCTGGCGGCCGTCGGCCCCAGCTCGCAGCGGCTCCTCGGCGAGGAGCTGCGCATCGACCGCTCCGTGATGGTCGGCATCTGCGACAGCCTGGAGCGCGCCGGGCACGTACGCCGCGAGCCCGCCCCCGGCGACCGGCGCGCCTACGCCGTCACCCTCACCGACTCCGGCCGGGCGCTCCTCGCCCGGGCCGAGGAGGCGACCCCCGCGTTCCTGGACGAGACGTTCGGCGGCCTCACCACCGAGGAGCGCGACCAACTGTCCTCCCTGCTCGGAAAGTTGCTGGACGCCGGCGCGCGCCGCCCGGGTGAGGACGTACAGCCGTAAATCCGCACAGGTGGTCCGTGAGGGACCACCGACGTGCGAAGTCGCCCGCTCCGGGCCGCTCCCCGATTGAACTCGCCGCCGCCGAAATCCGTATGGGCTGGCACGTGGGCGAATCGAGGAGCATTCCCTTGGCGATGATGCACAACGGCCGGGCCGCGCGCCGGCAGACCATGCGCGCGATCCGCCCTCAACGGTCGGGCGCGCGAACCCTGTTGGCGGCGTCCTGGGCCGGCGCCGTGGCCGTGATGGCGCTGTGGTGGCAGAACACCCCGGTCGTGCACGTGGACCTGGCCGAATGGCTGATCGGAGGGGGCCGCCTCACCGGACTCCTCGGCGGCTACACGATCGCGATCGTCATCCTGCTGATGGCTCGGGTCCCCGCGCTGGAACGGCGGGTGGGCTCCGACCGGGTGACCCGCTGGCACGCGATGAGCGGCCGGTACGCGGTCAGTCTGGTCCTCGCCCACCTCCTGCTGACCATCGGCGGCTACTCTGTCCAGGCCAACACGGGCTTCGTGGAACAGACCGTCATCCTCGTCCTCGACTTCCCGCGCATGATCGAGGCGACCATCGGCACCGCGATCCTCCTGCTGATCGGCTTCGTCTCGGCGCGGGCCGTACGGCGCAGGATGCGCTACGAGACCTGGTACTACCTGCACCTCCTCACCTATGTCGCGGTCTACCTGACCTTCTGGCACCAACTGGCCGCAGGCGCCGAGTTCGTGGCGAACCCGATGGCGCGCACCGCGTGGTACGCGCTGTACGGCGCGGCCGGGCTCCTGCTGCTCTGGTACCGCGTCCTCGCGCCGATCCGGCTCAACCGGCGCCACCGCATGCGGGTCGAGAAGACCGTCTACGAATCACCCGGTGTGGTCTCCGTCCTGATCACCGGACGCAGGCTGCACCGGCTCGGCGCCCAGCCGGGACAGTTCTTCCGCTGGCGGTTCCTCACGGACGGACTGCGCTGGAGCTCCAACCCGTACTCCCTGTCCGCGCCCCCGCGCCCCGACCTGCTGCGCATCACCGTCAAGGCGAACGGCGAGCACAGCGAGGCCGTGGCCGGGCTGCGGCCCGGCACCCGGGTCTGGGCGGAGGGTCCTTACGGGGCGATGACGGCGGCCCGGCGCAGCCAGGAGAAGGTGCTGATGATCGCGGGCGGCGCCGGGATCACCCCGATGCGGGCCCTGTTCGAGACGCTGCCCGGCGAACCCGGCGACCTGACCCTGCTCTACCGGGCCAGCAAGACCGAAGACCTGGCGCTCTGGGGCGAGTTGCGGCGGATCGCGTCCGCGCGCGGCGCGCGTCTCCTGTACGCGGTCAACGGTCCCGACGGCGTCAGGCCGGAGATCACACCGCAGCGGTTGCGCGAACTGCTGCCGGACATCGACGACCACGACGTCTATGTCTGCGGTCCCACCGGGCTGGCCCGCCAGTCCTACGAGGCCCTGCGCGCGGCGGGCGTCCCCGCCCGCCGCATCCACCACGAATCCTTCGAGATGTGAGGCACACCCCGTGAAGAGGAGACATCCGCTGCGGCGGATCATGATCGGTGTCGCCGCGACCGCGTCGGGCGTGGTCCTGCTGCTCGCGCTGAAACAGCCCGGCGGATCGTCGGTGGCGGTGGCGACCGTGCCGCCCGGCGCCGTGGGCGCGCC
>NZ_WWJY01000121.1 GCF_009865405.1 Streptomyces sp. SID3212 | reverse complement strand
CGGGGCCCCGGCCTTGTCGGCCGGGCAGGGGCCGCTGCCCGGGGCCGGGGTTGTGGGCCTGGGGCCGTGGTCCTGGTCGCGGTGGCCCGGGTCGGTGGCCTCGGGTGATGCGGGCGCGTTCGGAGAGCCGGGGCCTGTGCCGGGTTGCGGAGGGGGCCGGGGCGGTCAGCGGTGCAGTAGGCGGCGGAGCCAGGTGCGGGGTGGTGGGGCGAGCGTGCGGTACCAGACCGTAGTGCTGGTGTCGTACTCCGTCGCTTCGGCCCGGTGGTAGCCGGGTGGGCTTCCGGCCAGGTCGTACAGCGGGGCCGACAGGCCGATGACCACGGATCCCCTGGGCCCCAGCATGCGTGCCATCGCCCGCGTCTCGTCGGGGGTCGTGCCCGCGTCGACGATGAGGACCACGAGCGGGCCGCCCGGGCCCGGGGGGTGCGTCGCGAAGCGGGTGCCGATGCGTTCCACCAACCTGGCCGGGGCGAGTTTCCGTCCCGGGGTCACCCGGATCGTCCCGTCCGGGTCCGGCCGCACCGCTCCGCCCACGGTGCGCCGCAGCGCCCTGAGCACCCCGGGGCGGTACGCGGGGCGACCCCGGCGGCCGGGGGTCGTACCCCCGTGCACGACGACCTGGATGCGGATGGCGTGGGGGCCGGACTCGGGGCGGCCGCCCACGCCGTACGCGGATGGCGGGCGACGCGACACCTCTCGCGCGGAGGACGTCGCGTAGACCGGGAGGCGCAGGTCGCCCCGCGCCGCGTGGACCGGCCCCGCGCTGCCCGCCGCCGGTGTCCCGGGCTCCCGGACCTCCGGCCGGTCCCGCATCCCTGCGACCGCGCGTCCGTTCTCCAGGGACCGACGCCACTTCCGCAGCGAGCTCCGCTGCCCGTCCGCCCAGGGGCCGTCGACGCCTGTCAGCGGGGTGGCGGACCAGAGGGCGAGGGCGGAGTCGTACAGCGCGGCGGCGGTCGTGTGGTCGCCGGACTCCGTGGCCCGTGCCGCCTCGGCCGCGCGCTGTTGTGCCGTACGGACGTCCAGTTCGTGTGCGTCGAGGCGCAGTCGGTAGCCCGTACCGGTGTTCTCGACCGGATGCCCCTGGAGGCGCAGCGCGGCGGCGGCCCGGGTCACCGTCTCCTCCGGGATGCCGTCCCGCGCCGTGGCGCCGAGCGCCGCCGCCAGTTCGGCCGTGGGCACGCCCTGTCCGTAGGAGAGCAGGAGGTGGGCGAGCAGGGACCGTTCCGCGTGGTCGGCCGGGGTGCCGTCCTGCCGGCCGCGTACCGCGCGCAGAGGTCCGAGGACGCTGTACTGCCAGGCGTCCAGGGGCAGTACGGGCTCCGCGAGCAGCGTCGCCGCGCCTCGCGCGCGGCGCTCGGGATGCGGGGCCAGCAGATCCAGGATCATGGTCTCCAGGCGCGGCGGCAGGTCGGGCCGCAACTGCCGTGGCGGGACGAACTGTTCCTCGCCGGGGCCCGGCGCGTGGAGCCGTCGCGGGGCGAAGGGGGCTCTGCCGGTGGCGAGTTCGTACAGCACCCGGCCGAGACCGTGGAGATCCTCCGCCGCGTCGGCGCCGGCCGCCGCCTCCGCCCGTGCCGCCGCGTCGGCGCCGGCCGCCACCTCCGCCCGTGCCCCCGGATCCGTGCCGGACCCCACCCCGTCCGGCAGGCCGAAGCCGCCCACCTTCACGCGGCCGTCCGGCAGCCGCACGATCTCCTCTCCCATCAGGTGACGGTTGGTCACCCCGTGCCGATGGGCGTGCACGAGCGCGTCGAGGACCTGCCGCCCCACGCTCACCAGATCCGGCACGGACGTCGCGGAGGACCGGCTCGCGTCCGTCCACCCCGGCCTCGCGAGCGGCTCGCCCGCCACCGGCTCCTCCACGAAGTAGAGGACCCCGTCGTCCCACCCGAAGTCGTGGATCGTGACGATGCCGGGATGCCGCAGCGCCAGGACCGCCTGCGCCTGCCGCCGCGCCGCCGCCTTCGCGCCGGACGGTACGGCGCCCGCGTACCGTACGACCACCTCGCGGCCCCCCTCGTCCCGCGCCCGCCACCGCTCGTACGCGCCTTGGCCGATGCGGTTCAGCAGCCGGTACGACCCCACCGACGGCCCGTCGGAGGCACCGGTCACCGGCCCGGACCCGTGGTGGTCCCGCGCGACCGGGACGCTCTCCGGGCTCACCAGCGTGACGCGCCCGCCCGCCTCCCGCCCGTCCCCGCGCGCGCCGTCGACCAGCCTGCGGAACTCGCCCGGCACCGACCCGCCGAGCGCCGAGATCTCCGCCGCCACCCGGTGCAGCAGCGCGGTCGTCCGGCCCAGCTCGTGGGACGGCAGGGTGGCCAGCAGCAACTCCCGTACCCCCGGCCGGAATTCGTACGAACCGGCCGGACCAGGCGCGACGGTGAGCAGCCCGCTCAGCACCACCTCCGCGAGATGCTGCGCGCGCGGCTGCTTCTCCAACGACGTCTGTACGATCCGCATCACCGGCAGATAGGCGAGCCCCACGGCCAGGTGCGCCGCCAGCCGCACCGCCTGCTGGGACGCGGCGGAACGGAAACGCAGGACCAGCTCCTCGGCCGGGGTGTCCCGGGGGGCGAGGCCGTCCTCACCGTCCCGGGCGGCGAGCGGCGGGCCCGCCGTGAGCTGCGCGGCGGAACCGGGGAACACCGTCCCGCCGGGCGACGCCAGCAGGCCCGCCCAGTTGCCGAACCACTCGGCGTTCGGTTCGAGGACCGGCACCGGAATGCCCCGGGCCAGGCCGTCGTACGGGGCGAAGTGCAGGGACGCGTTGGGCGCGCCGGGGCCGGGGGCGGTGAACAGGCCGGGGACGGGGGTGAGCGGGCTGTCCTGCCACATCCGTTCCGGCAGGGGCTGCACGACGGCGACCGGGAGGGTACGGGCCCAGCCGCGCAGGGTCCGGTACCACCGCTGGCCGGCCGCCCCCTCGCGCCACTGCGGGCCCATCGTGTCGCTGATGACCAGCGCGACGGTCCGGCCCGCCGGCCACTTCCGTACCGGCACCGAGCCGTCCGGGTCGAGCCGCACCAGCTCCACCGTACGGAACGCGCCCAACTGGCCGAAGGCCTTGTGCAGATCACGGGCGAGCGGCTGCCACATCGCCATCGTGGGGCCCGAGTCGACCACCAGCCGCAG
>NZ_WWJY01001216.1 GCF_009865405.1 Streptomyces sp. SID3212 | reverse complement strand
GGGGGTCTCGACGACGATCTCCGCCGCCTCCGCCTCGGCCGCCCTCGGCGAACCGGCCGGAGCCGACGCCTTGCGCGACGCCCGGCGGCGCGAACGGCCGCGTACGGAGGCCTCGGCCTCCGCCACGCTGCTGAACAGCTCCTCGTCCGGCGCGAACTCCGCCACCGCGAACGGGACCGGGGTCGCCACCTCGGCGGCCAGTTCGGCCTCCGTCTCGTGCTCGGGCTCGGTCAGCACGTCGGCGTACTCGTGCTCGTGGTCGTGCTCATGGCTGTCGTGACCGTGGTCCTGGTCCGTACCCGCCGAGCCGCCGCGGCCACGCTTCTTGGAACGCTTGCCGTTCCCGCTCACCGCGCCGCTGCCGTTGGCGTGGGCGTTGCTGTTCCCGCCACCGCCACCGGACGCCGTCGGCTGCTCCATGTGGACGATCACACCGCGCCCGTTGCAGTGGACGCAGGTCTCGGAGAACGACTCCAGCAGGCCCTGGCCGACCCGCTTGCGGGTCATCTGGACCAGGCCCAGCGAGGTGACCTCGGCCACCTGGTGCTTCGTACGGTCCCGGCCCAGGCACTCCAGCAGCCGCCGCAGCACCAGATCCCGGTTGGACTCCAGCACCATGTCGATGAAGTCGATCACGACGATGCCGCCGAGGTCGCGCAGCCGCAGCTGGCGCACGATCTCCTCGGCCGCCTCCAGGTTGTTCCTGGTGACGGTCTCCTCCAGGTTGCCGCCCTGGCCGGTGAACTTCCCGGTGTTGACGTCGACCACGATCATGGCCTCGGTCTTGTCGATCACCAGCGAACCACCGCTCGGCAGCCAGACCTTGCGGTCCAGCGCCTTCATCAGCTGCTCGTCGATGCGGTACGTCGCGAAGACGTCGACCTCGCTCGTCCAGCGCGTCAGCCGGTCGGAGAGGTCCGGCGCGACGTGCGCGACGTACCCGTGGATGGTCTGCCACGCGTCGTCGCCGCTGACGATGACCTTCGTGAAGTCCTCGTTGAAGATGTCGCGGACGACCCGGACGGTCATGTCGGGCTCACCGTAGAGAAGCGTCGGGGCGTTGCCGCTCTTCGACTTCTTCTTGATGTCCTCCCACTGGCCCTGGAGGCGCTCGACGTCACGGCGCAGCTCGTCCTCGCTGGCGCCCTCGGCGGCCGTACGGACGATGACACCGGCGTCGTCGGGGACGATCTTCTTGAGGATGGACTTGAGCCGGGACCGCTCGGTGTCGGGCAGCTTGCGGCTGATGCCGGTCATCGAGCCCTCGGGCACGTAGACCAGGTAACGGCCGGGCAGGGACACCTGGCTGGTGAGACGCGCGCCCTTGTGGCCGATCGGGTCCTTCGTCACCTGGACGAGCACCGACTGGCCGGACTTGAGCGCGGTCTCGATGCGGCGCGGGCCGTTGGCCATGCCCAGCGCCTCGAAGTTGACCTCACCGGCGTACAGGACGGCGTTGCGCCCCTTGCCGATGTCGACGAACGCGGCCTCCATGGACGGCAGTACGTTCTGCACCTTGCCCAGGTAGACGTTGCCGACGTAGCTGGTGGCCTGTTCCTTGTTGACGTAGTGCTCCACGAGCACGTTGTCCTCGAGGACGCCGATCTGGGTGCGCTCGCCGTTCTGCCGTACGACCATCACACGCTCGACGGCCTCGCGGCGGGCGAGGAACTCCGCCTCGGTGATGATCGGCACCCGGCGGCGGCCCTGCTCGCGCCCCTCGCGGCGGCGCTGCTTCTTGGCCTCCAGGCGGGTCGAGCCCTTGATGGACTGCACCTCGTCGGAGCCGCTGTGGATCTCGCGCTCGCGGTCGGTCTCCTTGGCGCGCCGCTCACGCGGCTCGCGGACCTTGACGACCGTACGCTCCGGGTCGTCCTGGCCGTTCTGCGTGCTCTCGGCCTCGGGGCCGCTGTCACCGCTGCGACGGCGCCTGCGGCGACGGCGGCGGCTGCTGGAGGAACCGGCGCCCGACCCGTTGTCGCCGTCGTCGTAGGAGGCTTCGTCGCTGTCGTCGTACGACCGCTCCGGCTCGTCCTCGCCGTGGTCGTGGGTGCGGTCGGCGGACCGGTCGGTGTGCTGATCGGTGTGCCGGTCTGTGTGCCGGTCGTCCGACTGCTCGTCCTGGGTGTCGTCGGCCTCCGCGGACTCACCGCGACGGCGGCGACGGCCACCCCGGCGGCGGCGGCGCGACGGGCGGTCGCCGTACTCGTCACCGTCGTCGAAGGGACCGTCGGCGCCCTCGGCGCCCTGGTCGGCCTCCTGCTCGGTGTCGTCGGCGTGCTGCTCCTGGGCGGCCGGCGCCTCGACGGCGCGCGGGGCCTCGGCGGGCTCGGCGGACT
>NZ_WWJY01001215.1 GCF_009865405.1 Streptomyces sp. SID3212 | reverse complement strand
GGCGTGATCGTACGGAGGGGCGCGCCGGCCCGGTAGGCGGCGATGTCCTCCACCGCGCCGCCGTAGAAGACGCGGTACGTCTCCTCGGTGACGTATCCAAGGTGGGGGGTCAGCACCGTGCGCGGCGCGGTACGGAGCGGGTCGTCGGCCGGCAGGGGCTCCACGTCGTAGACGTCGAGGCCGGCCCCGGCGATCCGGCCCTCGCGCAGGGCCTCGACGAGGGCGCCGGTGTCGACGAGCGGGCCGCGTGAGGTGTTGACGAGATAGGCGCCGGGTTTCATGAGCGCCAGCTCGCGGCGGCCGACGAGGCCGGTGCTGCGCGCGCTGAGCTTGTAGTGCAGGGTCACCACGTCGGCCGTCGAGAACAGCGTGTCCTTGCCGACCGGTTCGGCGCCGCACGCGCGGGCGTGCGCGGGGTCGAGGTGGGTGCTCCAGGCGATCACCCGCATGCCGAAGGCGTTGCCGACGGCGGCGACCCGCGCGCCCAGCCGTCCCAGGCCGACCACGCCGAGCGTACGTCCGTGCAGGTCACCGCCGAGGGTGTGCTGCCACTCCCCCCGGCGCATCCCGGCGGACTCCTCGGGGAGGTGCCGCAACAGGGAGAGGATGAGGCCCCAGGTCAACTCGGGGGTGGCGTAGGGCTTGCTCTCCGTGCCGCAGACGGTGACGCCGTGGCGGTGCGCGGCCGCGACGTCGATGGCCGCGTTGGCGGCGCCGGTGGTGACGAGCAGCCTCAGGTCGGGCAGGCGTGCGAAGCGCTCTTCCGTGAACGGGGTGCGTTCGCGCATCGCGACGACGACGTCGTGGCCGCGCAGGGCCTCGACGAGTGTGTCGGTGTCGGCGAGGTGGTCGTGCAGGAAGGTGACCTCGGCGTCGAGACTGTCCCAGTCACCGAAGCGGTGAGCGGCCTCCTGGTAGTCGTCCAACACGGCGACGCGCACGGTCGTTCCTCCCTGCCTGGCTGCTGATGCTGCTGATGCTGACCGAAGCCTACGTCGGCGGTTGCGGTGCGGCCCGTGCCGGGCATGACGCCGCGCCCGGGGAGTGGTGCTGGTCCCCCGGGCGCGGCCGGTGCGCGGTGCCTGTCCTCCCGCCGTGTCCGCCGCCTACGTGAGCAGGTAGGCCTTCACGACGGTCACGTCGTACGTGTAGCCCTTCGTGTCCGTGAGCCTCGCCTTGAGGGAGACCGAGGTGGCCTTCTTCGGGTGGCTGAGCGTCAGGCTCTTCTTCCCGTCCTTGCCGGTGGTGACGGGAGCCTTCGCCCACTTCGTACCGCCGTCGTACGAGACCTGTACGGACAGGGACTTGAAGCCCTTGCCCGCCGCCGGACCGTCGATCGCCAGCGGGACGGTGAGCTTCTCGCCGGCGGGGGCGGTGCTGGCCAGGTCGAGCTTCGGGAGGAAGCGGACCGTGGACAGCGGGAGGTCCGCACCTTCGGCGGACGGCCGCTCGGAGACGAACGACCAGGAGGCGACGAGGCGGGTGGTGACGCCCGCCAGCGCGGTCGAGCGGGTCGCGTCGGTGCTGACGACGTAACGCGCCGACGTGGCGGGCAGGTTCCCGACGAGCTGGCAGAGGTCCTCGCGCCTGTCGAGGATCGTCTTGCCGTCGGCGGTGATCACCGTGCGCCGCTTGGTCGCCGCGGACTGGCCGAAGTGTCCGGCCCCGTCGGTGAATTCGTCCACGCAGACCAGCATGGCGTTGTCCTGCCGCGCGCCGCTGTACGGGCCCACCCGCGGGCTGAACACGCCCACGTTGTAGGTCTTCGTATACGTCTTCTTCGCCTGGTACGTCTTCGCGCCGTCGGAGCCGAGGTACACGCCGTCCTCGTCCCCGCTCTGCTGCTGGCCCATGCCGAACTCCCACGTGAAGCCCTTGGGGACCGTGACGTAGGTCTTCGCGGTGGTGGGCAGGGCGAACAGCTCGGTGCCGGCGCCCGTCCCTTCGCCGTTCGCGCTCCAGAACGAGCTGACGTAGCCGGTGCGCTTCTTGGCCGAGGCCCCGATCTTGACGTTCACCAGGGCGAGTTCACCGGCCGTCGCTTTGTGTCTGAACCCGGTGTAGGCCGAACCGGCTCGGTTGTAGAGCAGGTTGTAGTTCGTGCTGCCCTGCTGCCAGAGGGCGCCCACCCGGGCGTTGAACTGCGCGGCGGGGAGCGCCGCGCCGATGTGGGCCATGGAGACGCCCTGGAAGCTGTCCAGGAACCAGGTGGCGGCGAACGCGTAGGGGGTGTCCAGGAAGTAGTTCGTGTAGGCGGAGACCTGCTTCGCCCTGCCCGGTGGTGTGATGCTCACCGGCTTCGCCCTGCGGGCGTCGAACGTGAGCGTGGCGTTCCTCGTGACGTCGTACTTCGGCTGCACGAACAGCGCGAAGACCGGGGCCCCGCCGGTCTCCGGTTCCCCCACCACCACGTCGAAGAGGTACCTGCCCTTGGGGGCCCTGACCTTCACGGTCCCGTCGCCGTCCGCGTCGTACAGGGACTCCCAGTAGGGGGTGTTGTGGCCCACGACCTCGGCCATGCCGGCCGTGGGCCTGCCCTTGGCGTCGAGGAACTTGAGTGTGAGGTCGTACGACTCCTCCTCGCGGATGACGCCGAAGGACGTGAGTACGCGCTGTCCGCCCTCGGTCGCCGTCGCGACGACGGAGCCGGAGTAGGCGCCGTCCGGTCCCGCGATCCGGGTGTCCGAGGTGAGGACGGCGTCCGCGGTGCCGCCCGCCGGCACGGTCAGCCGGGCGGTGTCCAGGCCGAAG